>NZ_NEJZ01000024.1:0-85817 GCF_002113215.1 Pseudomonas sp. B15(2017)
ACGAGCGGCCTCATCTGTCGCTGAAATACAAAACACCCGATGCGGTGCATCGGGCGTTTTGAGGCTGAAACAGGTGTAAACCTATTTCAGGACTAGACACTCGCAAACAATGCTCATGAACGGGGTTCCAGCACCATCTCCATGAACGCCACCGATGCCGCACTGTGATAGTTGTTCTGGCGCCGCAACAACGCCGCTCCCCGCTGCGGCGCCTCGCTCTGGACATGCAACCGGCGCAATGCCCGGTCATCGGTCGCAATCGCCTCTGGCAACATGGTCGCAATCGGCGCATGCCGGATCACTTCCAGCAACGTGCTCACCGAATTCACCTCGATCTGCACCTTGGGCGTGATGCCGTGCTGACGGAAATACTCGTCAATCGATAACCGCGTGATGAAGTCCGGTGCCAACAGAGCGAAATCCAGTTGCGCAATCTCACCCGGCGTCAGCACCGAAGCGCTGTCATACAACGGATGCTCTCGCCCGACCATCACGCCCAACGTCTCGACAAACGCCGGGATGCATTCGATGTCAGGGTTGCGCACCGGCGTGAAAGCAATCGCGATATCCAGTGAGTCATCCGCCAGCCCGGCCTCGATGTCGTCCATCGACAACTCGAAAATCTCCAGGTGAATCCCCGGATACCGCGCCACGTAGTCGCGCACCAACGGCCCGACCAGATACGCCATGAATGTCGGCGTCATGGCCAGCCGCAGCGAGCCCCGGGAAAGATCCTTCACGTCATGCAACGCGCGCTTGCCCGCCTCCAGCTCCACCAGCACCCGTCGCGCGCATTCGATATAGGCCTGACCGGCGTCAGTGGGTTTGACCGAACGCGAGGTGCGATCAAACAGATCCACCCCGAGGCTTTCTTCCAGTTGGCGGATCTGTTGCGACAGGGTGGGCTGCGACACGTGCAGCGCTTCGGCTGCCCGAGTGAAACCGCCGTGATCGGCCACGGCCAGCAGGTATCGCAAATGTCGCAACAGCATGGGACGCTCCATCTATAGGCAGTACTTATGCTTTGCATTGTATATCGGTCTTGGACGCTATGGATCAATCGGCAGAAGATGAATCCCACACAGCAAGCCAACCCCGAAAGGAGAAGCACCATGCAATCCCAAGCCTACAACGACAGCCGCATCGCCCTGACCACCCGCACCCTGGATGCCAAGGCACAGAAGAACCTCTCGTGGCAGGATCTGGCCGACGGCACCGGCCTGAGCCTGGCCTATGTCACCGCCGCCCTCCTCGGCCAGCACCCGCTGCCAAAAAACGCTGCCGAAGTGGTTGGCGACAAGCTTGAGCTGAGCGCCGAAGACGTCGCCGCCCTGCAAATCATCCCGCTGCGCGGCAGCCTCGACGGTGTGCCGACCGACCCGACCATCTACCGTTTCCACGAGATGATCCAGATCTACGGCACCACCCTCAAAGCCCTGGTTCACGAGCAGTTCGGCGACGGCATCATCAGCGCGATCAACTTCAAGCTCGACATCAAGAAAGTCGAAGACCCTGAAGGCGGTTCCCGCGCCGTGGTCACCCTCGACGGCAAGTTCCTTCCGCTGCGTCCGTTCTGATTCCTCCGGGCCCGCCCATCGCGTGCGGGCCCATCCAAAACCTGAATTACCAAGTCGTCACCACATCTGTCTGGAGGCTGCCCCATGCAAAAAATTCTGTTGACCCTGGCCCTGCTCGCCGGCCTTGCCGCCCAGGCTCAGGCTGATGAAGAGGCCGTCGCCTACCGCTACGGCATGTCTTTGGACATCGCTGAAGTCGTGAGCATCACCCCGGTCGCCGACATCTGCGGCGTGGTGCCGGTCGAGATGACGTACCTCGACAGCCACGGCGCAAAACACATTCTTCAATACAGCGAATTCGGCACCGGCTGTTCGAACTGAGAGGACTACACCATGAAAAACCTGATCGAAGGCTTCCTGAAGTTCCAGAACGAAGCGTTTCCACAACGCACCGAACTGTTCAAACACCTGGCGACTACCCAAACCCCGGGCACGCTTTTCATCACTTGCTCCGACAGCCGCGTCGTCCCGGAACTGCTGACCCAGCAAGAACCCGGCGAGCTGTTCGTGATCCGCAACGCCGGCAATATCGTGCCCTCCTACAGCCCGCATCCGGGCGGGGTTTCGGCGACAGTGGAATACGCGGTGGCTGTGCTCGGCGTGACCGACATCGTGATCTGCGGCCACTCCGATTGCGGCGCCATGACCGCCATCGCCCAGTGCAAATGCATGGATCATCTGCCCGCCGTCAGCGGCTGGCTGCAACACGCCGAGTCGGCGAAAGTGGTCAACGAATCACGGCCACACGCCAATGACGCGGCCAAGCTGAGTTCAATGGTGCGGGAAAACGTGATCGCCCAACTGGCGAACATCCAGACTCACCCAAGCGTGCGCCTGGCCCAGGAGAAAGGCCTGCTGAATCTGCATGGCTGGGTCTACGACATCGAGACCGGCTCCATCGATGCCTTGAGCGAAGACCGCCGCACCTTCGTCTCACTGGCCGAGCACCCGTCGACGTGTGCGGTCTACGGTCAGGCAGTCGATGCTGCTTGAAAACACAACACCGCGCCCCTCATTGCGACGGGCGCGGCGTTGTTCTGTTCAGCGTTTTACGCCCAGATCGATTTGCGTCATGCGGCTGCGTACGGTGAACACACCGTCGCCGGAGAGGATCGCGCTGCGGGCAAACAGGCGGCCGCTTTCCCAGTTCGAAAGGCCCAGTTCCGGCTTGTTCAGTGCGTATTGGCCATCGACCCATCGGGTGATCCCGTTACCCACGAACGGCGCGTTGACCGCGCTGTAGAAGCGCTCCTGAACCGCTGCATCTTCGCTGATCAACGACACCGTGAATTGCGGGCTGTAGCGATTGAACAGCGCGATGGCCTGATCCAGATCGTCGACGATCATCAGGCTGGTTTCCGGGGTTTCTTCCCATTCCCACTCGCGACCCAATTGCGCTTGCGGCAGCGGTTCAGCCAGCGCTTCGGTCTGGTAACCCTCGGCGCGATAGACCTCGACCGTCGCGTTCTGCCAGTCGCTCGGCAGGTAGCTTTCGCTGCCTTCGACGATGTGCAGTTTGCAACCCTGACCACGCGCAGCACCGGCCTGCTGCAAGGCGTCGAGGAACAGCGGCACCAGTTCGGCAGCACGCTCGCGCTGGATCAGGCAGACGTTCAGCGTGTTGCAAACCTTGCGATCCAGCGAGTTGCGCACCACCGCGGCAAAGCGCCTGGCGTCGGCATCGCGATCGGCGATCAGCCACGCGCCACCCGTGCCGTGCAGACTGACGGCGGTGCCGGCCTGCTGGGCGATGCTGCCCAGCTGACTGACCGCGCGGCCCGAACCACGGGCCACGGCCAGCGACAGACGCCGATCGGCGAACATCGCCCAACCGGCGGCGTGGTTGACGCTCTCCACCAGCGACACCGCACCCGCCGGCAGACCGGCATCGGCCAGCGCCGGATTCAAGGCATGGGTAACGATGGCTTGCGCGGTGCCCAATGCATCGCTGCCAATGCGCAGCACCGCCGTGTTGCCGGTGCGCAGTACGCCAGCGGCGTCGGCGAAGACGTTTGGCCGGCCCTCGAACACGAACGCGACGATGCCCAGCGGCGACACGACCTGCTCGACCTTCCAGCCCTCATGCTCGACGCTGCTGATGACTTTGCCGCGGGTGGCCGGCGCATCACGCCAGGCACGCAGGCCGGCGATCATGTCGCGGCGCATGCGCTCGTCGGCGAGCAACCGGGTAGTGGAACGGCCGCGAACCTTGGCCCGTTCGATGTCGGCGAGGTTGGCGGCTTCGATCAGTGCCCAGGCGTCCGGGTTTTCCAGGCGTTGGGCGAACAGATCGAAGAAGCGGCTGATGGCCTCATCCGACACCGCGGACAACGCAGTAAACGCCGCCGCTGCACGCTCGATCGCCACCGACGCGGCCTGCTGATCCACCACCGGAATCAGCAACAGCTCGCCGCTCACCTGCTCCACCAACAGGTGATCGCCGGGTCGGAAACGCTCGGCCAGTTCGGGGCTGACCACGGTGACGCGGTTACCGGCGAAAGGGATAGGCGTGCCAGCGACGAGACGTTCGAGCGCGAGAGACATGGAGCAGATTCACCATATTGAGGGCGGCCGGAAAATGTATAGGTTGGCCTCCCTCAAAGCAACACGGGCTCAGAACACCGACCAGCCAATCCGCGAACTGAGCATTTCCAGCGCCGCCATCCCCGCCAGCGAGTTGCCCGCCGTGTTCAGTTCCGGCGACCACACGCACACCGTGAACTGCCCCGGCACCACCGCGACGATGCCGCCACCGACGCCGCTCTTGCCCGGCAGACCAACGCGATAGGCAAAGTTACCGGCCTCGTCGTAGAGGCCGCTGGTGGCCATGATCGAGTTGACTTGCTGGGTCTGGCGCCGGCTCAGAATCTGCTCGCCGCTGTGTTTGCAGAAGCCGTCGTTGGCCAGGAAGCAGAACGCCCGAGCCAGGTCGATACAGCTCATGCGCAGCGCGCAATGGCTGAAGTAGCTGCGCAGCACCGCCTCAACGTCGTTGTGGAAATTGCCGAAGGATTGCATCAGATACGCCATCGCCGCGTTGCGCGCGCGGTGCTGGTACTCGGAGTCGGCGACCTTGCCGTCGACCATCACCTGCGGGTTGCCCGACAGCCGCCGGACGAAGTCGCGCATCGACAAGGCCGGTGCGGCAAAGCGCGACTGATTGATGTCGCAGATCACCAGTGCCCCGGCATTGATGAATGGATTACGCGGACGGCCGCGTTCGAACTCCAGTTGCACCAGCGAGTTGAACGGCTGGCCGGACGGCTCGTGGCCCAGGCGTTCCCAGATTGCCTCGCCGGAATGTTCGATGGCCTGCACCAGGCTGAACACCTTGGAAATACTCTGCACCGAGAACGGCGTCTCGGCGTCGCCGGCGCAATACATCTCGCCGTCGTTGCCATACACGGCGATGCCCAGTTGATTGGCCGGCACGGTGCCGAGGGCGGGAATGTAGTCAGCCACCTTGCCCTGCCCGATCAGGGGCCGGACAGCGTCAAGGATCTCGTTCAACAGCGCTTGCATGCCGGGTCTCGAAGTCTCGCCCCATGGGATTGCGGGGACACCGTGGCTAGACGCTGCGGGGCTGAGGCAAATCACACATTCGGAATAATTGGAGATCCATTGTGGGAGCGAGCTTGCTCGCGATGAGGCCAGGACAGCCAGCATCCTCGGCGCCTGAGCCACCGCCATCGCGAGCAAGCTCGCTCCCACAATTTTTGAGCAGTCTGTGTATCGCAGTGTGTACGGCTCGATGCCCGACACATCCCGCGCACAAATCCGGCCCTTCGCGACACATCAGCGATACAGCCCGGCGTTCAAATGAACCTGTCGATCGGCAGCCCCGATCAAGCCTTTGAACTCACACCTCGCATCGGAGATTCACCATGACCAAACTTTCGAAAACTTCCCTGACGCTGGGCCTGCTGCTTGCCGGTGGCCTGGCCCTGTCCAACGCCGCTTCGGCTTCCGAAGCGTTCAGCGTCAAGCAACTGGATCACGGCTACAGCCAGACCCAGGCCAAGGCCGACTCGGCGGAAAAAACCTCGGAAGGCAAATGCGGCGAAGGCAAGTGCGGCGCCGGCGAATAACCCTTTGCACGGGGTACGTCGGTGCCCCGTTTCCCTTTGAATGAATGGAGCCTTGCCATGACCACAGCTCTCTCGTCGGCCGTCAAAGGCCTGCATTTGAACCTCGACCGCGCCGGCCAGTGGCTCGCACCGCTGACCTTGCGCCTGTTCATCGCCTGGGAATTCTTCGAATCGGGGCTGGAGAAATTCAACGGCCAGAACTGGTTCGAAGACATTCAGGAGCGTTTCCCGTTTCCCTTCGATCACTTGCCGGCGACGCTGAACTGGGAGCTGTCGATGTGGGCCGAGCTGATCTGCGCCTTGGCGATCCTGATCGGATTCGGCACGCGGATTTCGGCGATTTCGCTGATGGTCGTGACCGTCGTCGCCACCGCGGCCGTGCACTGGCCGGCGGACTGGTCATCGTTGAGTGAACTGGCTCAGGGGTACGCGATCACCAACAAGGGCTTCGGCAACTTCAAGCTGCCGGCGATCTACCTTGCCGCATTAATGCCGCTGGTGTTTGCCGGGGCCGGCAAGTTGAGCGTGGATGCCTGGCTGGCGCGCTTGTTCTGGAAACGCGCCAGCCGCTGAGGATCAATGCGCCCGGTCCAGCCCGGCCAGCAGCGCGCTGTCCCGGCTGTAGATGTCCGGTGCGTAGAGCACGCGACCATGGTCGTCGGCCTGGGCCGTCCAGTAAGTCATGAGGATCGGCACCGGATTGCTCAGGCGGAATTCATGGGTGGTTCCGGTAGCGAGCAAGGTATCGGTGCGCGCCTTCTCCGCCGGGCTGAGCAGGAAGTCGCGCAGCTTCATCGGATGCTCGACCCGCACGCAGCCGGAACTGAACGCCCGTGGCCCCTTGTCGAACAGCGCCTTGCTCGGCGTGTCGTGCAGGTACACCGAAAACGGATTGGGGAAACGAATGACCATTTGCCCCAGCGGGTTGCGCGGCCCGGCGTCCTGACGCAGGAGGATGTTGCCGGGGTTGTCCCAGTCGATGTCGGCGGCGGCCAGCGGCTGGCCATTGGCGTCGAGCACTTGCAGATTCTGGCGGCTGAGGAAGGTCTGGTCCTTGCGGATTTCCGGCAGTTTGTCTTCCTTCCAGATGGTCGGCGGCACGGTCCAGGTCGGGTTCAGGGTCAGGCGCGTGACCCGGGATTTGAGCAGCGGGGTCTGGCGTTCGGCGCGCCCGACCTGGGTGCGGGTGTGCCACACCGGCAGGCCACCCTGATAAAGCGTCAGTTCGGCAGCGGCGACATTGACCAGCAAACCGTCCGGCTCCATGTCCTGGGCCATCCAGCGGAAACGTTCAAGGTTGACCCGCAACTGTTCGCGACGGGTCAGCGGACTGATGTTGAGCTCGGCAATCGTTCCCGGCCCGACCACCCCGTCGGCCTGCAACGAATGGTTGGCCTGAAAGCTCTTCACCGCCTCGACCAATACGCCGTGATAAGCGTTGTCCGGCGTGCCGACCAGGCTGCTCAGGTAGCCTTCGCTGTAGAGCCGCCGGGCCAGTTCCGGTACGCGTTTGTCTTCCATGTCCGGACGCAGCAACGGGCCGTTGCCCACTGACGTCCATTGGGGCAAGGCTTTCAGGCGTTGAGCGGCGTAGAGATGACGCAGGTTCTGGTACTGCGCCAGTTGCGGGCGTGCCAGATCGAAGGCGGCCGCAACGTTGTGCACGCCCGGAACGGCGATGGCAAGCAATTCGGCCTGACGGTCGCGTGGCGTTTCGTCGGAATGCCACAGGGGTTCGAAGTGCGATTGCAACAGGAGACCGTAATGCAGATCCTGCAGGGCTTGCAGGTAGTAACGGCTGATCTGGATGTCGGCGCACAGTTCGCCGTCCTGCGGGGCGCTGAGCGCCACCGGATAGCGTTTCGGGTTCAGGCCATCGTCGGCCAACAGCTGCAATTGCGCATGCAAGGCGGGCAATTGCCCGCCATCGGCCCACACCGGCAGCCAGTCCTGCTGCTGGTAGAACGCGCGCAATTGATCCAGCGCCGGACCATTGAGGCTGGTGCCGATCGTCGGGCACGCCTGCGGCAGGCTGATCAGCGCAGCCTGCAACGGGCTCTGCGGCTCGACAGGCATTTGCGTCGGTACGGGCGGTAGCGTCGGGAGCCCCGGCAACGGCTCTTCGGCACAAGCGACAAACGGCGCAGCGAGCAAACAAATGCTCAAGTAGCATGCGTACTTTTTGAACAACTGCTTTACTCCAATCCATGGCCGTCCTGATTGACGGTCAACCTTACCTCAGGTGCGGTGAACAGTCAGGCCCGATTCGCGGGCTTGCCGGGAACGACTGGACGTCAGGAGCCTAAGTGCCAAACAAGTAGCAAGTGGAGACTCACGTTAAATGTTGACGTTTTTGCGCCGACTTCTGCTGACTGCCACCGCCATTGGCGTGCTGACCAGTCCAGCCTTTGCCGCCGGCACCTCTTCGCCGGTTCTGTACACCAGCCTCGCGCACGCCGCTCCGGAACTCAATCCCCAGGCGCTCAAAGGTGCCTTGAACGCCATGCAATGTGCGATCAACAACGGCGCGAAGCAGTCCCGTCACCTGGCGATCATCGACTATTCGCAGCCGTCCACCGAGCGTCGGTTGTGGATCTTCGACCTGACCCGGAAAAAACTGGTGTTGCGTGATCTGGTCGCCCACGGCTCGAATTCCGGGGAAAACTTTGCCACCCGGTTCTCCAACCGTGAAGGCAGCTTTCAGTCCAGCCTCGGCCTGTTCCGTACCCAGGAAAGTTACCAGGGCACTCACGGTTACTCGCTGCGCATGGACGGTCTGGAGCCGGGCGTCAACGACATGGCCCGCGACCGCGCCATCGTGATCCACGCCGCCGACTATGTGAACCCGTTCTGGAGCAAACGCACCGGTCGTCTGGGCCGCAGCCAGGGTTGCCCGGCCGTACGACCGCAAGTCGCCAAACGGGTGATCGACAGTCTGAAGAATGGCCAATTCATGTTCTCCTGGTACCCGGATCAGCAGTGGCTGAAATCCTCGCCGTATCTCAACTGCCAGCCGCAACAGATCGCGAGCATTCTCAGCACCCACGCCAGCTGAATACTCTGTGGGAGTGCGCTGGCTCCCACAGGTTCGTTTTATTACAGATTTGTCATCGAGTTGTCGGTTTGCCGAGCGGATCGCCCGGTAGCTTGAAGTTGTCCCGGCCAGAACGCCGATCAACTTCAACGACTCGAGTGACCCATCATGAAAACCCTGATCCTCGCCTTCACTGCCCTCCTCGCCACCGGTTCCGTGTTCGCCGCGCCTGCACCGGACGCCGCCGTCATTCATGACAAAACCGGATTCTTCGTGCACCTGGATGTCGACAAAGTCATCTCCAGCACCGATATTTCCCAGGCTTGCGGCGTGATCCCCGCGCAACTCAAATACCTCGACCACCAGGGCCGTGAACATGTGCTGGACTATCAAGTGCAGGGCAGCGGCTGCACCAACGACCATTGAGGCACAGTGCCCATGAATATCCTTGTTGTCGAAGACGAACCCAAGGCCGGCAATTACTTGCTCAACGGCTTGCAGGAACTGGGCTACAGCGTGAGCCTGGCCCGGGACGGCGCCGACGGTCTGCACCTGGCGCTGGAGTTCGACTTCGACGTGATCGTGCTGGACGTGATGATGCCGAAAATGGATGGCTGGGAAGTCCTGCGCCGGCTGCGCAAGGAAGCCGACACGCCGGTGCTGTTCCTGACCGCCCGCGACGACATCGCCGACCGGGTCAAAGGCCTGGAACTGGGCGCTGACGATTACCTGATCAAGCCGTTTTCCTTCGCCGAACTGGTGGCGCGCCTGCGCACCCTGACCCGACGCGGGCCGATCCATGAAGAAGAGCATTTGCAGGTGGCCGATCTGCAGATCGACGTACTCAAACGCCGAGTCAGCCGCGCCGGCAACCGGATCACCCTGACCAACAAGGAATTCGCCTTGCTGCAACTGTTCGCCACCCACACCGGGCAAGTGCTGTCGCGTTCGCTGATTGCCTCGCGGGTGTGGGACATGAATTTCGACAGCGACACCAATGTGGTCGATGTCGCCGTGCGCCGCCTGCGGGCGAAGATCGACGATCCGTTCCCGCTCAAGCTGATCCACAGCGTGCGCGGCATCGGCTACCGCTTCGATACCCAGCCATGAAAATCGCCGGCACGTATTCGCTGACGTTACGCCTGGCGCTGGTCTTCGCGGTGCTCGCCTTCGCCGCGCTGGCGGGCCTCGGCGCGGCGCTGTACAACCAGCTCGAAGAGCAACTGACTCGCCGCGACGACATCCAGTTGGTCAGCCGCATCGATCAGTTGCGCACCATCCTCAACGACAGCAACACGCTCGAGCTGATCAAGACCAAACCGGCGCTGTTCCAGAACATGCTGGGCAACCGCGAAGCGCTGCTGACCATCGGTGCGCCGGGGCAACCGCCCCTGTTCGTGGTCAACCCCGGCGACCTGGCACTGCCAAGCGTGCCCGCCGTACCGATCGACCATGTCATGGCGCTCAACGACGTGCAGCATCTGCCGAGCATCAACGGCGTGCCGTTCTCGGCAGTGGCGGCCAGTATCGACTCCGGCGACCAGGGCAATCTGCAGGTGCTCATCGCCAAGGTGATGAGCGAACGTACGGCGATGCTCGCCAATTACCGGCTCAGCGTGTACGGCCTCGCCTCACTGGCGGCGATTGTGCTGGCGCTGGTCGGTTGCCTGTTGGTGTATCGCGGCTTGCTGCCGTTGCGGCGGATTGCCCGGCATGCCCACGGGATCGGCATCGCCAACCTCGGCGAACGCCTCGACCGCCAAGGTACGCCCCGGGAATTGCAGCCAATGATCGAGTCTTTCAATGCGATGCTGGACCGGCTCGACCGAGGGGTTGCGCAACTCAGTCAGGTTTCCACCGACATGGCCCACGAACTGCGCACGCCGATCAACAACCTGCTCGGAGAAACCCAGGTCGCCCTGCAACAGAACCGCAGCGTGGACGCCTATCAGCAGTTGCTCGCCTCCAACGTCGAGGAACTCGAACGGCTGGCGCGGATGCTCGACAACATGCTGTTTCTCGCCCGCACCGACCCGGCCAGCGCGCTGAGCCAGCGTCAGGAGCTGGACGCCTGCGACGAGATGCAGCGCATCGCCGATTACTTCGAAGGCCTGGCCGCCGATGTCGGTGTCACCATCGAGGCCCGTGGCAGCGGCGTGATCTGGGCCGAGCCGATGCTGCTGCGTCGGGCCCTGGCCAATCTGTGCGCCAACGCGATCAAGTACGGCGCGGCGGACTCGACGTTGCAAGTCGAAGCCATCGCCGAAGCGGACGGCAGCTATCTGCGAGTGCGCAATCAGGGCGCGACCATTGCGCCCGAACACCTGTCGCGACTGTTCGAACGCTTCTACCGCGTCGATCCGTCCCGCGAACGCTCGGCCCAATCCAACGGACTGGGCCTGTCGATCGTGGCGACCATCATGCAGTTGCATCAGGGCCGCTACAGCGTCAGCAGCGCTGATGGCGTCACCTGCTTTGAACTGTTCTTTCCGGCACGGGAGACGCGAGACGCAAGTGTGTGAAGGCGCCAAGGACAAGCGCCGCGAACATCAACGCCGTGGCCACACCGAAGGTCATGTGCAAGCCGCCCGCGATGACCGCGGCCGGCGCCTGGGTCGGATCATCCGTGGCCAGGGCGAACACCGCGCCCATCGCTGCCGCCCCGGTGATCAAGCCCAGATTGCGCGACAGTCCGAGCATGGCCGAGACCACGCCACGCTGATCCTGAGCAACCCCGGACATCAACCCGGTGTTGTTGGCGGCCTGGAACAGCGCATAACTCAAAGCCACCACCGTGATCGGCAGCACATAGGCAAGCACCCCGAAACTCATCGGCAACAGCGCCAACAGACCACATCCACAGGCCAGTCCGAGCAACGCACCCGGCACCATCCGCCGCGCCCCGAAACGATCCACCAGCCGCCCCGCCGGTACGCCGCTGAACGCCGCCAGCAACGGCCCGATCGACAACACCAGACCGACCTGAGTGCTGGAAAGACCCAGTCCTCGGCTCAGGTAAAACGGCCCGACCACCAGCGTGGTCATCATCACTGTCGTGACCAGCAACGTCAGCGCCAGACTGCTGCTGATTCGCGTGTCGGTGAACAATGACAGGTGAATCAGCGGCGCCTTGCTCCGTTGCTCGACCAGGATGAACAACCCCACGCCCAACAGACTGAGCAACAGCAACGTCGGGGTGAGGCCTTCAATCGTCATCGCCAGTGCATAGGCCGCCAGCGTCAGCATCAGTACGGCGGTGCCGGGATAATCAAATGCAACTCCCGAGCGCACGATCCGGTCCTTCGGCAAATAGCGATACACCAACCATGCGTTGAGCAAGCCCAGCGGTACGTTGATCACGAAGATCGACTGCCAGCCGACATGCGCCATCAACAGCCCACCGAGCGACGGTCCGAGGGTGGTGCCGGTGGCGGACATCGTGGCCAGCAACCCCATCGCACTGCCGGCCCGGGACTTGGGCACCGCATCGGCCACCAGCGCCACCGTCAGCGCGAACATGATCGCCGCGCCAAGGCCTTGCATCGCCCGCGCACCGATCAGCCATGCGAGGCTCGGTGCCAGTGCGCAGGCCAGCGAGGCGGCGGTAAAGATGCCGATACCGATCAACAGCAAGCGTCGCCGCCCGAAGCCGTCCCCCAGTCGCCCGACGCTGACAATCAACGTGGTGACCGCCAGCAGATAGGCCAGCACGATCCATTGCACTTGCTGAAAGGTCGCATCGAACGCTGCCGCCAGCGTGGGCAGTCCGGCGTTGGCGATGCTGGTGTCGAGTGACGGCATCAACATCGACAGCGCCAGACTGGTCAGCGCCCAGCGGGCTGAGGGGTTCAGGGGTTCTCGGTGCATGGGAGGCTCACAGGGCAGAAGTCATGCGGCATAGCCTGAGCCTCGACAATACAAGGCGCAAGACGCATGCTTTGCACTTGATACCTGCATGGAACGCCATGTCATGAATGCACCGGATCTGAACCTGTTGATCACCCTCGACGTGTTGCTGAGCGAAGGCAGCGTCGCCCGCGCCGCCGAGCGCCTGCGTTTGAGTCCGTCAGCCATGAGCCGCGCGCTGGCCCGGCTGCGCGAAACTACCGGAGATCCGCTGCTGGTGCGCGCCGGCCGAGGACTGGTGCCGACCCCACGCGCGCTGGAGCTGCGCGACCGGGTCAGTTATCTGGTGCAGGAGGCCGAAGCGGTTTTGCGGCCGGCAGAAGTGCTCGATCCCGGTCAATTGCGGCGCACGTTCACCCTGCGCAACACCGACGGTTTTGTCGAAACCTTTGCCGCCGCCCTGCTTGCCCGCATCGCCGAAGAGGCACCCAACGTGCGTCTGCGCTTTGTGCAAAAGGCCGACAAGGACAGCACGCTATTGCGCGCAGGCCGGGTGGACCTGGAAACCGGCGTGGTCGACGACAGCACCGACCCGACGCTGCACAGCCGCATCCTGTTCCGCGATCAGTGGATCGGTGTGGTGCGTGAGGGGCATCCGTTGAGCATCGGCAAGGTCAGCGCCAAACGATTTGCCGCAGGCCAGCACATTCTGGTGTCGCGACGCGGGCGCAGCGGCGGCCCGGTGGACGAAGCATTGCTCGCTTTCGGCCTGACGCGGGATATCGTCACCTCGTTCGGCGGGTTTTCAGCGGCGCTGACGCTGGTCCGTGAATCAGACCTGATCGCCACCGTCCCGGAACGTCACACCAGCAAACTGCGAACGGGCCTGCACAGTTTCGCCCTGCCATTCCGGATGCCGGACATCAGCGTGTCGATGCTCTGGCACCCGCGCATGGACGCCGACCCGGCGCACCGCTGGCTGCGCAATTGTGTGCGCGAAGTCTGCGCCTAACGCGCATCCCCGCCAGTGGGTTTATAAAACAGGAATTTCCTGGTCTCGGCGGTCCTGATGTATTCCTTGGCCCAGCCCGGATGAACGTTGCGATCGTGGAAATACAGCGCGCCGTGGGTGCGGTCGGTGAGCTGACGGTTCAGGGCCTTGCCGGCGATTTCCTTGGCCAGCGCATACTCGGCATCTTCCTTGACCTGGTCCGGACGCCCGTCGCACCACCAAGAGAACTGGCAACTCTTGCTTTCCGAGCCCTGCTTGACCACCTCGCACACCGTGCCTGGAAAGCCGTCATGCCCGAGGCGATTCATCACCACGCTCGCCACGCCTTCCATGTCGGCATTGTCCTTGCCCTTGGCTTCCCAATAGATGCTGCGTGCCAGACAGGTGATCGGGTCGTCCAGCGGTGCGGCTCCGGCGGGGTCGACCGCCTGAGCCTCGGTCGGGGTGATGGCTTCGGATTTGGGTGCCGGGGGCGCGTCGGGTTTGTCGGCGGCCTTCTCTTCCAGTACCTCGGCTTTCGCTTCGGCCTTTTCCTTGATCGGCGCCTGATCAGTGGCCAGTGCCGCGCCGCTCAGGAGGGTCAACGCAAGACAGCAAAGCAACCCGTTCAATCGCATGATCGATTCTTCCGAAAGCGCCCGTCGCGGGCAAACTGTTACGTGGTTGAGACGCCCGGTTTGCGGGGTCTTCGCAGAGTGTAGACGGCAAATTGCACGGAATCGTTCGGTAGAAAATTCCGCGCGGTGAAGAAAAAGACATTGCACGAACCGGGGCCCTTTCGCGCATGATGTGCGCACTCAGCCCAAGGGAGATTTCCATGCGCTTCATGCCATCCGTTCTGCGACTCGCCGCGTTGTCCGTGGGCCTGGCGTTGGCCACTTCGGCCATGGCCGCCGACGAGTCGCAATTGATCGAATCGATCAACAGCTACCGCAGCCAGCCGCAGCGTTGTGGCAGCCAGGCATCCAGCGAATTGCCGCCACTGTCGGCCGATCCGCGCCTGATTCTGCCGGCAAGCGGCGTAGTGGATTTGCAACAGGCAATGTCCAGCGCTCGCTACCCGATGGTCAACGTGCAGGCGATCACCCTGAACGGGCCACGGGATGCGGCGTCGGCGATGAAGGCGATTCAGGAGAGCTTCTGTCAGGTGGTGCTGGATCCGCAGTTCGTCGATATCGGCGTCAGCCGCGCCGACCGTGACTGGCGCATCACTCTGGCCCGGCCCCTGCTGTCTGCCCGCCTCGGCGACGGTCAGGCTGAAGGCCAGAATCTTCTCGAACAACTCAACGCCGCCCGCGCCCAACCGCGCCAGTGCGGCGGTCAGGCATTCGCAGCGACTGCGCCGCTGGCATGGAATGCCGTGCTCGGCGGCGTCGCCCAGGAACACAGCCGCGAGATGGCCAACAACAATTATTTCGACCACAAGGACCGCAACGGCGGCACTCCCGGCGACCGCGCCGAACTGGCCGGCTACAGCGGCCAGCAGGTCGGCGAGAACATCGCCGCCGGGCAGGACACGGTGCAGAAAGTCGTTGCCGGCTGGCTCGCCAGCCCCGGCCATTGCGCCAACCTGATGAACCCGCAGTACCGCGAAATGGGTGCTGCTTACGCAGTCGATCCGAAGAGCAGCGCCGGCATTTACTGGACCGCGATGTTTGGTGGCGAGTAAATATTAAAACCACCACAGGACTCAGTGGTGGACTCAGATTTGGGCAATAAAAAACCGGAGCCAGGCTCCGGTTTTTTATGCTCAGTGAGTCCTCATCCCCGCCGCATACATCGCCAGTTTCAACAGACTCGCCACTACGGCCAGCGATACCACGCTGCCAAACCAGATCAGCAGCAGCCAGCCCAGGCGCTTGTACCAGGGGCTGGATTTCACCTCACGCGAATCAATGATAGCCATCGCCAATCCTCACTTTGCCGCGGAACACGTAGTAGCTCCAGAAGGTGTACATCAGGATCACCGGCAGGATGAACAGCGCGCCGATCAGGGCGA
Source organism: Pseudomonas sp. B15(2017) (assembly GCF_002113215.1). Classification (NCBI taxonomy): domain Bacteria; kingdom Pseudomonadati; phylum Pseudomonadota; class Gammaproteobacteria; order Pseudomonadales; family Pseudomonadaceae; genus Pseudomonas; species Pseudomonas sp. B15(2017). The sequence continues at coordinate 15,557 of NZ_NEJZ01000024.1, forward strand.
ACAGCTGACTGGTGGCCGGTGAGGCCGCCGCCCACAGGCTGACCGACGGCGGAATAATGTTCGGCCAGATGCTCAGCGCCAGCCCGATGTAACCGAGGAACATCAGCACCAGGGTGAACACGAACGGCCAGTGGGTGTGTCGCTGACGTAGCGAACGCAACAGCCCGAACAGCGCCAGTACCGCCAGCACCACCAGCCCGGCGAACACGGTCAGGTGCGCATGATTGAACCAGCGAGTGGCCAGTTCCGGGTGCAGTTGCAGCGTCCACGCGCCGATCACCACCACCATCGCCAGCAACAGCCACGCCAGCGGACGGCTGTAGTGACGCATCCGCGACTCCAGCATGCCTTCGGTCTTGACCAGCAGCCAGGTGCTGCCGAGCAAGGCATAAGCAATCACCAGACCGACGCCGCAGACCAGCGGGAACGGCGCCAGCCAGTCCAGACCGCCACCGGCGAACTGCCGATCCACGACCGGAATTCCCGCCACATACGCGCCAATCACCACGCCTTGGGAGAACGTCGCCAACAGCGAACCGCCAATGAACGCCCAGTCCCACAGATGACGTTTTTCAGCCGGTGCCTTGAAGCGAAACTCGAACGCCACACCGCGGAAAATCAAACCCGCGAGCATGAAGATCAGCGGCAGATACAGCGCCTCCAGAATCACTCCGTAAGCCAGCGGAAACGCGCCGTACAACGCCGCGCCGCCGAGCACCAGCCAGGTTTCATTGCCGTCCCACACCGGTGCGACGGTGTTCATCATCACGTCGCGTTCCCGCTCGTCGCTGATCATCGGGAACAGGATCCCGAGGCCCAGATCGAAGCCGTCCATGATCACGTACATCATCACCCCGAAGGCAATGATCACACCCCAGATCAACGAGAGATCGATACCTTGGATACCCATGACTCAACGCTCCTTTTTCAGTGGATCCGGCTCGCGGATTCGAGGTTGTCGGTGACCGCCGACAGTGGCCGGCGCGGGGTCTGGACCTGAGTGCCCTCAGGCGGGTGTTCGTGGTGCGGCTGCGGGCCTTTGCTCACCAGTTTCATCATGTAGCCGATGCCCACGGTGAACACCGAGCAGTAGATGACAACGAACAGCGCCAGCGAGGTGCTCATCTGCGCTACCGAGTGGTGGGACGCGGCGTCATGGGTGCGCATCAGGCCATACACCACCCACGGCTGCCGCCCGACTTCGGTGGTGATCCAGCCTGCCAGCAACGCGATCAGACCACTCGGCCCCATCAACAGCACCAGCTGCTGGAAGCCGCGATGCCGGTAGACCTTGCCGTTGCGCCGCAGCGCCAGGCCCAGCACACCGACCAGAATCATCAACATGCCCAGCCCGGCCATCACGCGGAAGCTCCAGAAGATCACGGTCGAGTTCGGCCGGTCTTCTTTCGGGAAGCTCTTGAGCGCCGGAATCTGCTTGTCGAGGCTGTGGGTGAGGATCAGGCTGCCGAGGTACGGAATCTCGATCGCGTACTTGGTTTTCTCCGCCTGCATGTCCGGGATGCCGAACAACACCAGCGGGGTCGGCTCGTTGTCAGCGTTTTCCCAGTGGCCCTCGATGGCGGCGATTTTTGCCGGTTGGTGCTCCAGCGTGTTCAAGCCATGGGCGTCACCGACCACCGCTTGAATCGGCGCGACGATAAGCGCCATCCACAACGCCATGGAAAACATCTTGCGCACCGGTTTGCTGTCGTTGCCGCGCAGCAAATGCCAGGCTGCCGAAGCGCCGACGAAGAACGCCGTGGCAACGAACGCGGCAATCGCCATGTGCGCCAGCCGGAACGGGAACGACGGGTTGAACACGATGGCCAGCCAGTCGACCGGCATCACCCGGCCGTCGACGATTTCGAAACCTTGCGGAGTCTGCATCCAGCTGTTGGAGGCGAGAATCCAGAAGGTCGAAATCAGCGTACCGATGGCGACCATCACCGTGGCGAAGAAGTGCAGGCCACGGCCGACGCGATTCCAGCCGAACAGCATCACCCCGAGGAACCCGGCCTCGAGGAAGAACGCGGTCAGCACCTCATAGGTCAGCAACGGCCCGGTGACGCTGCCGGCAAAATCAGAGAACCCGCTCCAGTTGGTACCGAACTGGTACGCCATGACCAGACCGGAGACCACGCCCATGCCGAAGTTGACGGCGAAGATCTTCGACCAGAAATGGTAGAGATCGCGGTAAGTGTCGTTACGGGTTTTCAGCCACAGGCCTTCGAGCACCGCCAGGAAGCTCGCCAGGCCAATGGTGATCGCCGGGAAAATGATGTGGAACGAAACCGTGAACGCGAATTGAATTCGCGCCAGGTCCAGTGCCTCCAGGTTGAACATGATGATGTCCTCATCCAGGCTGAAAAGCGGCAGCACACGGCCGGGCCACCGCCAGGCGCGAACGCCTGCAGCCAGTCAAAATGCAGAAGGGTTGGATCGCGTGGGTCGGCTACGCCACCGACGACGGGATCAGGTTGCTCGCCTCGGCGGCTTCGAGACGGATCGCCACGAACTTGGAGGTCGGTGTATAGGTGCGATCACCGTAGCTTTCCAGCGGCACCAGCGGGTTGGTTTCCGGGTAGTACGCGGCAGCCTGACCCGCTGGAATGTCGTAGGCGATCAATGTGAAACCGCTGACCCGACGCTCGCGTTCGTCGCCCCACAGCGCTACCAGATCGACCTTTTGCCCCGGTTCGAAACCGAGTCGGCGGATGTCCTGCTCGTTGGCGAACACCACGTCGCGCATGCCGTAGACCCCGCGATAACGGTCGTCGAGGCCGTACAGCGTGGTGTTGTACTGATCGTGGGACCGCATGGTTTGCAGAATCAGATGCGGTTTGACCGGCAGGTTGCGCACGCCTTCGCTGATCAGATGCTCCGGCAGCACGCACGGGGTGAACTGGGCCTTGCCGGTTTCGGTTTTCCAGACCCGGTCGGACGCGTTGTTGCCAAGGTGGAAACCACCGGGGATCAACAACTTCTCGTTGAAATTTTCGAAGCCCGGAATCACGTCCGCGATCAGGTTGCGGATGCGACCGTAGTCGCCCACTGCCCATTCCCAGTCGATCGGATGCTTGCCCAAGGTGGCGGCGGCGATCCCGGCAATGATCGCCGGCTCGGATTTCAGGTGCGCTGACTTCGGTTTCAACTGACCAAACGACAAGTGCACCATGCTGAAAGTGTCTTCCACCGTCACGCCTTGCGGGCCTTCGGCCTGGACGTCGATGTCGGTACGGCCCAGGCACGGCAGGATCAACGCATCACGCCCGGTCACCAGATGGCTGCGGTTGAGCTTGGTCGAGATGTGCACGCTCAGGTCGAGTTTGCGCATCGCCGCGTGGGTGCGCGGAGTGTCCGGCGTGGCTTGGGCGAAATTGCCGCCCAGACCGATAAACACCTTGGCTTCGCCACGTTCCATGGCACCAATCGCCATCACCGTGTTGTGGCCGTGCATGCGCGGCACCTTGAAGTTGAAGCGTTTTTCCAGGGCGTCCATCAGCTCGGTCGGGGCCAATTCGTTGATGCCCATCGTGCGGTCGCCCTGCACATTACTGTGGCCACGCACCGGCGACAGCCCGGCGCCCGGACGGCCGACGTTGCCGCGCAGCAGTTGCAGATTGATGACTTCCTGCAGGGTCGGCACCGAGTGCACGTGCTGGGTCAGGCCCATGGCCCAACACATGATCACGCTCCTGGCGCGGGCATACATGCGCGCGGCCAGTTCGATGTCATGCAGCGGCACGCCGGATTGCTCGACGATGTGCTCCCAACGGGTGGCATCGACTTCGGCCAGATAGCTGTCGAGACCCGACGTGTGTTCGGCAATGAACGCGTGATCGAACACCGGTTCGCCGCCGGTGGCCTGGGCTTCACGCTCCCACTCCAGCAGGAATTTGGCCATGCCGCGAATCATCGCCATGTCACCGCCCAAGGCTGGACGGAAGTACGCAGTATTGGTCGCTTCCCAGCCGTTACTCAGCATCTCGATCGGGTTTTGCGGGTTCTGGAAACGCTCCAGCCCACGCTCCTTGAGCGGGTTGATGCACACCACTTGCGCGCCACGCTTCACCGCTTCACGCAGCGGTTCGAGCATGCGCGGGTGGTTGGTGCCGGGGTTCTGGCCGATCACGAAAATCGCGTCGGCGTGGTGCAGGTCGTCATAGACCACCGTGCCTTTGCCGACACCCAGGCTCTCGCCCATGCTTACCGCACTGGCTTCGTGGCACATGTTCGAGCAGTCCGGGAAGTTGTTGGTGCCGTAGGCGCGGACGAACAACTGGTAGAGAAACGCTGCTTCGTTGCTGGCACGTCCCGAGGTGTAGAACTCGGCCTCGTGGGGCGATTTCAGGCCTTTGAGGTGTTTGGCGATCAGCGCGAAAGCGTCGTCCCAGGTAGTTTCCACATAGCGGTCGACCCGCGCGTCGTAGCGCATCGGATGGGTGATCCGCCCCTGATACTCGAGCCAGTAATCGCTTTGCTCGGCCAGGGTCGAAACTGTGTACTTGTTGAAGAACGCCGGATCGACCAGGCGGCCGGTGGCTTCCCAGTTCACCGCTTTGGCGCCGTTCTCGCAGAACTTCAGCATGCTCGCGCCGGGTGCTTCACCCCAGGCGCAACCGGGGCAGTCAAAGCCGCCGTTCTGGTTGGTCTTGAGCATGGCGCGGATGTTTTTCAGGGCGTTTTCACTGCCCAGCCAATTCCTGGTGAGGCTGATCACAGCACCCCAACCCGCAGCGGCGCCCTTGTAGGGTTTGTAACGGTCGACTTGTGACATGGGACTTCTCCATGACGATGCACACAGGCAAAAACCTGATCGGGTTTAAACAGCGACGACTGACTTGAAGTTAAAAAAGCGGTCGTTTCGTTTGACGGGGCCAAGGATAGAAACCGCTGCAAAAACTTGTCTAATCGCTATTAATGACCGCGTTATCGAAAGCATCTATCACGGCTTTAAACCCTTTAAATACAGTCACTTGCAAAAACAGGCAGAGATAAAACCGGAAGAATTATTTCATCATCGACAGTATCAATCGGCCGGTCATTAAGAGTGATTGGACGTTGTCTCAAGTTGCTCATAACCTGCACCGACCCAATTCCTTCAATAGCGGATTTCACCCAAGCGAGGCTGTCATGTCAGAGCGCGTCTTGATCGATGGTTACAACCGCCGCGTCGACTACCTGCGCATGTCCGTCACCGACCGCTGCGACTTTCGCTGCGTGTACTGCATGGCTGAAGACATGCAGTTTCTGCCGCGCCAACGGGTGCTGACGCTGGAGGAGATCTATCAACTGGCGCAGAGCTTTGTCGCGTTGGGCACCCGCAAGATTCGCCTGACCGGGGGCGAGCCGCTGATTCGTCCCGGCGTCGTCGGTTTGTGCCAGCAGATCGCCGCCCTGCCCGGCCTGCGCGAACTGTGCCTGACCACCAACGGTTCGCAGCTCGGCAAACTCGCCAGTCCGCTGTTCGACGCCGGGGTCAAACGCCTCAACGTCAGCCTCGACAGCCTCGATGCCGAACGCTTCAAGCAGATGACCCGTACCGGCGACCTGGCCCAGGTGATCGACGGCATCGACGCCGCGCGCGCCGCCGGTTTTACCCGCACTAAACTCAACTGCGTGGTGATGCAGGGCCGTAACGATCACGAGATCAACGATCTGGTGCAGTTCGCCATCGAGCGGGATCTGGACATTTCCTTCATCGAGGAAATGCCGCTGGGCATCATCAGCGAACACAGCCGTGCCGAGTCGTTCTTCTCCAGCACCCAGGTGCGTGAAAAGATCGCCGAGCGTTACACCCTGATCGACTCCGCCGAGTCGACCCAGGGCCCGTCGCGCTACTGGCGGCTGGCCGAAGCGCCGCACATCCGGCTGGGGTTCATCTCGCCCCACAGCCACAACTTCTGCGGCACTTGCAACCGGGTGCGGCTGACCGTCGAGGGGCGTTTGCTACTGTGTCTGGGGAACGAGCATTCGGTGGACTTGAAAGCGGTGCTGCGGGCCCATCCGGGTCAACCGCAACGGCTGGAGAAAGCCATCATCGAAGCGATGAAGCTCAAACCTTACCGGCACAACTTTGAAGTGAACGACGACGTGCAAGTGGTGCGTTTCATGAACATGACCGGCGGCTGATCCGCCACGTTTTCAAGGCAGAGAGCCGCATGATCATCCGACCCAAGGTCAATCAATTCGCCATTCTCTTCACCCTCAAAGGCTCGATCGCCAAGCGCATCGCCCTGCGCACCCTGATGGTCACGCTGCTGGCGTCGGCCATCGTGCTGGTGGAAATGCTCCACCCGAGCAACTTCACCAAGGTCAACGCTACGCCATTTACCTTGCTCGGTCTGTCGCTGTCGATCTTCATGAACTTTCGCAACAACGCCTGTTACGACCGCTGGTACGAAGCGCGCAAGGCCTGGGGCGAAGTGATCGTGCATGTGCGCTCGGTGATTCGCGAAACCCATGTGATCCGCGAATCGGCGCAACGCCGCTTGCTGTTGCTCAACCTCTGCGGTTTTGCCCACGCCTTGAATGCTCGGCTGCGCCGGGAAAACGAAGCTGCCGCCAGTGCCGAATGGATCACGCCGCAACACGACGCACAGGTACCGGACTACAGCGGACGCATCCTGCAAACCGTCGGCCAGCAATGTTCCGATTTGCATCAAACAGGCGATCTCAGCGAATGGCGCTACATGCTGCTGGCCAATCACCTGACCAGCCTGACCCAGGCGCAGGCGGTGTGCGAGCGGATCAAGAACACGCCGCTGCCCTTCCCCTACACCTTGCTGCTGCACCGCACGATTTACCTGTTCTGCATCCTGCTGCCGTTCGCCATGGCCGAACCGCTGGGCTGGCTGACGCCGCTGTTCACGGCGATTGTCAGCTACACCTTCTTCGGCCTGGATGCGATTGCCGATGAGCTGGAGGACCCGTTCGGCCGGGATGAAAACGATTTGCCGACCGATGCACTGGTGCGCAGCATCGAGCGCGATATTCTGGCGGAACTCGGGACGGAGCCTTTGCCGCCAGCGCTGAAGCCCGTCGACTATGTACTCAGCTGACGGAACTCCGATCCTGTGGGATTGAGGGTGTTCAAAGGGCGGCCTTTGGTTAATCCAGATGCGCCCAGGTCATGCGGAACGACGCGCCACCCCACGGTGAATCGCCGACCTCGACCTGCCCGCCATGGGATTGCGACACTCGCCGCACCAGCGCCAGACCAAGGCCGAAGCCGCCCGTGCGGCGGTCGCGGCTGGCGTCCAGGCGCGAGAACGGTTCGAAGATTTTCTCCCGACCTGCCAGCGGCACGCCCGGTCCGTCGTCATTGACCTGCACTTCGTATTGATCGCCGACGCGCACCAGCGACACCTCGACCCGCTGCTCGGCATAACGAATGGCGTTGCGCAGCAGATTGATCACCGCCCGCGCCATGAAGCGCGGTTCGATCCGCACTTCATCAACCCGGCAATCAACGATCAACAGCTGAACCCCGGCCGCCTCGGCTTCCAGCGCCACACTGCCGACCACGCTGTCGAGCCAGTTGGCCGCTTGAATATTCTCGCGGGTGATTACCGTCGCTCCGCGTTCAAGGCTGGCGTAGGTCAGCAGTTCGGAGACCATTTCCTCCAGCTCGCCAAGGTCGGCGTACATGTCGGCGATCAGTTCGCGGTTCTGGCTGGCGTCCGGTTGCTGCTTGAGCTGATCGAGTTCGAACGACAACCGGGCAATCGGCGTGCGCAGTTCGTGGGAGACCGCGTTGGTCAGTTCGCGCTGATTGGCTATCAAGCCTTCGATACGCGCCGCCATCAGGTTGAAGTGGCCGGCCAGGTCGCGGATGTTCGAGCGTTTGGACAGCTGGATCCGTACCGAAAGGTCGTTGTCGCCGAAGCGCTCGGCGGCCAGTCGCAGTTTTTCCAGATCGCGCCAGTGCGGGCGCACCCAGAAGTACAAAACGATGCCGAGCAGCACCGCCAGCATCATGTAGGCCCCGGCAATATAGAACGGCATCAGGCTCGGCTCGGGCGGCAATTTGATGCTGAGCAGTTGTGAACCACCGTCGATGTTGCTGATGAACTGGGTGTAATCGTCGCGAATCACCAGCAGATCCTTGGCCAGCTCGGCTTTTTCCTGATCGTTGAGGTTCAACTGGTCAGCCTCGACCAGACTCAACGTCAGCCCATAGTGTGGCCGCAATGCCTCCAGTTGCGCCTCGCGCGCAACGCCCTGCTGGTCGCGCATGTGTTCGACCAGCGACCATGCCTGACCGCGTACCGCCTCGCGGTTGTAGGCCTGCATCTGGTTGTCGAGCAACGCGTTGAAGGTGTGTTCGACGGTTTGCAGCGCCGCCACCAGCCCGACGGTCATCACCAAAAACAGCCCGAGAAATAACCGCAGCATCTACAACTCCCACGCGAACGGGTTGAACAGATAACCCTTGCCCCACACGGTCTTGATGCACACCGGTTCACGCGGGTTGTCCTTGAGTTTGTTGCGCAACTTGCTGATGTACACGTCGACGCTGCGATTGAGGCCATCGAAGGCGATGCCGCGCATGCGGTTGAGAATGTCATCGCGTGACAGGATGTTGCCGGCGGCACTGGCCAGCAACCAAAGCAGTTCGAATTCCATGGTGGTCAGTTCGATCGGCTCGCCCGCCAGACGCACTTCACGGCAACTGCGGTCGATGATCAGGTTGCCGAACTCCAGCGAGCTGACCACACCGCTTTCCGGTACTTGCCGGCGTTGCAGGGCCCGCAGGCGTGCGAGCAGAACAGGCGGTTTGATCGGTTTGATCACATAGTCATCGGCGCCAGACTCCAGGCCCAGAATATGGTCGACGTCATCCTCCTTGGCGGTCAGGATGACGATCGGCGTGTCCGACACGCTGCGGATTTCCCGGCACACGTGCAGACCACTCTGCCCCGGCAGCATCAGGTCGAGCACCACGACTTTGGGCCTGAATTCAAGAAACGCGGCCACGGCCAGATCGCCGCGATGCACCGTGCGCACATCAAAGCCGTATTGTTCGAGAAAGTGGGCGATCAGCGCGGCCAGCCGCTCATCGTCTTCCACCAGCAGGACTCTGCCAAAACCCAGGTTATCCATAACGACCGCCGCCAACCGCTTTGTGAAGTGGGCGACATTATGCGGGCATTCAATGGCGAGTCGTTTACGCCAGGCAGCAAAAACCGGCCTCTGGGGCCGGTTTTCGTTGATGTTTCATACTCTTAAGAGTTTTTAACAATTCATGCCGCGACGGGTACGCCGCTGTGGAAACGGAATTCTTCGTCCGGGGACTCGATCAGATCCTGCTCGGCGGCGCGGACTTTTTCGATCACTTGAGCGATGTCCCCGGCGTCGCCGTACTGGTAGGCCAGTTTCAGGTAACCCTGGAAATGCCGGGCCTCGCTTTTCAGCAGGCCGAAGTAGAACTTGCCGAGTTCTTCGTCCAGATGCGGCACCAGCGCTTCGAAACGCTCGCAACTGCGCGCTTCGATGAAGGCGCCGACCACCAGGGTGTCGACCAGTTTGACCGGTTCGTGGCTGCGCACCACTTTGCGCAGGCTGGAAGCATAACGGCCGGCATGCAGCTGACGCAGTTCGATCTTGCGCCGCTTCATGATGCGCATCACCTGCTCGTGGTGCACCAGCTCTTCCCGGGCCAGACGCGACATCATGTTGATCAGATCGACATGGGAATGGTACTTGGCGATCAGGCTCAACGCGGTGCTGGCGGCCTTGAACTCGCAGTTCTTGTGGTCGATCAGCAGGGTTTCCTGATCGGCCAGCGCGGCCTGGACCCAGGCGTCAGGCGTGCGGCAACCAAGGAATTCGTGGATTTCGGGAAGGATCATGGGGCTCACGGTCAAAAGGTGTTCGAGCGAAGGGCGCCGATTATACCGGCCTGCCCGCAGACCACCAGCGGCCTGCGTTGATATGCATCAAGTCGCAGACGGATGCGCAGCAACTATAGTTGTGCAACGCCGTGCCTTTTCATTGCTGGAGACTCACTCATGCAAGCCATTCGCAGCATTCTGGTGGTCATCGAACCCGAACACGCGGAAAGCCTGGCGCTCAAGCGCGCCAAGCTGATCGCCGGGGTGACCCAGGCCCATTTGCACCTGCTGGTCTGCGACAAGAAGCACGATCACGCCGGCATGCTCAGCGTGCTCAAGGCCGCGCTGTTGGCGGATGGCTACAGCGTCACCACCGAACAGGCGTGGAACGAGAGCCTGCACGAAACCATCATCGACGTGCAGCAGGCCGAAGGCTGCGGGCTGGTGATCAAACAGCACTTCCCCGACAGTTCGCTGAAAAAGGCCCTGCTGACCCCGGCAGACTGGAAACTCCTGCGCCACTGCCCGACTCCGGTGCTGCTGGTGAAAACCTCCGCCTCCTGGAAAGACCGAGTGATTCTGGCCGCTGTCGATGTAGGCAATGCCGATGGCGAACACCGCCACCTGCACACCACCATCATCGACCACGGTTATGACATCGCCAGTCTGGCCAAAGGGCATCTGCACGTGATTACCGCCCATCCGTCACCGATGCTGTCGGCGGCCGACCCGACCTTCCAGCTCAAGGAAAGCATCGAGGCGCGCTATCGTGAGCAATGCCGGGCGTTTCAGGCTGAATTCGACATTGATGACGCTCACCTGCACGTCGAGGAAGGACCGGCGGATGTGCTGATTCCGTTCATGGCGCACAAGCTGCAGGCGGCGGTGACCGTGATTGGCACCGTGGCGCGCAGCGGGGTATCCGGGGCGTTGATCGGCAACACGGCCGAACAGGTGCTGGATCAGCTGGAGAGTGATGTACTGGTGCTCAAGCCGCAGGAGGTTGAAGACCATTTGGTCGAGTTGGCGGTCAAGCATTAAGGCCTTCGGTGCCTGAACCGGCCCCTTCGCGAGCAAGTCGAATCGTCGCACCGTCGCTCCCGCAGTGGTTTTGTGAACGACATTAACCCAATGTGGGAGCAGCTTGCTCGCGAAGCTTTTGAACTTCAGTCGCCGAGGGCGTCTTTGAGAAAACCTGGCGCGATATAGCGCTGATAGTGCGCTTCCGACAGCAGGAAAAATTCCCGATCAATGGCATCGCGCAGTTCCGGCAGGTTCCAGTCGCGAAACTCCGGCAGCAATACCATCCCGTAGGCTTCCAGATTAATGATCACCCGCGCGCCCCGGGCGATCAGTTGATAAGCCCAGCAATATTCCGACTGATGCGGCACGAAGCGGATCTTGCGCTGTTCCAGCTGATGGCGCAGGCGCGCCGGATCGAAGACCTCGACCTTGCTGGCCATCACTTGTGACAGCAATTGCTCGAGACGCAGCCAGACCGCGCGCTTTTCTTCCTCGTTGTAACCGTTCCAGTGGATCACTTCGTGGTGGAAACGCTTGCAGCCACGGCACACCAGATCACCGTAAACGGTAGAGCAGAGGCCGACGCAGGGGGTCTTGATGGTCTGATTGGGCATAAATGGGCAAAACACTTGAAACGCGGAACAGGTCGGCATGTTAGCCCTTTGTCCGCCATTCATCACCCCTCAAACGTCAGGGGCAAGCGCTGGATCGGGGTTTGGCCCGATGGCGCACAACGCCACCAAAGTCCAATAGAGCGCGACTTACCTTTAAATTTTTTTTGCCGTAGAATCAGCCAGCCTTTTTAGGCGCCAATGTCCGTTAGAAGCTGTTTTCAAAGCGTCACGAGCACAGTCGTTCCTTCAGAGCGGTGTTGGCGTAAGGTTTTTCCAGCGGGGAAAAGCCGTACGCCAACCCTCATCAGCTCCCCGTTCTGCAGGCGTAAAACTTTGAAAGCAGCTTCTGTAAGGAATTGCCGGTAATTCTGGCCGAACGACCCACAACGTCGTGAGGAGCATGAGTACGGCAATTTCGGGATGAGCGTCCCGGACACCCATTTGGGACCACTGATGAGGGTAATAACTGTGCTTGAAGCCTACCGCAAACATATCGAAGAGCGTGCAGCCCTGGGTATCGTTCCCCAGCCGCTTAACGCCGAACAAACTGCAGGCCTGGTCGAGCTGCTGAAGAATCCTCCGGCTGGCGAAGAAGCTTTCCTCGTTGACCTGATCACCAATCGCGTACCACCAGGAGTGGACGAAGCCGCCTACGTCAAGGCCGGTTTCCTCTCCGCACTGGCCAAGGGCGAAGTCTCCTCCCCTCTGCTGGACAAAAAGCGCGCTGTAGAACTGCTCGGCACCATGCAGGGCGGCTACAACATCGTGACTCTGGTTGAACTGCTGGACAACGCCGAACTGGCGCCAGTGGCCGCCCAAGAACTCAAGCACACCCTGCTGATGTTCGATGCCTTCCACGACGTGGCTGAAAAAGCCAAGAACGGCAACGTTCACGCCAAGGCCGTGCTGCAATCCTGGGCTGACGGCGAGTGGTTCAAGAAGCGCCCTGTGCTGGCCGACAAGATCAGCCTGCGCGTCTTCAAGGTGACCGGCGAAACCAACACCGACGACCTGTCCCCTGCTCCTGACGCCTGGTCGCGTCCAGACATCCCGCTGCACGCTCTGGCCATGCTGAAAATGGCCCGTGACGGCATCGTTCCGGACGAGCAAGGCAAGACCGGCCCGATGAAGCAGATCGAAGAAATGCGCGGCCAGGGCTTCCCTATCGCCTACGTCGGTGACGTGGTCGGTACCGGTTCCTCGCGTAAATCGGCGACCAACTCGGTTCTGTGGTTCTTCGGCGACGACATCCCTTACGTGCCGAACAAGCGCGCTGGCGGTTTCTGCTTCGGCAGCAAAATCGCTCCGATCTTCTACAACACCATGGAAGATGCCGGCGCACTGCCAATCGAGTTCGACGTGTCGAACATGAACATGGGCGACGTGATCGACCTGTACCCGCACGCTGGCAAAGTCTGCAAGCACGGTACCGACGAAGTCATCACCACCTTCGAAATGAAGACCCCGGTCCTGCTGGACGAAGTCCGCGCCGGCGGCCGTATCCCGCTGATCATCGGCCGTGGCCTGACCGAGAAGGCTCGCGCCGAGCTGGGTCTGCCAGCGTTCGACCTGTTCAAGAAACCTGAAGCACCGGCCGAAAGCACCAAGGGTTACACCCTGGCGCAGAAAATGGTCGGCAAGGCCTGCGGTCTGGCAGAAGGCAAAGGCATCCGTCCTGGCACCTACTGCGAACCGAAGATGACCACCGTAGGTTCTCAGGACACCACCGGTCCGATGACCCGTGACGAACTGAAAGACCTGGCGTGCCTGGGCTTCTCCGCTGATCTGGTGATGCAGTCCTTCTGCCACACCGCGGCTTATCCAAAGCCGATCGACGTGACCACCCACCACACCCTGCCTGACTTCATCATGACCCGCGGCGGCGTTTCCCTGCGTCCGGGCGACGGCATCATCCACTCGTGGCTGAACCGCATGCTGCTGCCGGACACCGTCGGTACCGGTGGCGACTCGCACACCCGTTTCCCGATGGGCATCTCGTTCCCGGCCGGTTCCGGTCTGGTCGCGTTCGCCGCCGCCACCGGCGTCATGCCGCTGGACATGCCGGAATCGATCCTGGTGCGTTTCAAAGGCAAAATGAAACCTGGCATCACCCTGCGTGACCTGGTTCATGCCATTCCTTACTTCGCCATCCAGAACGGTCTGCTGACCGTCGAGAAGAAAGGCAAGAAAAACGCCTTCTCCGGCCGCATCCTGGAAATCGAAGGCCTGGAAGGTCTGACCCTGGAGCAGGCGTTCGAACTGTCCGACGCCTCGGCCGAACGTTCGGCTGCCGGTTGCACCATCAAGCTGTCGAAAGAGTCGATCACCGAGTACCTGCAGTCCAACGTCACCCTGCTGCGCTGGATGATCGGCGAAGGCTACGGTGATGCGCGTACCCTGGAACGTCGTGCTCAAGCGATGGAAGCCTGGATCGCCAACCCGCAACTGATGGAAGCCGATGCCGACGCCGAATACGCCGAAGTCATCGAAATCGATCTGGCCGACATCAACGAGCCTGTACTGTGCGCGCCGAACGACCCGGACGATGCCCGTCTGCTGTCCAGCGTTGCTGGCGAGAAGATCGACGAAGTGTTCATCGGTTCGTGCATGACCAACATCGGTCACTTCCGCGCTGCCGGCAAGCTGCTGGATCAGGTCAAGGGTCAACTGCCAACCCGTCTGTGGCTGTCGCCGCCGACCAAGATGGACGCTCACCAGCTGACCGAAGAAGGCTACTACGGCATCTACGGCAAGGCCGGCGCCCGCATGGAAATGCCAGGCTGCTCGCTGTGCATGGGTAACCAGGCACGCGTTGAGCCGAACAGCACCGTGGTGTCGACGTCGACCCGTAACTTCCCGAACCGTCTGGGCGACGGCGCGAACGTCTACCTGGCTTCGGCTGAGCTGGCGTCCGTTGCTTCGATCCTGGGTCGCCTGCCGACCGTCGAGGAGTACATGGAATACGCTGGCAAGATCGACAGCATGGCGGCCGACGTTTACCGCTACCTGTCCTTCGACCAGATTGCCGAGTTCCGTGAAGCTGCTGCGAACGCCAAGATCCCTGTCGTTCAAGCCTGACGCTGCAACGCAATGAAAAACGCCGCCCATCGCGAGATGAGCGGCGTTTTTTTATGCCTGCTGACGGCTGGTGCTGATCGTTCCCTCGCTCCGCGTGGGAATGCAGCCAAGGACGCTCTGCGTCCTGAACCGTGACGCAGAGCGTCACAAGAGGCATTCCCACGCAGACGGTTCTACGCCTCGACGAGGGAACGATCAATTACAAACCATACAGGCACAAAAAAGGCCGACCTGCGATGCAGGTCGGCCTTTGTGTTTCACAAGGTCAAATGCGACCTTGCTGCTGAACCTCAAGCAGTCAGCGAATAGATCAACGCCGAAATCGCCACCAGACCCACTGCGGTGACAAACACGTTCGACATCTGCCCACGATAACGGGCCATCGCCGGCACTTTGCGGATCGCGTACATCGGCATCAGGAACAGGATCGCCGCGATGACCGGGCCACCGATGGTTTCAATCATGCCGAGGATGCTCGGATTCAGGGTCGCCACGATCCAGCACACCACCAGCATGAACGCCGCCACGATGCGATCCAGAGCCTTGGCACCTGGACGCTTGCCGCTTTTGACGATCAAGCCCTTCAGGCCTTCGCTGGCTCCGATGTAGTGGCCGAGGAACGACTTGGAGATCGCCACGAACGCAATCAGCGGCGCGGCGAACGCGATGGTCGGGTTGCTGAAGTGGTTGGCCAGGTAAGACAGGATCGACAGGTTCTGCGCCTTGGCTTGCGCCAGTTGTTCCGGCGACAGGGTCAGTACGCAGCTGAACACGAAGAACAGCACCATCAGCACCATCAACAGGTGGGCGCGAGACAGGATCTGCGAGCTGCGCTCGTCGGCGTGAACACCGTAACGACGCTTCTGATCCACCGCAAACGCCGAGATGATCGGCGAGTGGTTGAACGAGAACACCATCACCGGAATCGCCAGCCACAGCGTGTGCAGCAGCGCCGACGGTGCCGGCACTTGCGAGGCGGTGGTCAGGATGCCGCCGTTCCAGTGCGGAATCAGGTACACCGCCAGGAACAGCAGCGCGACGATGAACGGATACACCATCAGGCTCATGGCCTTGACGATCACTTGCTCGCCGCAGCGCACCACGACCAGCAGGCCGAGGATCAGCACGAACGACAACACCGCGCGTGGTGGCGGCGTGATGTGCAATTGGTGTTCAAGGAAACTGGCGACCGTGTTGGTCAGGCCGACGCTGTAGATCAGCAGGATCGGGAAGATCGCGAAGAAGTACAGCAGAGTGATCAGTGCACCGGCCTTGATGCCGAAATGCTGTTCCACCACGTCCGTGATGTCGGCTCCTTCGCGACCGGAAAGCACGAAGCGGGTCAGACCGCGGTGTGCGTAGAACGTCATCGGGAAGGCCAGCAGCGCGAGGATCACCAGCGGCCAGAAACCACCCAGACCTGCGTTGATCGGCAAAAACAGGGTACCGGCGCCGATGGCCGTCCCAAACAGTCCCAACATCCAGGTAGTGTCATGGCGATTCCAGCTCGACAGTTCAGCTGGTGCTGCCGCTTCAAAGCGTTGTTCGACGCTATTGGCCTGATCATTCATCCGGTCGGATCTCCGCATTCCGGTCACTTGCCACTCGGTCGGGACGCGTCGGAAAAAACCGACAGACATGCCCCGGCCGAAACAGGGGCGCGATTCTCCGCGATAAATGAGCAGAAGCAAAGACTTAGCTGAGGAATGGTTGTGCGGAGCAGATCGAAGACTTGTCGCTTTTGGGAAAAAACATGTCGGCAACGGATACGCCACATGTCGTTTTATGGCATGTTTCGGTGCCGGATGTGACAGGGCAAAACCCGATCAAATCGATCGGCCCAACATGAAGCCGAGGGACATGCAAAAAATGCCGAAACCCAGCATGCCCCAGACTGGGTACATATCGTTTTTATCCTGGATTCGCATTTTCTCGACCCACTCCTCGTGCTCTCGATCTGCTTCTTCCATTATCGCTTTACGGTCGAACGTGCTCATGTAGATGTCCTTTTTGGGGTCATGGGGCTGACTGTGTGACGCACACATGCTCAAAACTTGAAATAGACACCTGCTACTGCGGTGATTGCGGTTACCACCGCTCCCAATACCGCGAGCGGGTACAGATTAGTCTCCCTGTTGAGTTTCTTTACTTCCGCCAAAAGCTTTTGCCTTTCAGCCCTCAGCTTGCGTGATTCATTCATTAGCCTGTCGAGTTCCAGACTTTCACGATCGTTCTGAAGCATTGGCCTTCCTTGGCTGATGGCAATTCCCGCACAGGCTGCCGCTCCATCCTGAGAGCATCCCGCGTTGCCCCTGTATGTTTCCGCGTTTCCAATCCCACGGTATAGCGGACGATTCCGCCGGACACCGTAGGCAACATCCGTAAATCCCGCAGGACGGTGCATCCATTTCCTACCGTTTTTAAACAACCTCACCGACTGGCATTTTTCGGCTATACCCAATGGCGAATCGACTGACATCCCCGTCCAGTCCCCTCGCCTGTGGAGCCTTCCCATGCCCCTCGTTCGCGTCGACATCAAGAAAAACCCGGATCCGACGTTCGCCAAACGCATTGGCGAAGTGATCTACACCGCCCTGCGCAGCGAGATCAATGTGCCGGAACACGACAATTTCCAGGTGCTGGCCGAGCACGACGACCAGCATTTCGTCTATGACCCGCAATACCTGGGGATCCAGCGCAGCGACGGCATCGTGTTCATCCAGTTGACCATCAGCGAAGGCCGCACCGTGGAGATGAAGCAACGGTTGTTCCAGACCATCGCGCGCAATCTGAATCAGCAACTGGCCGTGCGTCAGGAGGACGTGTTCATCAACCTGGTGGAAGTGAAAAAAGAGAACTGGTCGTTCGGCAACGGCATCGCCCAGTACGTGACCTGATCCTGTAACCACCAGCGCCGACATCACCTGACGAAGCACCCGCGCGATCCCTGCATCAGCTCCTACACTGCCTGATGCGGGGCCGCGCCAGCCGTTGCCAAACCGCTCTGGAATCAGCACTCTGAATCGACTTTTGCGCCCGAAGACCGACGATCACAGGAGCCGAGCAATGCCCGCCACCGTTCTGGTACTGGTTGAAACCATCAATGACTATTTGCCGATTCTCGAACGTCAGGGATTTCACCTGATTCTCGCGCCGACTCCTGCCGAACGCGCGCAAGCCATCGCCACTCACGGGGCACGGATCGACGCGGTGCTGACCCGTGGCCCGCTGGGTTTGTACGCGGAAGAAATCGCCGCATTGCCCGCGCTGAAAATCATCTGCGTGATCGGCGCCGGTTACGAGCAGGTCGATCTGCAAGCCGCCAGTGACCGTGGGCTGACCGTGACCAACGGCGCCGGCGTCAACGCGTCATCGGTGGCCGACCACGCCATGGCCATGCTGTTGGCGCTGGTGCGGGACATTCCGCGCTGCGATGCGGCAGTACGTCGGGGCGAGTGGCCGAAAATCATGCGCCCGTCGCTGGCCGGCAAGCGCCTGGGAATTCTCGGCCTGGGCGCGGTGGGGATGGCGATTGCCAAGCGCGCCGGTCTGGGCTTTGACATGGAGATCAGCTACCACAACCGTCAGGTGCGCAGCGACGTGCCTTACGCGTTCTGCTCGACCCCGACCGAACTGGCCCGGGCCTCGGACTTTCTGGTGGTCGCCACGCCTGGCGGCATCGGCAGCCAGCATCTGGTGACCCGTCCGGTGCTCGATGCCTTGGGGCCCAACGGCTTTATCGTCAACATTGCCCGCGCCAGCGTGATCGCCACCGCCGACCTGATCAGCGCGCTGGAACAGCGTCGAATCGCCGGCGCAGCGCTGGATGTGTTCGATCACGAGCCGCAAGTGCCCGATGCGCTGAAGAGCCTGAGCAATGTACTTCTGACCCCGCACGTCGCCGGGCTGTCACCGGAAGCCACCCAGGGCACCGTTGAGCTGGTGGGCAAGAATCTGGTGGCGTTCTTCTCCGGCCAACCGGTGCTGACACCGCTCCAGTTGCCGCCAAAGCTGAACAACCAGCGCGTGCACTAAAGCACGCCGGGCAGAGTCCACAGACGCCGGGCTTCGGCGTCTGCCGAAATCATCCCGGACGTGCCGGCGTCGGGCTGCGGCACGCCACGTCCATTTCCAAAGTTGATTACCGTCCAACACGCTAACCTATAAGACCGAGCCGCGCTTGTGACGACCCGAGCGCGCCATTAGATTAGCCAATGATGTCTGGCCTCCAAAATAAGCAGAAGGGATAAGCATGGCGCTTACTGACCAGTCCACCCGTATCCGCTCTGGCGAAGAACTCGATGCCAGCCTGATCGATCCGTACCTCAAGGCGCACATTCCGGGCCTGACCGGCACGCCCCGGATCAGCCAGTTTCCCGGCGGCGCGTCGAACCTGACCTACCTGCTTGAATACCCGGACCAGGAGTTCGTCCTGCGCCGTCCACCGTTCGGCCACAAGGCCAAGTCCGCCCACGACATGGGCCGCGAATTCCGCATTCTCAACCAGTTGCGCGACGGCTTCCCGTATTGCCCGAAAGCCTACGTGCACTGCACCGACGATTCGGTGATCGGCGCCGAGTTCTACGTGATGGAACGGGTCAAGGGGATCATCCTGCGCTCCGACCTGCCGCCGGAACTGGGCCTGGACTCAGCCAAAACCGAAGCCCTGTGCAAGAGCTTCATCGACCGTTTCGTCGAGCTGCACCGGGTCGATTACAACGCCTGCGGCCTCGGCGACCTCGGTAAGCCTGAAGGCTACGTCGCCCGCCAGATCAAGGGCTGGAGCGAGCGCTACGAAAAAGCCCTGACCCCGGACGCACCGCACTGGGAACAGGTCAAAGCCTGGCTCAACGACAAGATGCCGGCCGACCACCCGACCTCCAGCATCGTGCACAACGACTACCGCTTCGACAACGTCATCCTCGACCCGACCAACCCGATGCAGATCATCGGCGTGCTCGACTGGGAGCTGACCACCCTCGGCGATCCGTTGATGGACCTGGGCAACACCCTCGCCTACTGGATCCAGGCCGACGACCCGGCGCCGGTGCAACTGATGCGCCGCCAGCCAAGCCACGCACCGGGCATGCTCACCCGCCGCGAATTCGTCGACTACTACGCCGAACGCTCGGGCATCCAGATCGACAATTTCGACTTCTACTACACCTACGGCCTGTTCCGCCTGGCCGGCATCGTGCAGCAGATCTACTACCGCTTCTTCCATGGCCAGACCCAGGACAAACGCTTCGCGCAGTTCATTCACATGAACAAACTGCTGGAGCAGATGAGCCTGCAGGTCATTGCCAAATCCAGCCTCTGATGACGGCGTTATAACAAGGCTTACTACAAGGGAATCCCATGTCCAAGACTCAGTTGTTCGACCTCGACGGCAAAATCGCTTTCGTCTCCGGCGCCAGCCGCGGCATCGGTGAAGCCATCGCCAAACTGCTGGCCCAGCAAGGCGCCCACGTCATCGTTTCGAGCCGTAAACTCGAAGGCTGCCAACACGTGGCCGACGCCATCATCGCCGCTGGCGGCAAAGCCACAGCGGTCGCCTGCCATATCGGCGAAATGGAACAGATCAGCCAGGTCTTCGCCGGGATCAAGGAACAGTTCGGCCGTCTGGACATCCTGGTCAACAACGCCGCGACCAACCCGCAATTCTGCAACGTGCTGGACACCGACCTCGGCGCCTTCCAGAAAACCGTCGACGTGAACATCCGTGGCTACTTCTTCATGTCGGTGGAAGCCGGCAAGCTGATGCGCGAAAACGGCGGCGGCAGCATCATCAACGTGGCCTCGATCAACGGCATTTCGCCGGGGATCTTCCAGGGCATCTACTCGGTAACCAAGGCCGCGGTGATCAACATGACCAAAGTCTTCGCCAAGGAATGCGCGCAATTCGGCATCCGCTGCAACGCCCTGCTGCCGGGCCTGACCGACACCAAATTCGCCTCGGCCCTGGTGAAGAACGACGCGATCCTGAAGCAAGCGCTGACGCAGATCCCGCTCAAGCGCGTAGCCGACCCAAGCGAAATGGCCGGCGCCGTGCTTTACCTGGCGAGCGATGCGTCGAGCTACACCACCGGCGTGTCGCTGAATGTGGACGGTGGTTTCCTGTCCTGATCCGCCGCTGACGCAAGCGAAAAGGCAGCCCAAGGGCTGCCTTTTTCATGCTTCCAGAACCTTCGGCAACTGCCAGCCGAAATGCACCGACAACAACCGCAGCAACAAACACGCCGCGCCTGCCAGCAATGCGGCCGCCACAGGCGAAACGCCCAGCCTGCGCCCGACGATCAACACCGCCGCACCGACAAACGCCGAACTGGCATACAAGTCCGCCTGCAACACCAGCGGCACCCGCGCCAGCACGATGTCACGCAGCACCCCGCCACCGACACCGGTAATCGTGCCCATCAACATGGCCACAAACGGCGAAATCCCGAAATTCAACGCCTTCTGTGCCCCGGCCACTGCAAACAGCGCCAACCCCGCCGCATCCAGCACGATCAAGGTCGAACCGGACCAGCCCAGCACCCGCTCATGAAAAACAAACGCCACCCCGCCCATGGCAAACGCCAGCGCGGGATAACGCCAGTCAGCCACAGCCTTGGGCGGCGTAGCGCCGATCAGCAGGTCACGGGTCACCCCGCCGCCCAGTGCAACGATGAACGCAATCACCATCACCCCGAGCAGATCGAGTCGAGCGTGCATCGCCGCAATGGCGCCTTCAACGGCAAACACGGCGGTGCCGACCAGATCGGCCACCAGCACAATCCGCTCGACCCGCGCCTTCGATGGCGCCAGGGCTATTGAGTGACGCAACGGGTCTTGGTGATGTGTCGGGTCACTTGCCCGTCGGCATACGCATCACCGGCAACCTCGGTATTTTCCATGACCTGACAAGTGCGCTCCGGTGGCGGAGGCGGCGCTGCCGGCGGAGGGGGTGGAGGACTGGCACAGCCGCTCAGCAGCACCAGACCGAAAGCCGACAACAGCGAAGAACACACGCGTTTCCCAGGATTTTTCATAGGATGACCCGCGATGAATGGAAGACAAACTCCCGTCGCCGAGCGTGCAAATACCCGGTTATGGAAACCGAACCACTCATTCCTTATAGACCAGTGGGGGGTGAGTGCCAGTGAAATGGGGAGAACAGGTGATATTTACTGTCGATTTTCGGGATGAGTAGCTATCAATTCAATGAGTCGACCGATCGGCCGCCCCCGCTGACAAACCAGTACCCACAGGTGACCGTCAGATTGGGACGCAGAGCCAAAGCGAGGTGCCGAACGTCAGGGCACAGACCTTTTGGTTCCTGTTGGCTGGGCCGGCATTAACGGATATTCACCCAAAAAACCATGAACCTGGTCGGCCCGGAGGCCGCCACGCTCACCCCGGAGAGCGCAAGGAATTACTCTCAAGTTCATACCGCAATTCATCAATCAAGGCCTCCACCGCTTCCGGCGTGCGCAAGGCATCGAGGCTCAATCCGCTGATGACCAGATCAACCTCCCCGGAAACCCGGTGATACAGCTTCACCGTCAGTGAATGATCCCCATCCACCACGCACTCGCAGGCCAACGGCGAAAAACTGCGCTCAAGCTGAGCCCGCAACTGTGCCAGATACATCACCGCGCGTGCTCCGGAAGACGGCGCGCTACGCCCGGTTCAATGACAAGCAATACATTCATGGGGCTGATCCTTGAGTTACGACGAAAGGGACACGATCACGAAAACGCATCGCATGTCGCCAGACTAAGAACAGCCCGCCTCACCAGACACCCTAATTTGCACCTCATTGACTAGTGCATTTGCACCTTATCGTTGCCCCTTGCCGCCGCCCGAGAACAGTCCGCGCTCGCGAGCCCAGACAATCGCCTCACTGCGACTGTGCACGTCGAGTTTGGAATACACCGTCGCCACATGATTGCGCACGGTGTTCGGCGCCAGCTTCAACCGGGCCGCAATCTCCTTGTCCGCCAGCCCTTCACAGATCAGCCCCAGCACGTCTCGCTCGCGAGCCGTCAGGTCGGTAAACGACACACTTGGAAGTTGCGGCGAATTGACCTTCTTCACATTGGCCAGTTTTTCGATCAGCGTACGGCTGAACCACGACGCATCCTTCATCACCTCTTCAATCGCCGCCACCAGTTCAAGCTCGGTACGCTTGCGCTCGGTAATGTCCATCAGCACCAGCAGATAGCACACCGTGTCCTGAATGTTGACGGTGTCAGCGGACACTGCGCACTCCAGCAACTCGGCGTCTTTCCTGCGGATCCGCATGTCGACGCGATCAACCCGGCCGGTCTTCTCCAGCGCCGCCAGCAAGCGCGAGCGCTCCGCCGGTTCATCGATGAAGTTCAGTTGCGCGATGGTGTTGCCCAGCACTTCGTCGCTGTCGTAAGCCAGGGTATCGAGGAAGGCTTGATTGACATCGATCAACCGCTGTTCGTCGGCGCTGCAAATCAAAATCGGCACCGGGGTCAGGCGAAAGGCCTTGGCGAACCGTTCCTCACTCTGACGCAGGGCGACCTCGGCCTTGTGCCGCAGCTCCATGTCGACGAACGAAAACAGCATGCAGTCTTCGTCGTTGAGCACCAGCGGCTGGCCGGCGACGATCACCTGCTTGCTGCCGCCATCCGGCAGACGCAACTCAGCCTGCATCTGCGGAATGGTCGCGACATCACGCAGTCGCTGGATCGCCAGATCCTTGCGCTCGGCCTGTTCGAGAATGTCCAGCTCATAAGTGGAAGCGCCGATCACCTGATCGCGGGTGTAACCGGTCATCTCCAGGAACCCCGGATTGACCTTGATATAACGCAGGTCACTGAGACGGCAGATCACCGCGGGCGCCGGGTTGGCATTGAAGGTTTTTTCGAAACGCTGTTCGGCGTTGGCCCAATCGGTGACGTCGCTCATGATCAGCACCAGCGATTCGATGTCGCCGTCTCGATCGGTCAGCACCATGCTGCGCACGCTGTGCACCCAGGTGCGTTCCTCGTCACTGTTCGGGGTGACTTCGACCAGCACGTCGCTGAAGGTTTCGCCGGCGGCCACTCGGCTGATCGGGTACTGCTCCGGTGTCAGCGTGTGGTTGTTGCGATAACGCAGGTTGAAGCGCTCGGCATATTCCCCGGCATTGTTGCCCAACTCGCCGATGCGACTGACGCCATGCATCGCCAGCGCGGCTTCGTTGGCCCAGAGAATGGTCTGATCGAGTTCCAGCAGAATCACTCCGTCGGACAGACCGGCGATGATCTGCTGCAACTGACGGCGATTGGTTTCGGTGGTCAGGACGTCCCGGCTCATTGGCTCTCCACAAGTGAACGCATGTGAAGATTACGACCGCTGGCCGTTGTGATCGTGCCGGGCAATTTTGCTCCTGATTACCGAGAGTTGTGATCGACCAGCTCGCGCAGCGTATCGAGAAACAGCTTGAGCACCGGCGAGGCATCGTCGGCCCGATACGTTGCATACAACGGCACCGGCTCCCACTGCCCGGTAAGCAACGCCCGGCTGGGCAGCGGCGGTGCGACGATTCGCCTCGTCAGCTCCCACCGGCGGCATTAGCGCCCTGCGATTTTGTCGACTAAAGTCAGTACCTCATCGGATTGAGCCACTGCCAGCGACACCGGGCTCTTGATCAAGGAGAGACTGATGACATCCAACCGCCTCATCGAACAGACCTATCGCACCTGGTCCAGCCCCATCCTGCTGGAGCTGAAAAAGCGCGAACACGAGATGGCGCCGGCCGAACGTCAGGCGCTTGAGAATGTGCTGGTGGAAAGACGATTGCTGGACGTTGGCAATCCGAATGGCAGTAACCGTCGCAGAGGTTCGGCAAACAACAACCAAAGGCCTGGGTAATCGTGTACGGAATCTGTGGGAGCAAAATCGCTCCCACAGGTAAAACCTTGCCTGGCTATTGAATGTTGTGCCGATTCATCCAGCGCCCTGTGTTTACGCCGCCCGTTGTCCTTTTGCCACTGCCGCCGAAGCCGCCAGCATCGCTCGCAACAACACCGCACAACCGGCTGCCAGATCATCCGGCGCGGCGTTTTCGATTTCGTTGTGGCTGATGCCGCCTTCGCACGGCACGAAGATCATCCCGGCCGGACCGAGTTCGGCGAGGAAAATCGCGTCGTGGCCGGCGCCGCTGACGATGTCCATGTGCGACAGGCCCAGCCCCTTGGCTGCGCCGCGCACGGCTTCGACGCAACCTTTTTCGAAATACAGCGGCGGGAAGTCGGCGGTCGGGGTCAGTTCATAGGTCAGGCCGTGTTCTTCGCAGGTGGTTTCGATGACTTGCTTGACCTCGGCGATCATCGAGTCGAGGCGCGCCGGTTCAAGATGCCGGAAGTCGAGGGTCATGCGCACTTCGCCGGGAATCACGTTGCGAGAGCCGGGATAGGCTTGCAGGCAACCGACCGTGCCGCAGGCGTGGGGTTGATGGCCGAGGGCCGCGCGATTGACCGCGCCGACGATGACCGAGGCGCCGACCAGAGCATCCTTGCGCAGGTGCATCGGGGTCGGACCGGCGTGGGCTTCGACGCCGCGCAGTTTCAGGTCGAACCACTTCTGCCCCAGTGCGCCGAGCACTACGCCGATGGTTTTTTGTTCATCCTCAAGGATCGGACCTTGCTCGATGTGCGCCTCGAAATAGGCACCGACCTTGTGTCCGCTGACCTTGCGTGACCCGGCGTAGCCAATGGCGTTCAGCGCTTCGCCGACCGTAACGCCGTCGGCATCGACTTTGGCCAGGGTTTCTTCGAGGGTGAATTTTTCCGCGAACACCCCGGAGCCCATCATGCACGGGGCGAAACGCGAGCCTTCTTCGTTGGTCCAGACCACCACTTCCAGCGGCGCCTCGGTTTCCACGCCAAGGTCGTTGAGGGTGCGCAACACTTCGACCCCCGCCAGCACGCCGAAGCAACCGTCGAACTTGCCGCCGGTGGGCTGGGTGTCGATGTGACTGCCGGTCATCACCGGCGGCAGGTTCGGATTGCGACCGGGCCGACGGGCGAAGATGTTGCCGACTTCATCGATCGTGACGCTGCAACCGGCGTCCTTGCACCACTGCACGAACAGGTCGCGGGCCTGGCGGTCGAGGTCGGTCAGGGCCAGGCGACAGACCCCGCCCTTGACCGTGGCGCCAAGCTTCGCCAGCTCCATGAGCGACGCCCACAGGCGATCGCGGTTGATGTGCTGATGGGTCGATTGCAGAACGTCTACGGCTGCGTTCATGGGGATCTCCTCAGGCAGTTTTCTTATCGATAGTTCCCACGTCGAGGCGTCGAACCGTTTGCGTGGGAATTCATCCATGGACGCTCTGCGTCCGCTTTGGGGACGCGGAGCGTCCCGGGCTGCATTCCCACGCAGAGCGTGGGAACGATCATCTGCTACACCGGTGATTTCACTACCGAAGGCGTCGTACGCATCGCGCACAACCCGTAATAGATCAACCCGCCCAGCGCCGAGCCGGTGAACCAGCCGTAGCTGTAGAACCAGCTGAATGCGCTGCTGCC
Source organism: Pseudomonas sp. B15(2017) (assembly GCF_002113215.1). Classification (NCBI taxonomy): domain Bacteria; kingdom Pseudomonadati; phylum Pseudomonadota; class Gammaproteobacteria; order Pseudomonadales; family Pseudomonadaceae; genus Pseudomonas; species Pseudomonas sp. B15(2017). The sequence goes on from NZ_NEJZ01000024.1 coordinate 41,636, forward strand.
CAGCGACAGCAGGGTCAGCGCCACCGGCACGCCGAACGCGATGAACCCGGACCAGTTCCACGCCGGGTACACGTCGTCGCGATACAGGCCGGCCAGGTCCAGTTGCTGTTTCTTGATCAGGAAATAGTCGACCACCATGATCCCGGCAATCGGCCCGAGCAGGCTGGAATAGCCCAGCAGCCAGTTCGAATACACGGTTTCCAGGCTGACATCGGAGACGATCCAGCCGAGCTTTTTCAGCAGTTCATGCCCCATCAAGGCCAAGCCGACGAACCCGGTGAGGATCACCGCTTTTGTGCGGTTGATGACCTTGGGCGCGATGTTCTGGAAATCGTTGGTTGGCGAAACGATATTGGCGGCGGTGTTGGTCGACAGCGTGGCGATGATGATCAGCGCCATGGCTACCGCGACCCACACCGGGCTCTGGATATGGCCGATCAGAGTCACCGGATCGGAAACGCTGACGCCCACCAGTTTCACCGATGCCGCAGTCATCACCACGCCCAGCGCGGCGAACAGGAACATGGTCAGCGGCAGGCCGAAAATCTGCCCGAGGATCTGATCCTTCTGGCTGCGGGCATAGCGGCTGAAATCGGGAATATTCAACGACAATGTGGCCCAGAAACCGACCATCGCCGTCAGTCCCGCAGCGAAGTAACTGACCACGCTCGCGCCTTCGGGACGCTTCGGCGCAATCGCCAGCAGTTCAGTCATCGACACATTGGGCATGGCCCACACCAGCAACCCGATACCGACTGCCACCAGCAGCGGCGCCGACAGGGTTTCCAGCCACTTGATCGACTCGGCGCCACGGATCACCACCCAGAGGTTCAGCGTCCAGAAGATCATGAAACCGATCACCTCCCCCGTCCCGCCGAGGGATTTCCAGCCCTCGAACACCGAGCCGAGAAACAGATGAATCGCCAGCCCGCCGAACATGGTCTGGATGCCGAACCAGCCGCAGGCCACCAGCGCGCGGATCAGGCACGGCACGTTGGAGCCGAGGATCCCGAACGACGAGCGCAGCAGCACCGGAAACGGAATGCCGTATTTGGTGCCGGGAAACGCATTCAGCGTCAGCGGGATGAGAACGATGATGTTGGCGAACAGAATCGCCAGCAGCGCCTCGCCGACGGTCAAACCGAAATAGGCGGTGAGCACGCCGCCCAAAGTGTAGGTCGGCACGCAGATCGACATGCCGACCCACAGCGCGGTGATGTGCCATTTGTTCCAGGTTCGTTCGCGCACCCTGGTCGGTGCCATGTCGTGGTTGTAACGGGGACTGTCGAGGACGTCGCTGCCGGCTTCGAGTTCGAACAAGCCGTCGCGCTCGGTCACTTGCGATCTGTTCTGTTGCATGGCCGCTCCACTGTTCTTCTGATTATTTTTTGCTCATCAGGCGGCTGCACACGCGGGTGCGAGCCGGACGATGGCCGGAGGAACTGACAACTTTCATGCACCGGCCATGGTGTCAGCGGCGGCATCAATAAACGTGCCGGGGGAACCGCCTGGCGCCAGGGCCGTGCTTTCTATTTCCTGCAACTTACTGATGTTTAACAGTTTTAATTATTCACCGGGTGAGGCCGCGAAAACTTGACTGAACACTCAGGCCAAATGCCAGGCAAGTTGTCCGAACTGTCAGGACTCAATCTGGTGCACTGCAATATTTTTCTTCAGAACGCATCACCCGCAGCTCAACTTCGAGCGGCTGATTTCACATAGGAAATCTTGCTCATATTTCCAACCTGTCAAGTGCGTCAAAATGGTGAAGCGCCTCACCATTTTGGTGATTTTTCATTTTTATCGTTATTTTTCAGCAAGTTAAAACATACATAAGCTTATAAAAAATAATCTTGATCAATTGCAGAACTGCGACTAGCGTCTATTCCTGACAGCGCTGACAAGATTACGCATTTCACGCTGCAAACAATAAAACATCTAGAACCGGCACAAGTCGGTCATGCCTGCGAGGAACTCGGAATGTCTCTGTTGATCCGTGGCGCCACCGTTGTTACCCATGATGAAAGTTACCGCGCCGATGTCTATTGCGCTGACGGCGTGATCAAAGCCATTGGTGAAAACCTGGATATTCCCGCCGGCGCCGAAGTGCTCGATGGCAGCGGTCAATTCCTGATGCCCGGCGGCATCGATCCGCACACCCACATGCAACTCCCGTTCATGGGCACCGTGGCCAGCGAAGACTTCTACAGCGGCACTGCCGCAGGACTGGCCGGTGGCACCACCTCAATCATCGATTTCGTGATTCCCAATCCGCAGCAATCGCTGCTCGAAGCGTTTCACCAGTGGCGTGGCTGGGCGGAAAAGTCCGCGTCCGACTACGGCTTCCACGTCGCGATCACTTGGTGGAGCGAGCAGGTCCGCGAGGAAATGGCCGAGCTGGTCAGCCATCACGGGATCAACAGCTTCAAGCATTTCATGGCTTACAAGAACGCGATCATGGCCGCCGACGACACGCTGGTGGCGAGCTTCGAGCGCTGCCTGGAACTTGGCGCGGTGCCGACCGTGCATGCGGAAAACGGCGAGCTGGTCTATCACCTGCAACGCAAGTTGATGGCCCAGGGCATCACCGGGCCGGAAGCGCACCCACTGTCACGTCCGTCGCAGGTTGAAGGCGAAGCCGCGAGCCGCGCGATCCGAATTGCTGAAACCATCGGCACGCCGCTGTACCTGGTGCACGTCTCGACCAAAGAAGCCCTCGACGAAATCACCTATGCCCGCAGCAAGGGTCAACCGGTCTACGGTGAGGTGCTGGCCGGGCACCTGCTGCTGGACGACAGCGTCTACCAGCACCCGGACTGGCAGACCGCCGCCGGTTACGTGATGAGCCCGCCGTTCCGTCCGCGCGGGCATCAAGAGGCACTGTGGCATGGGCTGCAGAGCGGCAATCTGCACACCACCGCCACCGACCATTGCTGTTTCTGCGCCGAGCAGAAAGCCGCCGGCCGCGACGATTTCAGCAAGATCCCCAACGGTACCGCCGGCATCGAAGACCGCATGGCGGTGTTGTGGGATGAAGGGGTGAACACCGGGCGGTTGTCGATGCAGGACTTCGTCGCCCTCACCTCCACCCACACCGCCAAGATCTTCAACCTCTACCCGCGCAAAGGCGCGATCCGCGTCGGCGCCGATGCCGACCTGGTGCTGTGGGATCCGCAAGGCACCCGCACCATCTCCGCCAAGACCCACCATCAGCAGGTGGACTTCAACATCTTCGAAGGCAAGACCGTAACAGGCGTGCCGAGCCATACCGTCAGCCAGGGGAAAGTGGTCTGGGCCGATGGCGACCTGCGCGCCGAGCGCGGGGCGGGCCGGTATATCGAGCGTCCGGCGTATCCGGCGGTGTTTGATTTGCTGAGCAAGCGGGCTGAGTTGCATAGGCCTGTGGCCGTCAAGCGCTGATTCCCTGATTGCCGATGATCGTTCCCACGCTCTGCGTGGGAATGCCTCAAGGGACGCTCTGCGTCCAGTGACGCGGAGCGTCACGGGCTGCATTCCCACGCGGAGCGTGGGAACGATCAAACACAACACACAAAACCACTGCCCGACAGAGGCAGAAAACCTCAAATAACCGTGAGGCAAAAACCGTGATCGAGACCCTGAACCATCTTCCGCATCCGCACGAAAGTGCGGCCGCCCTCGCCGGCCATTTCAGCGATCTGGCGCCGCCGCTCAACGACCGTCAGGCGCATCTGGAAGCCTCGCGCTGCCTGTATTGCTACGACGCACCATGCGTGAATGCGTGCCCGAGCGAAATCGACATCCCGTCGTTCATCCGCAATATCCATCAGGACAACGTGCAGGGTGCGGCGCAGAAAATCCTCTCGGCAAACATCCTCGGCGGCAGTTGCGCCCGGGTCTGCCCGACCGAAATCCTCTGCCAGCAAGCCTGCGTGCGCAACAACGCCCACGAATGCGCGCCGGTGCTGATCGGCCTGCTGCAACGCTACGCTGTAGACAACGCGCACTTCACCGAGCACCCGTTCCAGCGCGCCGCCGCCACCGGCAAACGCATCGCCGTGGTCGGTGCCGGCCCGGCGGGTTTGTCCTGCGCGCATCGCAGCGCCATGCACGGGCATGACGTGGTGATTTTCGAAGCCAGGGAGAAGGCCGGCGGCCTCAACGAATACGGGATCGCCAAGTACAAACTGGTCGACGACTACGCGCAGAAGGAGCTGGATTTCCTCCTGCAAATCGGCGGCATCGAAATCCGCCATAGCCAGAAACTCGGTGAAAACCTGACCTTGAGCGAACTGCATCAGCAATTCGACGCGGTGTTCCTCGGTCTCGGCCTCAATGCGAGCAAACAACTCGGCCTGGCCCACGAAGACGCCCCCGGCCTGCTCGCCGCCACCGACTACATCCGCGAGCTGCGTCAGGCCGATGACCTGTCGCAACTGCCGCTGGCCGAACACTGCATTGTCCTCGGCGCCGGCAACACCGCCATCGACATGGCCGTGCAAATGGCCCGTCTCGGTGCGCGCGACGTCAATCTGGTCTATCGCCGTGGCGCGGCGGACATGGGCGCCACCGGCCATGAGCAGGACATCGCCAAGGCCAATCAGGTGCGGTTGCTGACCTGGGCGCAACCGGACGAAGTGCTGCTCAATGCTCAAGGCAAGGTGCGCGGCATGCGCTTCGCCCGCACGCATCTGGTGGAAGGTCGCCTGCAAACCACCGGCGAGACTTTCGAACTGGCCGCCGATGCCATCTTCAAAGCCATCGGTCAGGCCTTCGACGGCAGCGCCCTCGCCGACCCGCTGGCCCGCGAACTCAAGCGTCAGGGCGAACGCATCCAGGTCGATGAAAACCTGCGCACCAGCATTCCCGGCGTGTATGCCGGCGGCGACTGCATCAGCCTCGATCAGGACCTGGCCGTGCAAGCGGTGCAACACGGCAAACGCGCTGCCGAGGCGATCAACGCTCAACTGATGCTCAACGTGGAGGCTGCGTAAATGGCCGATCTTTCGATTGTCTTCGCCGGAATCAAAGCCCCCAACCCGTTCTGGTTGGCCTCCGCGCCGCCGACCGACAAGGCCTACAACGTGGTGCGCGCCTTCGAGGCGGGCTGGGGCGGCGTGGTCTGGAAAACCCTGGGTGAGGACCCGGCGGCGGTCAACGTGTCCTCGCGCTACTCGGCGCATTACGGCAACAACCGCGAAGTGCTGGGCATCAACAACATCGAACTGATCACCGACCGCTCGCTGGAGATCAACCTGCGGGAAATCACTCAGGTGAAAAAGGACTGGCCGGATCGCGCGCTGATCGTGTCGCTGATGGTGCCCTGCGTCGAAGAGTCGTGGAAACACATCCTGCCACTGGTGGAAGCCACCGGCGCCGACGGCATCGAGCTGAACTTCGGTTGCCCCCACGGCATGCCCGAACGCGGGATGGGCGCGGCGGTCGGTCAGGTGCCGGAGTACGTCGAGCAAGTCACGCGCTGGTGCAAGACCTATTGCTCGCTGCCGGTGATCGTCAAACTGACGCCAAACATCACCGACATCCGCGTCGCCGCCCGCGCTGCGCACCGGGGCGGCGCCGATGCGGTGTCGTTGATCAACACCATCAACTCGATCACCAGCGTCGACCTCGAACACATGGTCGCCCTGCCCACCGTCGGCAGCAAAAGTACTCACGGTGGTTATTGCGGCTCGGCAGTCAAGCCGATCGCGCTGAACATGGTCGCGGAAATCGCCCGTGATCCGCAGACCCAGGGCCTGCCGATCTGCGGCATCGGCGGCATTGGCAGCTGGCGTGATGCAGCGGAGTTCATCGCCCTGGGCAGCGGCGCGGTGCAGGTGTGCACGGCGGCGATGCTGCATGGTTTCCGAATTGTCGATGAACTGAAGGATGGCTTGTCGCGGTGGATGGACAGTCAGGGTTACGCCAGCATCGCCGAGTTCTCCGGGCGTGCGGTGGGCAACACGACTGATTGGAAGTACCTGGACATCAACTATCAGGTCATCGCGAAGATCGACCAGGAGGCGTGCATCGGTTGCGGGCGTTGCCACATTGCCTGCGAGGACACGTCACATCAGGCGATCAGCAGTCTGAAACAGGCCGATGGCACGCATAAATATGAAGTCATCGATGATGAGTGTGTGGGGTGCAATCTGTGCCAGATCACCTGCCCGGTGGCGAACTGCATCGAGATGGTGCCGATGGAGACGGGCAAACCGTTTCTGGACTGGAATCATGATCCGAGGAACCCGTATCACGTCAGCCCTTGAATGATCGTTCCCACGCTGGAAGATCGTTCCCACGCTCCGCGTGGGAATGCAGCCCGGGACGCTCTGCGTCCCACTGGAACGCGGAGCGTCCCTTGAGGCATTCCCACGCAGAGCGTGGGAACGATCAGCACATGGCTCAAGGCTCTAATCCAATCCCCCGCAAAATCACACTCGTCACCGTCTGTACCGCCCGCTCGAACTGCATATCCGACAACGGCTGATGCTCATTCAGGATATTCACCTGATGATCAAAGTCGGCATAGTGCTGGGTCGACGCCCAGATCATGTACAGCAGGCTCGACGGCTCGACCGGCAGAATCCGCTTGTCCTCGACCCACTGCCGGATCTTCGCCTCTTTCATCTTTGCCCAGTCATACAGGCTCACATCCAGCGCCTCGCCAAGGGTCGGGGCGCCGTGAATGATTTCGTTGGCCCAGACTTTCGAGCCGTAGGGCCGGCTGCGCGAGTGGTTCATCTTGGCGCGGATGTAGCTGCTGAGCACCACGCGCGGATCGTCGAACATCTCGAAGCACAGCGCGTCCTGCTTCCACACCTCCAGCAGGTCGAACAGCACGGCGCTGTACAACTCGCTCTTGGTTGAAAAGTAGTAATGCAGGTTGGATCGCGGCAGCTGCACTTCAGCAGCGATGTCCGCCATGGCGGTGCCACCGAAACCTTTTTCGGCGAAGACTTTTTCCGCCGCCAGCAGAATCTTGTCGACGTTGGTGCGGCGGATTTCGATCTTGTGATTGCCCATGAGGGCTCCCTGAAGACAACGTTGTTGAAGACTAGCATCCGCTCTGGGCAAGGGGCGACAGCCGAGAACGATTCTTCACACACTTGGGCTTTTTTCTGGTTTAGGATCGCCCTCCTTCTTCCCGTCAGACACTGAAGGATCCTGCCCATGACCATTCGAAAGCGCATCGCTGCGGATGATCCGCAACTCGCCGCGCTATGGGAGCGCTCGGTCCGCGCCACCCACGATTTCCTCCCGGAAGACGACATCCACCGGCTGTTCCCGCTGGTGCGTGACACCTACCTGCCAGCCCTGGACGTGCAGGTTTTCGAGAACCCCGACCACTCCCCGGCAGGCTTCATCGCCACCGACGACGACACCGTGCAGATGCTGTTCATCGACCCGGCTCAGCGTGGTCAGGGGATCGGCCGGCGCTTGCTCGACCATGTCCGCCGCCCGCTGCTGAAGGTCGATGTCAACGAACAGAACCCGCAGGCCCACGGCTTCTACCAGCACTACGGATTCGAAGACATCGGCCGCTCGGCACTCGACGGCGAAGGCCGGCCGTTTCCGGTCATTCACATGCGCCTGAAAGCCTTGTGATCCAGGTTCTATACTCAGCCCGCCATTTCACTGAAGGGAATCTTTCCATGTCGATGAAAAACCTGTTCACCGCTGGCGCGCTGCTGGCTTCGCTGATTGTCACTTCTCAGGCTTTCGCCCACGCCCATCTGAAAAGTCAGACCCCGGCCGCCGACAGCACCGTCGCGGCACCGGCGGATCTGCGTCTGGTGTTTTCCGAAGGCGTCGAAGCCAGCTTCACCAAAGTCACCGTGACCCACGACGGCAAGCCGGTGGCGGTCAAACCGCTGACCACCGAAGGCGACAAGAAAACCCTGATCGTCACCCCCGAAGCACCGCTGACCGCGGGCGAATACAAGGTCGAATGGCACGCGGTGTCGGTCGACACGCACAAGAGCGAAGGCGCCTATCAGTTCAAGGTTGGCCAGTAATTCATGAGTGAAGCGCTGGTGCTGTGCCGGTTCCTGCATTTCATCGTGGTGTTGATGCTGTTCGGGGCCTGGCTGTTCAGGCCGCTTCTGCTCAAGGGTGAAGCACCGGCACTGGACCGGCATCTGGCGCGGATGGCTCGTTGGCTGGTGGCGATCGCGCTGGTTAGCGGCGTTGTCTGGGCATTGCTGATTACCGCCAGCATGGCCGGTTCGGCGGCTGCGGCGTTTGATCCGGCCACTGTCGAGCTGGTCCTCGGTCATACATTTTTCGGCCAGGTCTGGCGCTGGCATCTGTTGGTCAATGCCTTGCTGCTGGCAGTGCTGTTTACGCCGTGGCGTTCGAACCGGCCGTTGCCGCTGGGCCTGAGTGCGCTGCTGCTGATGACGCTGGCACCCGTCGGACACGGGGCGATGCTCGACGGTTTCAGCGGCCAGATGTTGATCCTCAATCAAGTGATTCACCTGACCTGCGTCGGTGCCTGGCTCGGCGGGCTGTTGATGCTGGTGATGATCCTGCGCCAGTCCGGCGAAACGGTGCGCTACGTCTTGCAGCGCTTCAGCGGGGTCGGCTACGTGTTGGTTGCCGGTCTGCTGATCACCGGTTTGATCAATGTGCGCGTCCTCACCGGCCAGTGGTGGCCGACGCCGCTGTTCTCGGGATTTGCCCTGATCCTGCTGATCAAAGCCTTGCTGGTGCTCGGGATGTTGGGGCTGGCGCTGTTCAACCGCTTGCGCATCCTTGACTGCGAACAGCGGATCGACACCCTCAAGCGCAGCGTCATGCTCGAATGGCTGCTGGGGATCGGCGCCGTGGCGGCGGTTTCGGTGCTTGGCACCCTGCCGCCGATGATCGCCGCCTGAGGTCAATGTTTCTGGGTGTCGCCCGCCGCCGTGTCAATGCTGACCACCACCGACATCCCCGGCCGCAAGCGTTCGCTCTCCTGCTGATCCGGATCGATGGTGATGCGCACCGGCACCCGCTGGGCGATTTTCACGAAGTTGCCGGTGGCGTTATCGGCCTGCAACAACGCGAATTCGGAACCGGTGCCCGGCGAGATGTGCTGCACGTGGCCGGTGAATTTGCGGTGGTTCAGCGCATCGACGGTGAAGCTCACCGGTTGCCCGACCCGCACGTTATCCATCTGGGTTTCCTTCATGTTGGCGATCACCCATTTTTGATCCGGCACCAGCGCCATCAACTGCGCCCCGGAGTTGACGTAAGCGCCCAGACGCACGCCAATCTGCCCGAGCTGACCGTCACGCGGAGCGATGATCCGCGTGTTGGACAAGTCGATCCGCGCCAGTTGCACCGCCGCTTCGGCACTGGCCACCGCCGCTTCCAGAGAGCCGCGATTGACGATCACCGTTTGCAGATCCTGCCGGGCGATTTCCAGATTGGCCTTGGCCTGCGCCAGCGCCGCAATGCTCTGCGCGTTGGCGGCCAGCGCCACGTCCATCTCGCGCCTGGACACGGAGCCGTCATTGACCAACGCCTTGTTGCGCCGCAGATCCGCCTCGCTTTTACGCAACTGCGCTTCGCTATCGGCCACCACCGCCTGCCGCAGCTTGATCGTGGCTTCGGCGCTGTTGCGCTGCTGCACCACGTTGGCCAGCGAGGCCTTTTGCACCGCCAGCTGCGCCAGCGACTGATCCAGACGCTGCTGATAGATCCGGTCATCGAGGCGCACCAGCAAATCGCCCGCCTTCACAAACTGGAAGTCCTGCACCGGCACCTCGAACACGTAACCACTGAGCTGCGGCCCGATGATCGTCACCTGCCCGCGCACCAGGGCGTTTTCGGTGGTCTCGACCGCGCTGCTGAACGGCGGCAACTGCCAGGCATACAGCACGATCAACACACCGACGATGGCAATCGCGGCGAAGCCCAGCGACGAGATGATCCGCACCCGCAACGAGCGCGGCTCGGTGTTCGGTGATGACGGTGGCGCCACGCCTTCAGGGGTGGCGGCGATGGCATTGGTGGTCGTGGTAGTCGGTTCGGTCATGAAGAAGTGGCACCGCTGGAAGGTACGGAAGGTGTCGGGGCGACGGTTCTGGTGGTGCTGATCAGCCACAGCGCACGGATGGAAATCCAGATCATGGTCAGGATCGCGATCACCGCGATCAGCATGAACACATCGTTATAGGCCAGCACGTTGGCTTCGCGGGTGGCCGCGTTGGCCAGGCTGCGAATGCCTTGCAGGTTGCGCAGGCTTGGGTCGGCAATCACGGAACCGACCGCCGAACCGCCGCTCTGAACCCGGGCGGCGACGCGCGGGTCGGACATCACCAGTTGCTCGACGATGTGGCTGGAATGAAATTTCTCGCGCACGATCTGGAACGTCCCCAGCAACGCTGCGCCGATCAGGCCACCGAGGTTGTTGCAGATCCCGAACAACACCGAAAAACTCACAAGGTTGCGCGGATTGGTCAGCACGTTGCGCGTACCCAGCACCATGGTCGGGCCGAGGAAGAACGTACTGCCGAACGCCAGCAGGAACTGGCTGAAATACAGGTTGCCGGGGCGGGTCAGGTTGTTCGATGAGCTGTCCATGATCGAGCCGGTGGCCATCAACGCCAGCGAGACGATCAGCGGCATCAGCAGGTGTTTCGGGTCGATGGTCAGCGCACTGGTCAGCAGCCCGGCGACGCTGCCGATCAGCATCACCACGTACAGGCTATGAAGCTGCTGGCTGCTCATGTTCAGGTTTTGCATGAAGCCCACGGCGCCGGTGGACTGCTCCGAGATAACCATGCGAATCAGGATCACCGCCAGCGCCAGGCGGATCATCACCCCACTGCCGAGCCAGCGGGTCATCAACATCGGGTTGCTGCGGTTATGTTCGATCGCCAGCCCCGCGAGAATCAGGACAATTGAAGCGGCCAGGGCGATGCCGATCCAGTCGGCTTCCAGCCACCAGTCGATCCTGCCCAGGGACAACACGGCACACAGCAGCGCCACGCCACTGGCAAGGATCGCGAAGGTGAGGAAATCGAGAGGCTCGAAGGTCTTGAACCGGTCACCCGGCGGCAGCTTGAGCATCAACACGCAACCCAGCGACAGCAGCGCCATGCCCAATTCGAACAGGTACAGACCACGCCATTCGGCGATCTGCAACAGATCCTCGGAAAACAGTCGTGCCAGCGGCAAAGCCAGTTGCGAAGTGCCAAGCCCCAGCACCAGCGCCTTCATCCGCCATTTGGCCGGGAACGCCTGCACCATGTAATACAGGCCCAGCGAACTGAGCGCCGCACCGACCATGCCGTGGGCCGCACGCACAGCGACCGCCGAATTCAGGTCATTGACGAACAGATGGCCGAAGGTCACCAGCGCGTACAGCACCAGAAACACCTCGGTGAACGCCCGCAAACCGAACTGCTGGCGAAACTTCACCAGCAGCAGGTTCATCGATACGTTGGTCATCACATACGCCGCCGGCAGCCAGGCCATCTCCGCTGTGGTCGCCCCGAGCGCGCCTTGCAGATAAGGCAGGTTGGCGACCACCAGCGAATTGCCCAACCCGCCGGTCAATGCCACCAGCAACCCGACCAGCGCATAGGCCAGGCGCTTGGGGTTGGAGTGCAGCGGCGTCGAAGGGGAACCGGGCAGACTGGGCTTCTCGTGCGGCTGCCAGTTGCGCGGGGCGTATTGATCCATTGAAAGGCCTTGTCTGGTAGTCGCTTAAGTGTGCCGCAAATCCTGGCCAAACACCTATCCACTGTGGGAGCTCGCTGCCACAAAGGGATTTTGGGTGGATTCGTAAATTCTGTTTAAAAGACATCTCGCCCGCAGCCGATTTTTCCCAAGCGTAGCGGATGCCAACCTTGCAGCACTTCTCAACCTGCAAGGTGCCCGATATGACCACTCCCCGCTCGCAACGCTCCCCCCGTCTGCTGAAAAACCTGCTGGCCGCCGCGCTGTTACTGCCCGCCCTCGCCTTCGCTCAGGAACGCCCATGGCCGGATGGCTCGCAACTGGTGATTTCGGTGTCGATGCAATTCGAAACCGGCGGCCAGCCCGAAGGCGCTGAAAGTCCGTTCTCCGGTACACCACTGCCGAAAGGCTACCCGGATCTGCCGGCCCAGACCTGGTTCGATTACGGCTACAAGGAAGGTCTGTGGCGCATGCTCGATCTGTGGGATCGCACCGGTATCAAAGTCACTTCCCACGTGGTCGGCGAAGCGGCGCTCAAGCACCCGGAACTGGCCAAGGCGATCGCCGAGCGCGGTCATGAGCTGGCGGCCCACGGCATGCGCTGGGCCGATTCGTACAACATGAATTACGCCCAGGAAAAACAATTCATCGGCGACGGTGTCGCGGCGGTGGAAAAAATCACCGGCCAGCGCTCGGTCGGCTACAACGCCAACTGGCTACGGCGCAGCCCCAATACGCTGAAGGTGTTGCAGGACCTGAACTTCACCTATCACATCGACGATGTCAGCCGTGACGAGCCGTTCGTGACGATGGTACGCGGGCGCAAATTCGCCGTAGTGCCGTACACCCTGCGCAACAACGACATCGTGCTGGTCGAAGGTCGGCACTTCTCCGCCGAGCAGTTCTACCAGCAACTGGTGCTGGAATTCGATCGCCTCTACGCCGAAGGCGCGAGCAAGCGGCGGATGATGTCGGTGAGTCTGCACGACCGGATTGGCGGCACGCCGGCGATGGTTGAGGCCATGGAGCGTTTTATCCGGTACGCCCAATCGCATCCGAAGGTGAGTTTCATGCGCAAGGATCAGATCGCGCAAATCGTGCTGACCGAAAAAAACCCACTGATCGATAACACTGAAGCGCTCTACAACCAGTAAAAACGGTCGAAAGCAGCCCTCCTCACAGCGTTTGGAGGGCTGCCCGCTCACGCAAAGTCATCGTACAACGACCTGTTGACATTTCCGGAAAACCTCGCAAATATCCGCAACCATGTTGTACGACGACGTATAACAAATAATAAAAACAACAAACGAAACAGGGAGCGTCACAGTGAGCACACTCGTCCGCAATTCCGTCCGCACGTCCCGTTTTTCTGTCCCCCGCCCGCGTTCCACCCTGAGTTTGATCGGCTGCAGCGGTCTGGCCCTCATCTTGCCGATGAGCGCCGATGCCGAGGGCTTCATCGAAGACAGCAAAGCCACGCTGAACCTGCGTAACGCCTACTTCAATCGCAATTTCGTCAACCCGGACTATCCGCAAGGCAAGGCTGAAGAGTGGACACAGAACTTCATTCTCGACGCCAAATCCGGCTTCACGCAGGGCACTGTCGGCTTTGGCCTGGATGTACTGGGGCTGTACTCGCAGAAACTCGATGGCGGCAAAGGTACCGGAGGTACGCAGTTATTGCCGATCCACGATGATGGCCGCCCGGCGGACAATTTCGGGCGCCTGGGCGTGGCACTCAAGGCCAAAGTGTCGAAGACCGAATTGAAGGTCGGTGAATGGATGCCGGTACTGCCCATCCTGCGCTCGGACGATGGCCGCTCCCTGCCGCAGACCTTTCGCGGTGGCCAGGTCACGTCTACCGAAATCAATGGCTTGACCTTTTACGGCGGCCAGTTCCGCGGCAACAGTCCGCGCAACGATGCAAGCATGGAAGACATGTCGATGAACGGCCGAGGCGCATTTACCTCCGACCGCTTCAACTTCGGCGGCGGCGAATACACCTTCAACGACAAACGCACGCTTGTCGGTGTGTGGTACGCCGAACTCAGCGACATCTACCAGCAGCAGTATTTCAACCTCAGCCACAGCCAGCCCCTGGGCGACTGGACACTGGGCGCCAACCTCGGCTTTTTCACCGGCAAGGAAGACGGCAGCGCTCAGGCCGGCGATCTCGACAACAAAACCGCGTTCGCCCTGCTTTCGGCCAGGTACGGCGGCAACACGTTCTACATAGGCCTGCAAAAGCTCAGTGGCGACGATGCCTGGATGCGCGTCAACGGCACCAGTGGCGGCACTCTGGCCAACGACAGCTACAACGCCAGTTACGACAACGCGAAGGAGCGCTCCTGGCAGATTCGCCACGACTACAACTTCGTTGTTCTCGGCGTCCCCGGGCTGACGTTGATGAACCGCTACATCAGCGGTGACAACGTGCACACCGGCACCATCACCGATGGCAAGGAATGGGGTCGCGAGTCGGAACTGGCCTACACCGTTCAGAGCGGTCCGCTGAAGAATCTCAACGTCAAATGGCGCAACGCGACGATTCGCCGGGACTTCAGCACCAATGAATTCGATGAGAACCGGATCTTCATCAGTTACCCGATTTCGTTGTTGTAAACAGCGGCATGGCGTGAACGGAGAGTGCATCCGCCTTCTGTCACTTACACCGAAAGTCGCGTTGACAAGTTCCGGAAACCCTACCGATACTTCAGCGCAGTCATACGACAACCTACAACAACCCTAATAACAACGCGTAAGGGATTGCCATGACGCCCACCTCCACCGCCCCAACTCCGTTCAATCGCCTGCTGCTGACCGGCGCCGCCGGTGGCCTGGGCAAAGTCTTGCGTGAACGCCTGCGCCCGTATGCCAACGTGCTGCGCCTGTCGGACATCGCCGCCCTCGCCCCGGCCATCGATGACCGGGAAGAAATCGTGCTCTGCGACCTCGCCGACAAAACCGCCGTGCATCAACTGGTCGAAGGCGTGGATGCGATCCTGCATTTCGGTGGCGTTTCAGTGGAGCGCCCCTTCGAAGAAATCCTCGGTGCCAATATCTGTGGCGTGTTCCACCTCTATGAAGCGGCACGCCGCCACGGCGTCAAACGGGTGATCTTCGCCAGCTCCAACCATGTCATCGGCTTTTACAAACAGGATGAGCGCCTCGACGCCAGCTCTGCTCGCCGCCCCGACGGCTACTACGGTCTGTCCAAGTCCTACGGCGAAGACATGGCCAGTTTCTACTTCGATCGCTATGGCATCGAAACCGTCAGCATCCGCATCGGCTCGTCGTTTCCCGAACCGCAGAACCGCCGAATGATGCACACCTGGCTGAGCTTCGATGACCTCACCCAATTGCTCGAACGTTCGCTGTACACCCCCGACGTCGGCCACACCGTGGTCTATGGCATGTCCGACAACAAGGAGGTGTGGTGGGACAACCGCTTCGCCAGCCACCTCGGTTTCGCGGCCAAAGACACGTCCGAAGTGTTTCGCGAAAAAGTCGAGGCGCAGCCGATGCCCGCCAACGATGACCCGGCGCGGATCTATCAGGGCGGAGCCTTCGTTGCGGCCGGCCCTTTTGGCGACTGACCGGCGCGATTGACGTCTCCAATAAAACCAAGGGAATGAGTATGCAAGCCGAAATGATCGTCGACACCCGCAACGCGGTGGGTGAAAGCCCGGTGTGGGTGCCGCAGGAAAATGCGCTCTACTGGGTCGATATCCCCAACGGTGGACTGCAACGCTGGAGCGCCGACACGGGCCACGTCCACGCTTGGAAGGCTCCCGAAATGCTCGCCTGCATCGCGCGACACAGCAGGGGCGGCTGGGTGGCCGGCATGGAGAGCGGGTTCTTCCACTTGCAGCCGCACGGCGATGGCAGCCTCGACAGCGACCTGCTCGCTCCGGTCGAGCACTGCCGCCAGGACATGCGCCTGAACGACGGCCGCTGCGACCGGCAGGGCCGGTTCTGGGCCGGCAGCATGGTGCTGAACATGGGCCTGAATCTGCCCGAGGGCCGGCTCTATCGCTACGCTGCCGGGCAGACGAGCTCGATCAAGGCGCAACTTGATGGCTTCATCGTGCCCAACGGTCTGGGCTTCAGCCCGGATGGCAAAACCCTGTACCTGTCGGATTCGCACCCGAGCGTGCAACTGATCTGGGCTTTCGATTACGACACCGAGACAGGCACCCCCTCCAATCGACGGGTGTTCGTGGACATGCATCATTATTACGGCCGCCCTGACGGCGCAGCCGTGGATGCCGAGGGTTGTTACTGGATCTGCGCCAACGACGTCGGCCTGATCCACCGGTTCACCCCCGAAGGTCGCCTCGACCGCTCGCTGCAGGTGCCGGTGAAAAAACCCACCATGTGCGCCTTTGGCGGAAGCCGGATGGATACCTTGTTCGTGACCTCGATCCGCCCCGGCGACGACCAGGATCCACACTCCCTGGCCGGCGGGGTGTTCGCCCTCAACCCCGGCGTCAAAGGCTTGCCGGAGCCAATCTTCGATGACCTGCTGTAACCGCCCTCGCTGCATCGCTGTGCCTTGAACACAAAAACAACAAGACTGGAGAACCCCTCATGGACTTCAAACGCACGTTGCTCGCCGCCGCCCTCCCCCTCGCGCTCACCTTCGGCAGCGCGGCCCAGGCACTGGAAATCAAATTCGCCGACATCCACCCCGCCGGTTATCCGACCGTGGTCGCCGAAGAACAATTGGGCAAGACCCTGGTCGCCGAAAGTGACGGCAAGCTGACCTTCAAGATGTTCCCTGGCGGCGTACTCGGCTCGGAAAAGGAAGTGGTCGAACAGGCCCAGGTCGGTGCCATCCAGATGGCCCGCGTCAGCCTCGGCATCGTCGGCCCGGTGGTACCGGACGTAAACGTGTTCAATATGCCGTTCGTGTTCCGTGACCAGGCGCACATGCGCAAGATCATCGACGGTGAAATCGGTGACGAGATCCTCGACAAGATCACTCAATCGGAATTCAACCTCGTCGCCCTGGCGTGGATGGACGGCGGCACGCGCAACATCTACACCAAGAAACCGGTGCGCAGCCTGGCAGACCTCAAGGGCATGAAAATCCGCGTGCAGGGCAATCCGATGTTCATCGAAACCATCAATGCCATGGGTGGCAACGGGATCGCCATGGACACCGGCGAAATCTTCAGTGCCCTGCAGACCGGCGTCATCGATGGCGCGGAAAACAATCCACCCACCCTGCTCGAACACAACCACTACCAGAACGCCAAGTTTTACAGCCTGACCGGGCACCTGATCCTGCCCGAGCCCATCGTGATGTCAAAAATCACCTGGGACAGACTCACCCCGGATCAGCAGACGCTGGTGAAGAAAGCCGCCAAGGCTGCGCAGGCTCAGGAGCGCACGCTGTGGGACGCCAAATCCGTCAGCAGTGAGGAAAAACTCAAGGCGGCCGGCGTCGAGTTCATCACTGTCGACAAGAAACCCTTCTACGAGGCCACCGCCTCGATCCGCGAGAAATACGGCGCGCCCTACGCCGACCTGATCAAGCGCATCGAAGCTGTTCAGTAACCCTCCCAGCCCTCTGCAAAAGGCCCGGCAGCGCTGACGTCGCCTGATGTCCGCGCGTGCCCGGTTACGGTGGAACCCGATGAAGAATTTGCTGCTGCGCATCAATGACCGGATCTACATGGCCTGCATCTGGGTCGCCGGTCTGTCGGTGCTGACCATTGCTCTGATCATCCCCTGGGGCGTGTTCGCCCGTTACGTGCTCGGCACCGGCTCGAGCTGGCCGGAGCCTGCCGCCATCCTGCTGATGATGGTCTTCACGTTCATCGGCGCGGCCGCCAGCTACCGCGCCGGCGCACACATGGCGGTGGCGATGGTCACCGACCGCCTGCAACCGAATATGCGCCGAACCATGAGCATCGTTTCACAAGTGCTCATGGGCACCATCTGCCTGTTCATGACGATCTGGGGTACCAAGCTGTGCCTGTCGACCTGGAACCAGTTCATGAGCGCCCTGCCGACATTGCGGGTCGGCATCACCTACATGCCGATCCCGATTGGCGGTGCGCTGACGCTGATTTTCGTACTGGAAAAACTGTTGCTCGGCGATCAAAGCAACCGCCGCGTGGTGCGATTCGACCTGGTTGAAGAAAACGAAGGGGCTGCCTGATGGACGCATTGATTCTGCTGGGCAGTTTTATCGCACTGATCCTGATCGGCATGCCGGTTGCCTACGCGCTCGGGTTGTCGGCGCTGATCGGCGCTTGGTGGATCGACATTCCGTTCCAGGCCTTGATGATTCAGGTGGCGGGCGGGGTGAACAAATTCTCGCTGCTGGCGATTCCGTTCTTCGTGCTCGCCGGAGCGATCATGGCCGAGGGCGGCATGTCGCGGCGGCTGGTGGCGTTTGCCGGGGTCCTGGTGGGTTTCGTGCGTGGTGGCCTGTCGCTGGTCAACATCATGGCGTCAACCTTTTTCGGCGCGATTTCCGGTTCGTCGGTGGCCGACACCGCATCGGTGGGTTCGGTGCTGATCCCGGAAATGGAGCGCAAAGGCTACCCTCGGGAATTCTCTACAGCGGTCACCGTCAGCGGTTCGGTACAGGCTCTGCTGACCCCGCCCAGTCACAACTCGGTGCTCTACTCGCTGGCCGCCGGCGGCACCGTTTCCATTGCTTCGCTGTTCATGGCCGGCGTGGTGCCGGGCCTGCTGATGAGCGCGTGCCTGATGGTGTTGTGCCTGATTTTTGCGCGCAAACGCGAATACCCCAAGGGCGAAGTGATCCCGCTGCGCGAAGCCCTGAAAATCTGCGGCGAAGCGTTGTGGGGCCTGATGGCGATGGTGATCATTCTCGGCGGGATTCTGTCGGGGATCTTCACGGCCACCGAGTCGGCGGCCATTGCCGTGCTGTGGTCGTTTTTCGTCACCATGTTCATCTACCGCGACTACAAATGGAGTGAACTGCCGAAACTGATGCACCGCACGGTACGCACCATTTCCATCGTGATGATTCTGATCGGTTTCGCCGCCAGTTTCGGCTACATCATGACCCTGATGCAGATCCCGGCGAAGATCACCACGCTGTTCCTGACCCTGTCCGATAACCGCTACGTGATCCTGATGTGCATCAACGTCATGCTGCTGTTGCTCGGCACCGTGATGGACATGGCACCGCTGATTCTGATCCTCACACCGATCCTGATGCCGGTGATTCTCGGTATCGGCGTCGACCCGGTGCAGTTCGGCATGATCATGCTGGTCAACCTCGGTATCGGCCTGATAACGCCGCCCGTGGGAGCGGTGCTGTTCGTGGGTTCGGCGGTGGGCAAGGTCAGTATCGAAAGCACGGTGAAGGCGCTGCTGCCGTTCTACGCCGTGCTGTTCCTGGTGCTGATGCTGGTGACCTACGTTCCGGCGCTGTCGCTGTGGTTACCGCACCTGGTGTTGTAACGCGATTGCTGTGGCGAGGGCGTTCGTTCCCTCGCCACAGGTTTTGTCTCACGCACGCAGCAACATGTAAGCGGCGACCACCAGACACACGCTGGCGAACCCCACCTGCAACGTCCTTGCCGGCACCCGCGCGCAGAGTTTGCGGCCGACAATCATGCCGACGATGCTGGCGACGATAAACGATGCGCCCAGATGATCGATCCGCACCCCGGCATGAAACGCGCCGACCACGCCGATGGCAGAAATCAGGCTGATGACCATCAGTGAAGTGGCGACGATGCCGCGCATCTGCACATCCGTCAGTTGCTTGAACGCCGGCACGATCAGAAACCCGCCGCCAACCCCCAGCAACCCGGACACCACACCAGTGACCGCGCCCAGTACCGCAAGGGTTGCGGTGCATTTGGCGGTCCAGTCGAAACGGCCGGTCTGCTCATTGAGCATGCAGTTTTTCTGGCCCCAACTGGCGTGACCATGGTCGCTCGGCCCCTCCTGCTGGCGTTCGCGGCGCAGCATGCGCCACGCCACCATCACCATCAGCAGGCTGAACAGGATCATCAGAACCTTTTCCGGCAACTGATGGGCGAAGTAGATGCCCACCGGCGAAAACACCGCGCCAAGCGCCGCAATCAGCAGCGCCGCGCGATAACGCACCAGACCATGACGCAACCCATCAATCGCGCCGACCGCCGCCGCGCTGCCCACCGCGAACAACGCCACCGGCGCTGCCTGCGTCATCGTCCAGCCAAGACCCAGCACCAGCGCCGGCACGGCGAGAATCCCGCCACCGGCTCCGGTCAGACCGAGGATCAACCCCATCACCACGCCAAACAGACTTGCCAGCAACATAGAGTGTTCTCAGTCGACCCTGGACAGACTCGTCAGCCATTCGCGCCCCTTGAGCATGCCGTTCCAGTAGAACCATGGCAGCAGCGTCGCCTTCAGCCACCACGCGGAACGGCGTGGCACCGTCGGATCGAGGGGAAAGGTCGGCAGCAGTTTTCCGGCGTAGCCAAACTCGGCGAGGATCACCTTGCCCTTCTCCACCGTCAGCGGGCAGGAGCCGTAGCCGTCGTACTTCAGCGGCAGCGCCAGTGCCTTGCGCAGGGCCAACAGGTTTTGCGCCACCACCACGACCTGCTTGCGCACTGCCGCCGCAGTTTTCGCATTGGTGGTGCCGCAGATATCGCCCAGGGCAAACACTTCGGGATAGCGCGGGTGTTGCAGTGTGTGCGGGTTGACCTCGCACCATCCGGCAGCGTCGGCCAACGGGCTCTGGGCGACGAAATCCGGCGAAACCTGCGGCGGGACGACGTGCAGCAGATCGAATGTTTTCGCCTGACGGGTGACGTTGCCGTCCGCGTCCTTGACCTCGAACCAGGCGGTTTTCGCTGGGCCGTCGACTTTTACCAGATTGGAATTGAACGCCAGCCGCGCGTTGTATTTTTCGATGTACTTCATCAGCGGCGGCACGAAGGTCGGGACGCCGAACAGCGCGGCGCCGGCAAGATTGAACTCGACGTCGACCTTGCCCAGCACATTGCGCTTGAGCCAGTGATCGCAGGACAGGTAAAGCGCCTTTTGCGGCGCGCCGGCGCATTTGATCGGGATCGGCGGCTGGGTGAACAGGGCTTTGCCGCCGCGCAGCTTCTGCACCTGATCCCAGGTGTATTGCGCGTGCTGATAGCTGTAGTTGGACGTGACGCCGTGCTGGCCGAGGCTTTCCTGCAAGCCTTCGATCTTCTCCCATGCCAGGCGCAGGCCGGGGCAGACGATCAGGTTCTGATAGGTGACAGTGCGTTGATCGTTGAGGGTGAGGCGGCGCTGATCAGGATCGATGCCGGTCACCGCCGCCTGAATCCAGGTGGCCTGGCGCGGCATCACCCTGTTCATCGGTCGGGCGGTGTCTTTGGCGTCATAGGCGCCGCCGCCGACCAGCGTCCAGGCCGGCTGGTAGTAATGCTGGGTACTCGGCTCGATCACCGTGATGTTCAGGCCGGGATCGCGCTTGAGCAGGCTTGCGACAAAACCGATGCCGGCAGTGCCGCCGCCGATGACCACGATGTCCGCACTGATGGTTGGGCCCCAGTGTTGATCGTTCATTGTTTGTTCCTTATGGCTGCACGCAAGGATAGCCGGGTCTATTGCGCCCAGCTTTTGAGCACGGCTCCGCAGTAGAGTCCGGACAGGGTTTTCATCACCTGGATCACTTCGTGACTGGCGAGACCGTAAAAAATGTACTTGCCTTCACGACGGGTCGCGACCAGCCCTTCATCGCGCAGGATGCCCAGTTGCTGGGACAGGGTCGGCTGACGCACGCCGGTC
Organism: Pseudomonas sp. B15(2017); assembly: GCF_002113215.1. NCBI lineage: Bacteria > Pseudomonadati > Pseudomonadota > Gammaproteobacteria > Pseudomonadales > Pseudomonadaceae > Pseudomonas > Pseudomonas sp. B15(2017). The sequence goes on from NZ_NEJZ01000024.1 coordinate 63,062, forward strand.
ATTTTCTCCAGCTCGCCAACGTTGCGCTCGCCCTGGGTCAACTGGCACAGGATCAACAGCCGATCCTCGTTGGCCAATGCCTTGAGCAGCGAACAGGCCTTGGAGGCCGAGGCGCGCAGTTGGGCGACTTCACATTCGGTCAGACTGGATTGCATTTGCAGGATGCCTTCAACGTCACTTAAGCTGCGGACATTATGTGTTTACATAAAGTGTTGCAACCCTGACTTCCCACCTTCCTGCACAGGACCGTGTTCATGCCCGCGCTGATTGAAGCTTTCCTCGACCCCGCCTCTTCGACCTACAGCTACGTGGTCTACGAGGCCGACGGCGGGCAGTGCGCAATCGTCGATCCGGTGCTCGATTACGACGGCGCCGCCGGTCGCACCTGTACGGCTCAGGCCGACAGGATCATCGCCTTCGTTCGCGCCCATCACCTGCAAGTGCAGTGGCTGCTGGAAACCCATGCCCACGCCGATCACTTGTCCGCCGCTCCGTACCTGCGCCGGGAACTGGGCGGGAAAATCGCAATTGGCGAATCGATCAGCAAAGTGCAGAACGTGTTCAAGGCGCTGTTCAACCTGGAGCCGGAATTTCGCGTCGACGGCTCGCAGTTCGATCACCTGTTCGCACCCAACGAGTCGTTCCGGATCGGCAACCTCAAGGCCACCGCCCTGCATGTTCCCGGCCATACTCCGGCGGACATGGCCTACCTGATCGACGGCGAGCAGATCCTGGTCGGCGACACGCTGTTCATGCCCGACGTCGGCACCGCCCGCTGCGACTTCCCGGGTGGCAACGCCCATCAACTGTTCAATTCGATTCACAAGCTGCTGGCCTTCCCCGCCAGCGTGAAGCTCTACGTCTGCCACGACTACCCGCCGCAAGGTCGCGCCTCGCAATGCCAGACCACCGTGGGTGAGCAGCGTAAAAGCAATATCCATGTGCATGACGGCGTCGACGAAGCCGCATTTGTGGAGATGCGCACCAAACGCGATGCCGGGTTGGGCATGCCGACGCTGTTGCTGCCGGCGATTCAGGTCAATGTGCGGGCGGGCAATTTTCCAGCGGCAGAAGATAACGGCGTGGTGTATCTGAAGATTCCGATCAACAAACTGTAATCAATTGATCGGGAGCGCCCGAGGCGGCACCCCCACGCAGAGCCTGGGAATGATCCTCAAACCCCGAGCGTCAAGCCATTCGCCGGCAACGGCAATGCCGTCTTGTAGCGCACCTGCTTGAGCGCAAAGCTTGAGCGGATATTCGCCACACCAGGGACTTTGGTCAGAAAGTCCATCATGAAGCGTTCAAGCGCCTGAATGGTCGGCACCAGCACCCGGATCAGATAGTCCGGGTCGCCGGCCATCAGGTAGCACTCCATGACTTCCGGCCGGTCGGAAATCGCTTCCTCGAAATGCTGCAGCGCTTCCTCTACCTGCTTCTCAAGGCTGACGTGGATGAACACGTTGACGTGCAGCCCCAGCAGGTCGGCGTCGAGCAGTGTCACCTGCTCGCGGATCAGCCCCAGTTCCTCCATCGCCTTGACCCGGTTGAAGCACGGCGTTGGCGACAGATTGACCGAACGGGCGAGGTCGGCGTTGGTGATGCGCGCGTTCTCCTGAAGGCTGTTGAGAATGCCGATGTCGGTACGGTCCAGTTTGCGCATGAGACAAAACCACCTGTTTTTTATGTTTATGCAGAATTTCTATCTGCAAATGATCGCCAGCGCAACGAAACAGAGAGAAATATTCTTCTTGCCCGGGCCTATGATTGTTGTAGGACAAGATTTCTTTTATCGAAGAATGACTGCCAGCTCACTACAAGAAATTCACAAGATCGAGCGTAGAAGCCATGACCCAAGCGTATGAACCGCTGCGTCTGCACGTCCCTGAACCCTCGGGTCGCCCAGGCTGCAAAACCGATTTCTCCTACCTGCATCTGACCGATGCCGGGACGGTGCGCAAACCTTCCATCGACGTTGAACCGGCCGACACCGCCGACCTTGCCCGCGGCCTGATCCGCGTGCTCGACGACCAGGGCAATGCCCTCGGCCCATGGGCCGAAAACGTGCCGGTCGAGATCTTGCGCAAAGGCATGCGCGCCATGCTCAAGACCCGGATCTACGACAACCGCATGGTGGTCGCCCAACGTCAGAAAAAAATGTCGTTCTACATGCAGAGCCTTGGCGAAGAAGCCATCGGCAGCGCCCAGGCCCTGGCCTTGAACATCGACGACATGTGCTTCCCGACCTACCGCCAGCAAAGCATTCTGATGGCCCGCGACGTACCGCTGGTCGACCTGATCTGCCAACTGCTGTCCAACGAGCGCGATCCGCTCAAGGGCCGTCAGTTGCCGATCATGTACTCGGTCAAGGACGCCGGTTTCTTCACCATTTCCGGCAACCTTGCTACCCAGTTCATCCAGGGCGTGGGCTGGGGCATGGCCTCGGCGATCAAGGGCGATACCAAAATCGCCTCGGCCTGGATCGGCGACGGCGCCACCGCCGAATCGGACTTCCACACCGCCCTCACCTTCGCTCACGTTTACCGGGCGCCGGTGATCCTCAACGTCGTTAATAACCAGTGGGCGATCTCGACCTTCCAGGCCATCGCCGGTGGTGAAGCCACCACCTTCGCCGGACGCGGCGTCGGTTGCGGCATCGCCTCCCTGCGCGTTGACGGCAACGATTTCTACGCGGTCTACGCCGCCTCCGCCTGGGCCGCCGAACGCGCCCGCCGCAACCTCGGCCCGACCATGATCGAATGGGTCACCTACCGCGCCGGTCCACACTCGACCTCCGACGATCCGTCCAAATACCGTCCTGCCGACGACTGGAGCCACTTCCCGCTGGGCGACCCGATTGCCCGCCTGAAACAGCACCTGATCAAGGTCGGTCACTGGTCGGAAGAAGAGCACGCCGCTGTCAGCGCCGAGCTCGAAGCCGAGGTGATCGCCGCGCAGAAACAGGCCGAGCAGTACGGCACCCTCGCCGGCGGCCAGATTCCGAGCGCCGCGACCATGTTCGAAGACGTCTACAAAGAGATGCCGGAGCACTTGAAGCGCCAGCGTCAGCAGTTGGGGATCTGACATGAACGATCACAACAACAATATTCAGTTGGAAACCGCCATGACCACGACCACCATGACCATGATCCAGGCCCTGCGCTCGGCCATGGATGTGATGCTTGAGCGTGACGACAACGTTGTGGTGTTCGGCCAGGACGTCGGCTACTTCGGCGGCGTGTTCCGTTGCACCGAAGGCCTGCAGGCCAAGTACGGCACCTCGCGGGTGTTCGATGCGCCGATCTCCGAGAGCGGCATCGTCGGCGTCGCCGTGGGCATGGGTGCTTATGGCTTGCGTCCGGTTGCCGAGATTCAGTTCGCCGACTACGTGTACCCGGCGTCCGACCAGATCATTTCCGAAGCCGCCCGTCTGCGTTATCGCTCGGCCGGCGAGTTCACCGCCCCGATGACCCTGCGCATGCCTTGCGGCGGCGGCATCTACGGCGGCCAGACCCACAGCCAGAGCATCGAGGCGATGTTCACTCAGGTCTGCGGTCTGCGCACCGTCATGCCGTCCAACCCGTATGACGCCAAAGGCTTGCTGATCGCCTCCATCGAAAACGATGACCCGGTGATCTTCCTCGAGCCGAAACGCCTGTACAACGGCCCGTTCGACGGCCACCACGACCGTCCGGTAACCCCGTGGTCGAAACACCCGGCCGCGCAAGTGCCGGACGGTTACTACACCGTACCGCTGGATGTCGCCGCGATCACCCGTCCGGGCAAGGACGTGACCGTGCTGACCTACGGCACCACCGTTTACGTGTCGCAAGTTGCCGCCGAAGAATCCGGCGTTGATGCAGAGGTCATCGACCTGCGCAGCCTGTGGCCGCTGGACCTGGAAACCATCGTCAAATCCGTGAAGAAAACCGGCCGTTGCGTGGTGGTGCACGAAGCCACCCGCACCTGCGGTTTCGGCGCCGAACTGGTGTCGCTGGTGCAAGAGCATTGCTTCCACCACCTGGAAGCGCCGATCGAGCGCGTCACCGGTTGGGACACCCCCTACCCGCACGCACAGGAGTGGGCGTATTTCCCTGGGCCGTCCCGAGTGGGCGCGGCGCTGAAACGGGTCATGGAGGTCTGAATGGGCACGCACGTTATCAAGATGCCGGACATCGGCGAAGGCATCGCAGAAGTAGAACTGTCGCAGTGGCACGTCAAGGTTGGCGATCTGGTCGTTGAAGATCAGGTACTGGCGGATGTGATGACCGACAAGGCGATGGTCGATATTCCCTCGCCGGTACACGGCAAGGTGATTGCGTTGGGCGGTCAGCCGGGTGAAGTGATGGCGGTCGGCAGTATCCTGATCAGCATCGAGGTTGAAGGCGCCGGCAATCTGAAGGAGTCGGACAAGCCGGCGCCTGTTGCGGCGAAAGAAGCACCTGCCGCACCCAAAGTTGAAGCGGTCGTCGAAAGCAAACCTGCTGTCACCGCGCCGCGTCCGGCGGCTGCCGTTTGCCAGGGCCCAATGGTTGCCCGTGAAGCCGATGAGCGTCCGCTGGCCTCGCCGGCCGTGCGCAAACACGCGCTGGATCTGGGCATTCAATTGCGTCTGGTGCGCGGTTCCGGCCCGGCCGGTCGCGTGCTGCACGAAGACCTCGACGCCTACCTGGCGCAGGGTCAGTCGAACGCTTCGGCACCGGTCGCCGCCGCTTACGCCCAGCGTCACGATGAAGAACAGATTCAAGTGATCGGCATGCGCCGCAAGATTGCCCAGCGCATGCAGGAAGCGACCCAACGTGCTGCGCACTTCAGTTATGTCGAGGAAATCGACGTCACCGCGCTTGAAGAACTGCGTTCACACCTGAACGAAAAACATGGCGCCAGCCGTGGCAAGCTGACTTTGCTGCCGTTCCTCGTACGTGCCTTGGTCGTCGCCCTGCGCGACTTCCCGCAGATGAACGCCCGTTACGACGACGAAGCCCAGGTCATCACCCGTCTCGGCGCGGTGCATGTCGGCGTCGCCACCCAAAGCGACGTCGGCCTGATGGTACCGGTGGTGCGTCACGCCGAAGCGCGCAGCCTGTGGGACAGTGCGGCGGAAATTTCTCGTCTTGCCACTGCCGCCCGCAATGGCAAGGCCAGCCGCGATGAGCTGTCCGGCTCGACCATCACCCTGACCAGCCTCGGCGCCCTTGGCGGCATCGTCAGTACCCCGGTGCTGAACCTGCCGGAAGTGGCGATCGTCGGCGTCAACAAAATCGTCGAACGCCCGATGGTCGTCAAAGGCCAGGTGGTGATCCGCAAGATGATGAACCTCTCCAGCTCCTTCGATCACCGCGTGGTCGACGGCATGGACGCGGCGCTCTTCATCCAGGCCATCCGTGGTCTGCTCGAACAACCCGCGACCCTGTTTGTGGAGTGATGGCATGCAAACTCTGAACACCACGCTGCTGATCATCGGCGGCGGCCCCGGCGGTTACGTAACGGCCATTCGTGCCGGGCAACTGGGCGTTCCGACCATTCTGGTCGAGGGCGAATCGCTGGGCGGCACCTGCCTGAACATCGGCTGTATTCCGTCGAAAGCGCTGATTCATGTGGCCGAACAGTTTCACCAGACTCAACACCACAATCAGCATTCGGCACTGGGCATCAGCGTTTCGGCGCCGACCCTCGACATCAGCAAAAGCGTCGAGTGGAAGGACGGCATCGTCGATCGCCTGACCACTGGCGTCGCCGCGTTGCTGAAGAAGAACAAGGTTCAGGTCATCAACGGCTGGGCCAAGGTCATCGATGGCAAGACCGTGGAAGTCGGCGACACCCGCATCCACTGCGAACATCTGGTGCTGGCCACCGGTTCGAAAAGCGTCAATCTGCCGATCCTGCCGATTGGCGGGCCGATCATTTCGTCGACCGAGGCGCTCGCGCCGAAGTCGGTTCCGAAGCGTCTGATCGTGGTGGGTGGCGGTTACATCGGTCTGGAATTGGGCATTGCTTATCGCAAGCTCGGCGCCGAGGTCAGCGTGGTCGAGGCGCAGGATCGCATCCTGCCGGCCTACGACGCAGAACTGACCCAACCGGTGCACGACGCGCTGAAGCAACTGGGCGTGAAGCTGTATCTGAAACACAGCGTTCTGGGCTTCGACGGTACGTTGCAGGTGCGCGATCCGAACGGCGACACCCTGAATCTGGAAACCGATCAGGTGCTGGTGGCCGTCGGTCGCAAACCCAATACCCAAGGCTGGAATCTTGAAGCGCTGAACCTGGACATGAACGGCTCCGCGATCAAGATCAACAACCGTTGCCAGACCAGCATGCGCAACGTCTACGCCATCGGCGACCTGAGCGGCGAGCCGATGCTGGCCCACCGCGCCATGGCTCAGGGCGAGATGGTGGCCGAGCTGATCAGCGGCAAGACCCGCGAATTCAACCCGACCGCCATCGCTGCGGTTTGCTTCACCGACCCGGAACTGGTGGTCGTCGGCAAGACGCCGGACGAAGCGAAAGCTGCTGGACTGGACTGCATCGTGTCGAACTTCCCGTTCGCGGCCAATGGCCGGGCGATGACCCTGGAATCGAAAACCGGCTTCGTGCGGGTGGTCGCTCGTCGGGACAATCATGTGATTGTCGGTTGGCAGGCAGTGGGTGTCGGGGTGTCGGAGCTGTCGACCGCGTTCGCGCAAAGCCTTGAAATGGGCGCACGACTGGAAGACATCGGCGGCACCATCCATGCGCATCCGACCCTGGGCGAAGCGGTGCAGGAAGCGGCGTTGCGTGCGCTCGGGCATGCGTTGCACCTGTAACTCTCGGTCGCAGATCGTTCCCACGCTCCGCGTGGGAATGCCTCCACGGACGCTCCGCGTTCGACTGTCGGGACGCAGAGCGTCCCGGACTGCATTCCCACGCAGAGCGTGGGAACGATCAAAGGCAGAGATTTCGGGCTGCGAAACCGCTCAAGAATGAAGTATTGTTGTGCCCATCCAAAAAAACGTCAGAAGCCTTGAACCGCTTCGGCGGTTGTTCAGTGATAGAGGGTGTCATGGGTAACGAAAGCATCAACTGGGACAAGCTGGGTTTTGACTACATCAAGACCGACAAACGCTATCTGTCGTACTTTCGCAACGGCGAGTGGGACAAAGGCACCCTGACCGAAGACAACGTGCTGCACATCAGCGAAGGCTCCACTGCGCTTCACTATGGCCAGCAATGCTTCGAAGGCCTGAAGGCCTATCGTTGCAAGGACGGCTCGATCAACCTGTTCCGTCCGGACCAGAACGCCGCACGCATGCAACGCAGCTGCGCCCGCCTGCTGATGCCACATGTGTCCACCGAGCAGTTCATTGAAGCGTGCAAGCAAGTGGTTCGTGCCAACGAGCGCTTCATCCCGCCTTACGGCACCGGCGGCGCGCTGTACCTGCGTCCTTTCGTGATCGGCGTGGGTGACAACATCGGCGTGCGTACCGCACCTGAGTTCATCTTCTCGGTGTTCGCGATTCCGGTTGGCGCCTACTTCAAGGGCGGCCTGACCCCGCACAACTTCCAGATCTCCACCTTCGACCGCGCCGCGCCACAAGGCACCGGTGCCGCCAAGGTCGGTGGCAACTATGCCGCCAGCCTGATGCCAGGCTCCCAGGCCAAGAAAGCGCACTTCGCTGATGCCATCTACCTGGATCCGCTGACCCACAAGAAGATCGAGGAAGTCGGTTCGGCCAACTTCTTCGGGATTACCCACGACAACAAGTTCGTGACCCCGAACTCGCCGTCGGTACTGCCGGGTATCACCCGTCTGTCGCTGATCGAACTGGCCAAGTCCCGCCTGGGTCTGGAAGTGGTCGAAGGCGACGTGTTCATCGACAAGCTGTCGGACTTCAAGGAAGCCGGTGCCTGCGGTACCGCTGCGGTGATCACCCCGATCGGCGGCATCAGCTACAACGACCACCTGCACGTGTTCCACAGCGAAACCGAAGTCGGCCCTGTGACCCAGAAGCTCTACAAAGAGCTGACCGGCGTGCAGACCGGCGACATCGAAGCGCCAGCAGGCTGGATCGTCAAGGTTTGATCTGACGGCCAGATGCACAAAAGCCCCCATCGAGTGATCGATGGGGGCTTTTTCATTCGTCCCGTTCGCGAACCTTCATGGCAATCCGCTTGCCCGCGCGACCGGCAATCCCGCTCGCCTGTCCGTTCTGCTGCTTGCCCATGCGCGCCTGGGTAATCAATCCGGGAATCAGCTCCCCCTCCGGCAGGTTCTTCCAGAACCGCGTCGGCAAATGCCCTTGCATGACTTTCTCGTTCAACCGCGCCGGGTTGAAGATGTGGCTGTAGTACGTCAGCCATAAATCACCGTGGGGATCATCGACGTTCTGCGCCAGTTGCTGCCACTCCACCGGGCATTGCCGTTGATGGATCAGTCGATCGCCATCGTAATAAACGCCGTCGCGGGGCGTAGCTATCAGCCAGCGATGCCGCCCCATGCGCCCGACGAAATGTTCGCTGGCGCTGTGCAGGATGTCGTGGGCCGGTTCGTGCCACGCGACATATTGCGGCCCCGGCAGATCCGCCGAGCGCTCGATGAAACGCACGAACGCATGCAGATGATGGGCTTCGCGCTGCACCTGCTTGATCCGCCGCTGCAACTCGCTGCCCAGCTTGTCACCGGCCATCATTGCGGTGCGATCGCCATGGCTGACGCGCCACAGTACTTCATACAGCAGACTCCAGCGTTGATCGCCCCGGTATCGAGATGCTTGTTCCAGGGTGTCGAGCAATGCACGCGGAATCCGCGCCTGAAACGGCCCCTGCCCTTCGGGCACCGACACGTCACTGGCGAACAGATCGCTCACGGCTTCCGACGCCCAGCTCACCAGACTCGGGTCGATTTCATGGCTGAGCAGCCAGCGCGCCTGCTGGCGCCAGATGTCGAACAGGTCGTCGCAATCGAGATTGATCATCCCCACAGCCCCATCTGTTGCGGCATCGGCCGGTCGCGCAGTTGCTGATAGAGCATCTGGCTGGTGACTTCTGCCTGCTGCGGGTGGTAATCGCTGGTGATGATGAACGGCTTGGCCTTGGCCAGCACGCAACGCATACGCGCCACGTCTTCGTAGCGAATGCGCCGCTGCCGACGCAGCTCCACCAGACGTTCGGTGGTGCGCAGGCCGATGCCGGGAATGCGTGAGATCAACGCCGGTTCAGCGCGGTTGAGGTCCAGCGGAAACACCTCGCGGTTCTGCAGCGCCCAGGCCAGTTTCGGGTCGATGTCCAGCGCCAGATTGCCCGGCCCCTGAAGCAACTCACCGGCGGTATAGCCATAACCGCGCAACAGAAAATCAGCCTGATACAAGCGGTGCTCACGCATCAGCGGCGGCGCGGCCAGCGGCACGCTTTTCGGGCTGTCGGGAATCGGGCTGAACGCCGAGTAATAGACCCGGCGCAGACGGAAGTTGCCGTAGAGCGCCTGAGCGCTGTGCAGGATTGTGCTGTCGTCGGTGTCATCGGCGCCGATGATCATCTGCGTGCTCTGCCCGGCCGGGGCGAACTTTGGTGCGCGGGGTTCGTTAAGCACGGTCTGCACGCCGGTGTAGATGGTGTTCATCGCCTGCTTGATCGAACCGATGTGCTTCTCCGGCGCCAGCGTCTGCAAACTGGCATCGGTGGGCAATTCAATGTTGACGCTCAAGCGGTCGGCATAACGCCCGGCCTCTTCGATCAGGGCAGGATCCGCGTCGGGAATGGTCTTGAGATGAATGTAGCCACGAAACTCATGCTCTTCGCGCAGCAGCTTCGCGACACGCACCAGTTGCTCCATGGTGTAGTCCGCCGAGCGGATGATCCCTGAACTGAGGAACAACCCGCTGACGCAATTGCGCCGGTAGAAATCCAGGGTCAGCGTCACCACCTCCTCTGGAGTGAACCGCGCGCGGGGCACGTCGCTGGAGCGGCGGTTGACACAGTATTGGCAGTCGTAGAGACAGAAGTTGGTCAGCAGAACCTTGAGCAGCGACACGCAACGCCCGTCCGGCGTGTAGCTGTGGCAGATGCCCATGCCATCGCTCGATCCCAGCCCGCGCTTGCCCTCGGAGCTGCGCTTGGGCGCGCCACTGCTGGCGCAGGAGGCGTCGTACTTGGCGGCATCGGCGAGGATGCTGAGCTTGTCGATGATTTGCATGGCACGCACTCGATACTGTTCGCATATACAGTATAGAGAGCAATTGGCTCATTCAAGGTGCAATGCCGCTCTTCGTCGGATTGTCGCGCCGCAGCAGTCAGGTCAATTTGACTCAATGGCAGTCAGATTGACTCGATATCACGAAGGTCATAATGACTATCAAATCTGCGCAGCCCTTGATATTCAAGGCTGTCCGGCATGGCCCGAAAATTGACTGACTCACGGTAGCCATTTGGCTGAAGACCAAAAACGGGAGTTGAACATGGATCATGTTTTTCAGGGCAAGCTTGCGGTCATCACCGGCGCCAGTTCGGGCATAGGCCTGGCCGCTACCGAGCGCCTGCTCGACCAAGGCGCACGCGTGTTGGCCATGTCGCGAAAGCCCGGAGCACTGGCCGAACTGCTTGAGCGGTATCCACAGCAACTGGTCTGGCATCCCGGCGATGTCACTCAAGCCTCTGACCTTGCCTCCTTGGCCGAGCAGGCTGCGAGTCTGGGCCCGGCAAGCTTCGTGGTGCCCAATGCCGGTATCGCAGAACTCGCCGACGGGCTCGACAGCTCGGCGTTCGATCGCCAATGGGCGGTGAACGGCGCCGGAGCCCTGAACACGTTGGCTGCCCTGCGCCCGCACCTTGCAGACAAGGCGTCAGTTGTGTTCATCGGTACTTTTCTGGCCCAAATCAGTTTCGCGGGGCTGGCCGCCTACATCGCATCAAAAGCAGCGTTGATCGCCCATGCCAGGACCCTCGCGGTCGAGCTGGCGCCCCACGGCGTGCGCATCAACTGCGTCTCCCCCGGCCCGACTGCAACGCCGATCTGGTCGACATTGGGCCTGAGTGACGAAGCGCTCCGGGACGTGGCCCAAGGCGTCAACAACCGGCTTTTGAGCGGGCAGTTTCTCGAACCTGCGGCAGTGGCCGACGTCATTCTGTTCCAACTGGGCAATGGTGCTCGCGGCGTCATCGGTCAGGATTGGGTGGTCGATAGCGGTTATACCCTGAGCTAACGCGCATGCACCGATCCGGGCGTGGAATCCGTCAGCTTGCGACCTGACGAGTCCCGCCCGGCTTCGGGCAAAACCAGACCCCAGCGTGACGCAAATTCTCGGCGCCCTTGCACCGTCAACGTCAGCGCCCGGCAGTCCAGATCCTGAGTCACCCATTTGCGCTTCAACGCAGCCTGCAATAACGCCGCCCCGAGCGAACCGCCTAAGTGCGGCCGGCGCATGCTCCAGTCCAGACACGTCGGCACCAATGTCAGGGGCAAAGGCCGGCGATGACGATTGCCAGCGACGATCAGTGAAATCCTCGCCCATGACATCGACCTGAAGCGGTTCGCCTGGCATTACCGCCCTTCGCTGAACGGGCGAATTCCGCTGTTCAGCGAAGTACGGGCTTAGGCGTTGCGCAATTCGATCGTCAGGTGCGACAACTCATGCACCGGTGCCAGTCGTTCGCGAATCGCTTCAGCAGTCACGCCAGCCGCCGCGACTACGCTGACAATCGCCGCCCGCGCCTGCGGGCCGACCTGCCAGACGTGCAGATCGCTGATGCGTACGTCGTCGGAGGTTTCCAGCAGCTCGCGGATCTCCTCGGCCACCGGCTCATCGGTGGTATCGAGCAGCACGGCGGCGCTGTCGCGCATCAGGTTCCAGGCCCATTTGGCGATGACGACGGAACCGACGATGCCCATCACCGGGTCCATCCATACCCAGCCCAGATAGCGACCGGCCAGCAGCGCGGCAATCGCCAGCACCGAGGTCAACGCGTCTGCCAGTACGTGCATGTAGGCTGATCGCAGGTTGTTGTCGTGATGGTGATGATGACCGTGATCGTGGCTGTGGTCGTGACTATGGCCGTGGTCATGATCGCTGTGATGGCCGGCCAGCAAAAACGCACTGAGCAGGTTGACGCCCAGTCCAACCACGGCGATCAAGGTGGCTTCGCCGAACGCCACGCTGGTCGGCTGGAACAGACGGAAAACCGATTCCCCGGCAATCCCCAGCGACACCAGCCCCAGCACCATCGCCGAGGCAAAACCCGCCAGATCGCCGACCTTGCCGGTGCCGAAACTGTAGCGCCGGTTGTTGGCGTTGCGCCGGGCAAAACCATAGGCCGCCGCCGCGATGCCCAAGGCGCCGGCGTGAGTCGCCATGTGGAAACCGTCGGCCAGCAATGCCATCGAACCGGTGAGATAACCGGCGGCAATCTCGCCGATCATCATCACGAAGGTCAGAACCACCACCCACAGCGTGCGGCGGGCGTTTTCATCGTGGGAAGCACCGAGAAACTGGTGGTCGTGGGAAAAGTCATCAACCTTGAAGGTCATGATATCGGCGCTCACTTGGAATATCGGCGGATGGCCAGCAACAACTCTTCCACGCCTTGGGCGCGGGCCTCGTCGCTGAGGTCGGGACGGGCGACATGCTCGCGGGCGTGGGCCTCGATGAACTGCTCCATCAGGCCGTTGATCGCCCCGCGAACCGCCGCCATCAAGTGCAACGTCTTGGCGCAATCGGCCTCGGACTCCAGCGCTTTTTCGACGGCCTGAACCTGCCCGGCAATACGCCGGACGCGGTTAAGCAACTCGCCTTTGTGTTCGTGTGTGTGCGACATACCTATACCCCCTACCCCTATATGGCGAGCATAGTCGCTGTTTAGATCAGAAGGGGCAAGGCCTGCTTTCGACCATCCGTCGCGGCTTGAAATTTTGATGTGAATGAGGCGGCACGTCAGACGGCGCCGCCTCTGGAAGTCTGTTCAGAGGCAGGGCCGTTGGGAACCCTCGTCTGTCAGGCCCATTGCAGTGGCGGGGACGACGAGAAGCAGAGGTCTACGTCCAGTTGCGCGGCGGCCGACAGGTTGACCAGCGCATCGAGAGAGAATTTGTCGATTTTGCCGTTGAGTACGTCGTTGAGGCGCGGCTGGGTGATGCCAAGACGCTTGGCCGCCTCCTTCTGCGGAAGCTCCCAGGCACGAATCGTTTCGCACAGCGTGCGCATCAGCTTGGCCCGCAGGCGCATGTTGGCCGCTTCCTGCGGCGTGTCTTCCAGTGCATCCCAGACGCTTGAGAAACGCTGGGAAGAGTTTTGATGATCCGTCATGGTTCAACCTATTTCCTGGTATCTGGCCCGTGCCAGTTCTATGTCTCGCGTCTCGGTTTTGCGCGTGGTCTTTTGCAGGGCGTGCAGCACATAAATCGCGTCAGGCCGGTTGACCACATAAAACACTCGAAACGCCCCTGAATCCTCGGTGATTCTGATTTCATTGACGCCCCGCCCGACTGTTTTCATGGGGCGCCAGTCAAAGGGTTCGTCGCCCTGTTGCAACAGATCCAGTTGGAATCCTGCAGCTCTGCGAGCATCGAGGGGAAAAGCTCTCAAATCCTTGAGCGCACTCCCGACAAGCACCACGTCCTTGTGTCTTGGCATTGGCTTCTCCTGTGTTGGAAGGAAAAGCGTAATAGCCCGGACGGAATCGTGTCGCGGCGGTGTGTTGCAAGGAATGGCAGCGATCACATACAGCAGACTATATCGAAACCGATATAAATCAAGTTTGAATTGGCTTATCTGACATTTGGTATCACAAAGCAGAAATTGGCGAGTCGGCACACTTGTTAAGCCCACACAGATCCCCTGTGGGAGCGAGCTTGCTCGCGATGGCGGACTGAAAAATGACGCATCATTTTGCCCCCATCCGGGAGGCTACATTGCCTTGCGCCTTTGCCTACAACTACGCCAGAATCCGCCGGCTTGTGCGGTTTTGAGGGCGTCGGTAACTTGATTCGCATCACTGAATGGTCAGTGAACGGGTTTAGTCGCTCGATGATTTCTCAAAACTTTACATGTGCTCCAGACAAGTCAGGTGACCTTCATCTGCACTCTATGGCGGCTGTGTGCAGGGCACCCTCGGGTGCGCCGGTTTTGGGAAGTCGCCGGTCGACTAACCTGCGTACAGCTGCCACCTATTCGTTTAGTCGCGAGGTGGTGTCGGCATCACTTTGAGGCTTTCCCGAATGTTCAAATACGTACCCGATCCACCCGAAAAAGACGCTCCCAACGAGTCCGACCCGACTTCGCCCTACTCGTCCACCGACTCAAAGAAACTCCACGAAGCCGCCGAGCGCGCTCTCGACCACTACCTGAAACCCACCGCCCCGAAACAGCACTGCCCCGGCCGCATGTTCCTCATCGCCCCCCACATCGATCAACATGCCTTGCTGGCCCACGCCTGCGAATCGATGGCCTCGGCCAGCGTGATGCTCAACGACTTCGCCGCGCTGTTGGACCCGCCCTACCGCAGCACCGTGCTGGGCATCGCCCAAGTGGTGATGTGTGGCGAACTGGCGGTCAATCGGGCGCTGGACACTCTCGATGCCACGACCTGAGGAACACCCATGGAAAGCAAATCCGATGCACACATCGTCGCCGCCCTGATCTCCATCGGCCTCAACGAAAAAGACAGCCAGTGGGCCCAGAAAGTCTGTCTGCTACTGCTCGAGAGCGAACGAAAATCCATCGTCACTGCCGCACTCAACGCCCTCACCCAACTCGCCCGTGACCATGGCGAACTGGACCGCAATCGACTGCTGCCCGCACTCACCAGCGTAAAGCGCCGATTTCCAAGCCTGACCAGCACGGTTGCCGCGACGCTGGATGAGATGGCGATTGCCGCGTAACGCCCCAGGTAAAAAGGCAAGAAAAAACCCGCTGGCTCCGTGAAAGGAGACAGCGGGTTTTATGACCTCAGCAGTGAAACGGGCAATCAATCCTCCCGCGTCAAAACCTCCAGCAACTCAATCTCAAACACCAGATTCGAATTAGGCGGAATCTTGCCCATCGTCCGCTCGCCATAACCCAGATGCGCCGGCACCAGCAGCTTGCGCTTGCCGCCCACCTGCATGCCCATGATCCCTTGATCCCAACCCTTGATGACCCGGCCCGTACCGATCACACACTGAAACGGCTTGCCCCGGCTCCAGGACGAATCGAATTCGGTGCCGTCTTCCAGCCAACCGGTGTACTGGGTGGTGATCAACGCGCCTTTGACGGCGGCTTTTCCGTCGCCGGGCTGAAGATCGATTATCTGCAGTTCATCATTCATGACTTTCACTCTATTGTTCCGCTGGCGGCCGTTTTCCCAGAAATACCGGCCCTTGGCAACCGTTTGACCCCGTGTTGGCCGTGATGGATGATGGCCACCCGCCACCCATCCCGAATCGATACGCCATGTCAGCGATGTTTGAATGACTCAACTCTGGATCGGCTTTGCCATTGTCGTTGTGCTGATGGTCGTGATCGCCGTTCTGATCCGCCGAGTGCGCGAGCTTCGTCAGCAACTCGCCGAGTATCGCGAACTGCTCACCCGTGCGGCCGAAGGACAGAACATTCACCAGGATGGCGACGCCGACCGCTTCAAGCGCAGCCAGTATTTCGCCCGGATCGGCACCTGGGACTGGGAGGTCGACACCGACCGGCTCTACTGGTCGGATGCGATCTTCGGCATGTTCGGGTTCAAGATCGGCGAGGTGACACCCTCCTACGCCCTGTTTTGCTCGTGCGTGCACCCCGATGATCGCGCCAAGGTGCGCGCCGGAGAATTGCGCTGTCTGGAAACCGGAGAAAACCACGATGAGGAATACCGCGTGGTCTGGCCCGACGGCACGATTCGCTGGCTGCGGGAAACCGGCAACGTGGTACGCAACGATCACGATGCGGTGATCAAGATGATGGGCGTGGTGCGCGACATTACCGAAGAAAAGGCTTCGGCCAGCTATCTCCAGCATCTGGCCCATTTCGATCCGCTGACCGGTCTGCCGAATCGGCTGGTGCTGGAAGAACGGCTATCGGAAGCACTCGAACATGCCCGCGTGACCGAGACGCGGGTGGCGCTGGTGTTCATCGATCTCAACGGCTTCAAAGCAATCAACGACCGCTACGGTCACGCCGCCGGCGACCGCGTTTTGATCACTACCGCCACTCGCCTGAAACGCATCCTGCGAGTCAGCGACACCGTCGCGCGGATCGGCGGCGATGAATTCGTGGTCATCCTGCAAGGCCTCGCCCCCGGCCTGAACCTGCAGGACGAAGCCCGCAGCATCTGCCAGAAAATCTTCATCGAATTGTCCCCACCCATTCCGATCGGCAACGACCAACGCCACATCGGCACCAGCCTCGGCGTCGCCGTATTCCCCGACCACGCGCCGACCATGGATCGCTTGCTGCACATTGCCGATCTGGCGATGTATGAGGCCAAGCGCAGCGGGAACAATCAGTATCGGTTGGGTGGCGGACAGTTGCTGAGTCATGGCCGGGTTGATTGAGTCCCCAAGCTATTTCTCGACCGGCTGAATCGCCACAATCGTCCCGTTGGTAATCATCACCATCACGTATTTATCGTTGATCTGCACCCACTGCGCCTGCGGCTCTGGTTGCTTGAGGCCTTTCTGTTTCCAGTTTTTGATGGCTTTTTCGCTGCGCTGGTAGATATCCGGGGCGCGGTCGTTGACGTTCAGTTCGCGTTTGCCGGTCGGTGATTGTTCGACAGTATCGTTCGAGGTTTGCGCCGCTTGAACGAGTGGGGTGATCCCGGCGATGCCGGCGACGAGGGCCAGGCTGGCGATTAGGGTCTTGTTGTTCATCGGTGAACCTCCTTCAGATGTGTGATACCTGAACTCCGACTGCGGGGTTCGGGAATCATTCCGTGTTTTTGGTCTCGGCTGACCGAGAGACTGTAGTCGTCAAAAAGACCGCTATCGCTGGCAGGCTGAATCATTAACTCCATTCTGCGGATTCAGGCTCGCGTTTACACTTGAACAGTTTGTTGAACATCGACAGTCGCCATTTCTTCGCGGGTGAACAACCAGTACGGCGCCTTGCTCAAGCCATCCCTGCTCAATGCAGCCCCGCCGCTTTGCAGGCATCGACGAAGTTGGTGCCTTTTTTGTCCATGGCGTGTTTGACCAGCGCGTTGGCTTTTTGCAGCGCGGGGCTGGGTTTGGCCCATTGCTCGGGAGGCAGGGGTTGCGACCAGGCTTGCACGCTGTCCGGCAGGGTCGGACGACCTTTGCGGTGGGCCCATTCGGCGATCAGGTAGGGCATTTTCCAGAAGGTCAGGACGCGGCGGACGTACCACCAGCGCAGGGGCCATCTCGTGGGCTGTGGGTATCCATAGCGTTTGCGATAGTCATCATCCATGCCGTCATCAAGATCGCCCATAAATCGGGCGTCGAGCCGTTCGATTTCAAAGGTATGCAGCCCTTCATAAGGTTTGAGCTCGTCTTCGCTCAGAGTGATACCCAGCGCGGCGAGCATGGGGCTGGGCGTATCCACCAACTCCCCTTCCTCCATGTAATTGCGAATCGACGCCCACATTCCCAGCGCATGCGCGTCGCTGGGCTGGGCCATCAAGATAAATTGCACGGTGTCGTGCTCTTCGTCCTCCAGCCCCATGCCGAAGGTGTAATCACGCAGGGCGCCGTAACCGGTGACACCCTGACTGCGCGCGACCCAGGCCACCACACTTTCCCACGGCACGATCAGTACGCGATGAGTGGTGTCGTCGATGTAGCAGACTTCGCGGCGTTGGCGGTTGAAGCGTACGGGGTAGCTTTTGGCGAGGGTTCGGACGTTGGAGAGCATGCCGTAGACACAGGCGCCAAGGGGGATCATGGATAAAAGGCAAACCAAGACACCAACTTGAAAGAACGTTATTAGTTCATGCGCAGGGTTCCTGAAATTTTCCGGATAAAAGAGCACTCCGTACATGACGAGCAGGCTAGGTGCAATAAAGGCGACAAACAATACAAACCAGATTTGAATCGCCAATCTCTTCACTGACTCAACCATCCCGAAGTTGCTCCCCCCCAACTCCAGATAGGTTTCGTTCATCGCCGAAAAACTACGCCGGGACACCTGGGCCTGTCCGGTGTAAACCGGCAGCGGCGCCAGAAACAGGGTTTCATTCAGCCCGCGGACCCGCAACTCCCCGGCACTCGGCCGTTGGCTGCGAATGTCCGGTGCCGGGTCTTTGGTTTCGGCCTTGCTTTTACGCTTGAACAGTTTGCTGAACATCAACAGTCGCCATTTCTTCGCGGGTGAACAACCAGTACGGCGCCTTGCTCAAGCCATCAGGCAAGGTTTCGACGGGGTCGAGGGTGAACCGGCCCTGGGCCGGCAAACGTACACCACGTTCCGTGGCGATGCGCAGATCGCGCAGGACGAAACAGGTGCGGTGTATCAGGTCACGTCCGGCTTCCAGTTGGTAACCGATGTTGAGCGCCAGAGCGAAGTCCGTCGTTTGCAAGGCATCGGCGATAGGCAACTGCAGGGTCAGTACCTCGTCTACCTGACTGACGACTACGGCAACTGCGGCCCACGCGGCGCTGCTTTCCTGCCAGCGCCGGGGTGGCAGTTGACTGTTGTAGGGACCGGGAATCGGTACTGCACGGGTCTGTTGATGGGCCAACAGTTGCAATTGACGGCTGTCCATTTCCCGGGTGTGCACGCCGGGCAGTCTGAGCTGCAAACAGGTGCGCTTGCCCTCGCGGATCAGTTCGCAGGTTGGCTGTTGCACCACCCTTGCCAATGCGCTCCAGTCTTCCGGCAGGCTGCGTTGCAGGTCGGCGGTGCCCCAGGCACTCGCTTGCAGCCACTTTTGCAAGGCGTCCAGATTGAAGTAGTTGTACAAGCCCTCGCCCAGCAGTTGCAGAGCCGTACCGATCAAACCCACAAGGTTGGCCTGGGCGGCGATGCCCAGCAGTCGGGGACTGGCTTCAGCCCAGGCAAGGGCTCGTAGTTCGGCGGGTTTTCTCAGAACCTGAGTGATGATCGACGTCGTGTATTTAGCACCCCAGGTATTGGTCCCGACAAGAGTGACGTCGCCGGCAATTTGTAGGGTCGTGGCTGCTAAAGCCTGATGATTGCCTTCGGCCAATGCGTTGGCCCATTGCATAGAGTGTTTTCCTGAATCAAAAGCGGCTGCCAACGCGCCGAACCCGAATGCAGCGTTCCCTGCAATTCCACTCCAACGCCCTAAGCGGCTCATGGTGTTGAGTTTTCCAGCGGCACTGTCCATTTGCTCGATATGCGCTTGAAGGATCGTCACCGACAGTCCCTGGACCGCCGCAAAGCCTGCCGCCGACATTCCAATCAAGGATTCAGCAAAAGCCGCCTTATCAGCTAACAAACGATCATCCTTGTTCAGTATTGAACTCAACGCATCAAAAAACTTCTGCCCCTGATAAACAAACAGCAACAACGCAATCCCGTCGCCCTTGGACTTCAACGCACTCGCCATCGGTTTGCCAAACGTTCCCGTCGCGCGGAAATCACGCACGGTACGCTGCATTTCTTCCCGTAACGCCGGGGCCATGCCGTCGATCACCGTGCCGATCTGGCCCGGCCCGCTTGAACCGACGGTCAGGGCGCGACTGAGGTTGTCTTCCAGCGGCAGGAGCGCAGCCTTGAGCTGGTTGATCCGCTGGTTGTGCACCTGCTCACTGCCTGGGGCGGCGAGGCCGTAGATCTGCCGCGACAATTCGCGATGACGCAGTTTGTAGGTCTCACTGAGCTGGCGACGCAGGTCGAGCGCGGCATCGCGACTCTTGTTGAAGGCCTGAAACTCGGACGCCGACGCTGCCCGCAAGGTCAAGCCGCTACGGGAAAACTCGCGCAGCAGCTGCAAGCGTGTTGGCGCGCCGAGATCACGAATAAAACTGTTGGGATCAATTGAACTTCCGAGACGAAAATCGCGAATCGCCAAATCGAGCCTGTCCGCTATCTTCAATTGCCGCGCCGGGTTATACGCCCCATCCAACAAACTCTGCAGCCCACTAAACCGCCCATTCAGATCCGCAAAGTTGGGTAACCGCTCATTCATCAAGTTTCTGAACTGATTGGTCAGCACGTTAACCGCATCAAGACTTTCCTGCGCCGCCGCGGCCTTGATCGAGAAGCTGCTCAGGTCCATGAGTTTCTTGCTCACGTCCAGCTGATCGGCCAGGGTCAAGGTGTCCAGCCCTGGCACGACGGTCAGCAGGTTGCTTTCCAGATAGGCCGCCAGTTTTTCCGTGGCCTCACTGTTCCAGCACAGGGCTGCGACGCAGAGGAACTCCGTTTCAAGGCGATGGCGGATCTGTTCGTCGTTGCGAAAGTCGTAATACCAGGCCGCCCGGTGAAAGTGACCGGCGACGATCATGTCCAGGCGATCTTCGCGAATGGCCTGCAAGCGCGTGTGCCAATGGCTCAGCAGCGTCTGCTGCTGGCTGACGAACGCTTGCATGTCGGCGCGGTTGATCAGGTGATCGATGCCGCGCTGGCCGAGCTCCTTTCCGAACAACGCCTGCCATGTCTGCAAGTGCAGTGCCGCGATAGTGTCTCGGTGTTTTTGCCAAAGCACCTGACCCAGGGCGTCCAGCAGGTTGACGGTCGCGCGCGCATAAGGATCGGTCGCGGCCGCTTTTCGCCAATGGTCTTCATCGCCAAATATTGGCCGCCCGGCGTGGTCGCGTTTGGTACGCAAGTAGTCCTCAATGGCTGCCTGTTGCTCAGCGTTGGTTTCGTCCATCAGGGTTTTGGCGGCGGGGTCGGTGCTGGCCAGTGCATCAAGGCGTGCCGGGGTCACTTCGTACAACGACTGGATGTAGGCGCCGGTGAGGTAGCGACGCTGGGCGGCCTCATCGCTGCTCCAGTGATCGAGCCAGTCCGCGACCTTCAGTTGGGCGCTGGCCAGGTCGCGCATCACACCAAAGTCGTCGCGCAAAACCAGAAACAGGTAATCGTTCTGATGCGCCCCCAGCACTTGGCTGCTGAGGGTTTCAATCGACGTGCTTTTGAACAGTGACGTGTCTTCCCAACCGTAAGACTGGCGTTGCTGCGGGTTGGCACCCTCGGGCAGATCCATTGGCGCGGTTTTTTCCGCAACCTCGGCCAGCCAGGTATCCGCCTGACGTTGGCTCAGCAGGTGCATGCCGCCCTTGTCCGGACAGGCACTCGCCAGTTCGATGCGTTGCATCCAGTGCTCACGCTCAGCGACGTCCTTGAGCACTTGCGAACATTTGTAGGCCGTCCACTGGATTTCCGAATAGCTGGCGAACAACGTGTGCTGCCGGGAGAACACCAATTGCGGCTCGCCAATCGACGTGGTGCGCATGTCGCTGGCGACTTCCCGGCCCTTCCAGACCAGTTTGCTGATCTGGCCTTGCTCAATGCGGTATTCGTGCAGGTAACCGGTGCCGTTATCAATGATGTACAGGTAGCCGTCACGCAGCAGACGAATGCCCAACGGTTGGCTGTTCAGCTTGAGCGGTATGCTCAGTTCGGCTGAAGGATCGAGGTTTTCCACCAGACCGTAGCGCAGGGGCAGCAACTGCACTTTTTCGCTCATCAAGAAGCACTGCCCCATAGGTGAGCGGATGTCTTGGGCGCTTTTGGCCAGGGCGGCGATATTGGCGGCTGTCATGACAAATCTCCCGGCAGACGGGTCGAACGTTCATGCGCCAGCTCGGCAGCGCGTTGCACGCGTTTCAGCGGGGACTGCTGTGAAGGCACGGTCAGCAGCTCGACAATGTCCGGGTGACTCTCCAATGGCTGCCCGGCCAGATAGCCCAACACGTTGGCGTAGAGCGTGATTTCCTGTTCTGAGGTGAAGCCTTGTTCATAGGCCTGTTGCGCTGTTTTTTCGGCAAATCGAAGGCGTTCCCGATCTGCGCAGGACGCCATGAATCCGGGGAAATACCGCCGCAAGTGATCGTTGAGGCCAATCACCGACTGATGAAACTGTGCCTCTCCCAGCGCCGTGAGTTCCCCTTCGGTCAACTGATAGATCTCGGGGGTGTCGGGCGCGGCATGATCCACACGTTGATGTTGTAGCCAGGTGGCCCGAAGCCCATCAGGCAGGCACAGATGCTGGACGGGGCCAAACCAGCGTGTGCTGTTGGCCTGCTGCGCAAGGTCGAGCAATTGATGCATGACAGCGGGATCGCCGATGCGCAGCATGACCTCCACCGTGCTCGGATGTTTGACGGCGAGCAGACGACGCCAGTGCTTGCAGAGCGTTGCTGTATCAGCATCGCTGAACAGCAAAAATCCCCATTCCAATGCGGCGCTTTCCTGAAAGTACGTCAGCAACGGATCGTCTGCGCCGTTGAGGGTGATCAGGTACGGCGATATATCTGCCAGTTCCTGCCAGCGCGTGCCTTGATAGAGGCAATACGCCGGGCTGTTCCAACGTTGCAGGCATTGCGGCAGATCGGGGGTGCTCACACCGTCCAGCAGCAAGTAAGCCGGCACGGACCAAGGCAAGTCATGGGGTAACGAAGGGAGTTCAAGCATCGGCCTCTCCACGTGGTTGGGTGGCTTCGCACACCGCGCAGATCGGCCTTCTGGCCATCAGGGCCAAACGCTGTGACTGGAGCAATACGGGGGCCGGAGGTTTTTTTTCGGTTGATGGCGTTGCTGATAACGCCGCGATACCCGCCACCGGCGCACCACCCTCGACAATCGCCACGCTGCTGAAGATCCCGCCCGAATTGATCACGATGTGATGCCCGCCCGCCGTCAGCGTCAGGCTGGTCCCGGCATCGATCACC
>NZ_NEJZ01000025.1:0-82134 GCF_002113215.1 Pseudomonas sp. B15(2017)
ACGAGCTAAAGGGTTCAGCACCACTCAGGCACTGGTGATTCTGGCCCGTAAACTTGCTCGGGTCGTATTCGCACTACTAAAGGGGCAGAGCGAATACCAGCCGAAAGCAAGTTGAGGGTTTCCCCTAAACCATAGAATCTCCCACAGTGGTTTGTGCAGCTTTCAAAATTCAATTCGCTTTATGTACCAACGGACTCCGATGAACCTCTCGCGCCTCGCCCTGCCCCTCCTGCTGCTGCCAACCGCCAACGCCCTGGCCGACACCTTCGAACGCGATCAGGCCCTGAAGCTGCCGGACGTGCTGATCAGCGCCAACCGCCAGGTCGAGGCGCGCAACGACAGCAGCGCCGCCAACACCGTGTTCACCCGCGAAGACATCGAGCGCCTGCAACCGAGCAGCGTCACCGATCTGCTGCAACGGGTACCGGGCGTACAAGTCGCGCAAACCGGCGGACGCGGCAGCCTGCCGGGAATCTACATTCGTGGCACGCAATCGGCGCAGAGCCTGGTGCTGGTCGACGGCCAGCGCATCGGCAACGCCACCTCCGGCGACAGCAACCTGCAACACCTCAACATCGAACAGATCGAGCGTGTCGAGGTACTGCGCGGATCGCGCTCGGTCATTTACGGCAGCGACGCGATCGGCGGGGTGATCCAGATCTTCACCCGGCGCGGCGGCGAACAGGGCCTGCAGCCGCGGATGCATGTCGGCTTCGGCAGCAATCAGACCTGGGAGCGCAGCGTCGGCCTCTCCGGCGGTGATGAGAAAACCCGCTTCAACCTCGGCGCCAGCCTCGATGAAACCGCCGGCCTCGACCGCACCCACGATTCGTATCCCAGCGACAGCGATCACGATGCCTACCGCAATAAATCCTTCAGCCTGAGCCTCAGCCATGCGCTGACCGATGACATCGAAGTCGGCGCCAACCTGCTGGATAACCGTGGCAAAAGCGAATTCGACAACCCGTTCGGGCGCTTCGACCCGGTGACCTTCGACTCCCTCCAGCAGCAGCCCTACAGCGATTTCGCCGTCAGCAGTTTCAGCAGCTACATCGACGCGCGGATCAATGAGCGCTGGAAGTCGCGCCTGGAGCTTGGCCACAGCGAAAACCGCGAGAAGTCTTTCGACAAGCTCAGCGACGAGCGCTCGGTGTTCAACACCTACCGCGACTCGGTGACCTGGCAGAACGACCTGACGCTGGATTCACGCAACAGCCTGATCCTCGGCGGCGACTGGTACGAAGACCGGATCAACAGCAGCACCGAGTTCGCCGAAGACAGTCGCTGGAACCGCGCCGCGTTCATCCAGCATCGCTTCCAGGCCGACAGTTTTTCCACCGAACTGGGCCTGCGCCGTGACGACAACCAGCAGTTCGGCGGCCAGAACAGCTGGAGCGGCACGCTGACGTTGCCGGTCAACCCGGACAACGACCTGTTGCTCAGCTACAGCGAAGGCTTCCGTGCGCCGACCTTCAACGACCTGTACTACCCGGACTTCAGCAATCCCGACCTGAAACCGGAAACCTCGAAAAGCTACGAACTGCAATGGCGCAGCCAGTTGAGCGACAGCACTCGCCTCGAAGCGTCGCTGTATCGGACCGATCTGGAAGACGCGATCATCTTCGGCAGCAACTCACGCCCGGAAAACGTCGCCTCGGCGCGGATCAACGGCTTCGAAGCAGCGCTGAAACAGCAGCTGTTCGGCTGGCAGAGCAATCTGGGCGTGGCGATCATCGATCCCCGCGACCGCGACACCGGCCACACATTGGCGCGGCGTGCCCGCCGCACCTTGAGCTGGGATCTGGATCGGCAATTCGACCGCCTCGGCCTCGGGGCCAGTTGGCAGGCTGTCAGCAGCAGTTATGACGACCTCAACAATCAACAACCGCTTGGCGGATACGCGCTGCTCGGGCTGCGCAGCAGCTGGGCGCTGAACCGTGAGATCAAGCTGGATTTCAAGGTCGATAACCTGCTGGACAAGGGTTACAGCCGGGCGCTGTACAGCCATGACGGCAGTCAGTATGGCTATCGCGAGGAAGGTCGGGCGTTCATGTTCGGCGTGACCTGGACGCCGCAGCTCTGATCCGGGATTTTCGCTGCCTTGACGGGCCTCATCGTCGGATCGCCGCCCGGAGCAAGCTCGCCCCCACAGGTTCAGCCCGATACTTGTGGGAGCGAGCTTGCTCGCGAATGCAGGCGCTGCGGTCTCAGCGGTCTGGCGCGATCAGTTGGCAAAGCTTGGCGGTCGCTTCGATCATCTGCCCGCTCGGACGCTCCAGACCTTTGTCGGTGACCAACAGCAGCTGCCTGTGCTTCACCGCCGCCACCTGCGGCCAGGCATTCCACGCATTCAGTTGTGGCTGATCGCCGGCCAGAATCACCTCGGGATCACGCTGTAAAACCGCCTCGATGCTTACCTGCGGCGCGGGCAGGCTCAAGTCGCCGAACACGTTGCGCGCACCGCACACTTCAAGCGCATCGCTGATGATCTGCCCGCCGCCGATGGTGTACAGCGGCTTGTCCCAGACTTGATAGAACACCCGCAGAGGCACTTCCCGCCGGTAGCGCTGGCGCAGTTTATCGAGTTTTTGCCGCAACTCGCGGGCCCGTTCGACCCCACGCACAGGACGACCGAGCTGCGTCGCGATGGCTTCAATCTGCGCGGCCAGCTGTTCGAGACTGCGGGGTTCGGC
The DNA here is from genome assembly GCF_002113215.1 of Pseudomonas sp. B15(2017). Classification (NCBI taxonomy): domain Bacteria; kingdom Pseudomonadati; phylum Pseudomonadota; class Gammaproteobacteria; order Pseudomonadales; family Pseudomonadaceae; genus Pseudomonas; species Pseudomonas sp. B15(2017). The sequence continues at coordinate 2,694 of NZ_NEJZ01000025.1, forward strand.
AACGAAAGTCGGGATATTCAGGCGCTTGAGCTGATCGCGCTGGGCCGGGCCGACACTGCCGGGCCACAACAGTAACAAGTCAGGCTTGAGGCTGAGCAGCCGTTCCATGTCGAGCTGGCCGTAACGGCCCACCGAAGGCACGTCCTTGATCGCGGATGGCCGCTCACCGGCATCCAGCACCCCGACCAGCAGGTCGGCCGAATCCAGTTCAACCACGATTTCCGACAGGGAGGGCGCAAGGCTGACCACCCGCAGGGCGGCCAGCGTTTCACCGCTGACGGCCAGCAGCAGAACCGCCAGCCAGAGACGCCGCATCAAGCGAGTTGACGCGGGATACGGTAGAGGTAGAACAGCACCGCCGTCGACAGCGCCAGCAACATCAGCGGCACCGCTTCAAGGCCGACGAACACCGCCAGCGCGCCGATCCAGGCCGGCAGCGCCGCGACCACAAATGCACGGCGAAGGCAGGCTGCCAAGGCAATCCAGGCAGCGGGTTCTTCAGGGGTATCGAGGGCTTTTTGCGTGGCGATCAGCGCATGTTTGTAGCGCCCGAAAAACTTCAGGCTGACAAACATCGAGGCCACGCCAGCGATAAAGAAAGGCATCGCCAGGACCGGCAGAATCGCCTCGCCCTGGCCAAACACTCCGTTGATCACGAACAGCGGCACCAGCGCCAGCGCCAGGTATTTCCACCAGGCGATCGCCAGACGGCGCCGCACTTGTCCGCGGGTCACGCCCGGTCTACCTCGCCCTGATGCTCGTTGCCCATCATGTGGTCGAGCTTGCTGGCCTTGGTCGCCAGATAGAGTTTGTTGTGCGGGTTATGACCGGTGTGCAGCGGAACGCGCTCGGCGACGACGATGCCCATGTCGGTCAAGGCTTTGACCTTGCGCGGGTTGTTGGTCATCAGGCGCAGGGACTTGACGCCCAGATGCTCGAGCATCGGCAGGCACATGGCGTAATCACGCTGGTCGGCGGCAAAGCCCAGGCGCTCGTTGGCTTCAACGGTATCGGCGCCGCCGTCCTGCAATTCGTAGGCACGGATCTTGTTCAAAAGACCGATGCCGCGCCCTTCCTGACGCAGATACAGCAACACGCCACGACCTTCGCGAGCGATGGCCTTGAGGGCGCCTTCGAGTTGCGAACCGCAGTCGCAACGCTGGCTGAACAAGGCATCACCGGTCAGGCATTCGGAGTGCAGACGGCCGAGTACCGGGGCACCGTCGGCAATCTCACCCAGGCTCAGCACAACGTGCTCGCGGCCGGTGGCTTCATCGAGAAAACCGTGCATGGTGAATTGCGCAAAAGGAGTGGGCAGCTTGGAAGCGGCGACAAAAACGACAGGCACCGGTGTGCTCCTGATCTGAAAAGTCCGAGATTCGCTGGGCGGCATTGTAACAGCACGTTCCTACAGGCGCTTAGGCTGAATTATCGGCCATAACGATCAAAAAGTTTGATTACAGGCCCTTCGTTATCGCCCTTACTCGAACGGATACGGCTGTTTCCAGCGCTCGAAGATCGGCTTCAGCTCGCCGCTTTTAACCAGTTGCTCGATGCGCTGGTCGTAGATCGACATCAACGCCCGGGCTTGCGGGGTGTCGGCGAAACCGAGGTACAGCGGCAGTTCCGCCAGATGTGAATAACGGTATTGCGAAGGATCGGCGGCGTTTCTGACTACCGCTTCGATTTCCGTCAGCGCATCGATGTAGTAATCCGCCCGCCCCTGCTTGAGCATCGACAGGATCCCGGTGCGGCGCTCGATCTGGTTGAAGCGTTTGACGTTCGGCAGGTAGGTTTCGTAGCGATAGCCGCGTACCCAGGCCAGTCGGTATTTGCCCAGCGTCGCCTGGGTTGGCGACGGATTGCTGGCCAGGCCGAGCGCGTAGATGTGGTCGGAATCGAAATTCCATTTCGGGTACAAGACCTGCTCGGCTTCACCGCGGTAAGAACCGACCAGTGCGTCGACTTCCTTCAATTGCACCAGCCCGACCGAACGGGTGTAGGGCACGGTGCGGATGTCCAGGGTTACGCCGGCCGGCTCGAAGACTTTGCGCAACACATCCCAGCCCAGCCCATGGCCATCGGCGGCGGTGTAGTCCTCCCAATCTTCACTGGCCAGATGAATGACCGACGGCGGTGCGTCCTGTGCCTGGGCCACGGCGCCAAGCAAGGTCAAAACCACTATCGCCAACCAGCGTCGAGTCATCCCTGCGTCCCTCATCCACGCCTGGAAATCAGGCGAAAAGCCACACCAGGCCCTGCATCGCCAGCCAGGCGAACACGCCGGCCAGCACATCGTCGAGCATGATGCCGACGCCGCCGTGAACGTGCCGGTCGATCCAGCGGATCGGCCACGGCTTGAGAATGTCGAAGAAGCGGAACACCAGGAACCCGGCGAGCAACCAGTACCAGCCTTCCGGCACCAGCCACAGGGTGATCCACATCCCGACCATTTCGTCCCAGACGATGCCTTCGTGGTCGTGCACCCGCAGATCGTCAGCCACTTTGCCGCACAGCCAGAAGCCGAACAGCATGGTGATTCCGAGCATCAGCCAGTAACCCCAGTCGGGCAGCATCTGCCACAACGGGATAAAGGGTAGCGCAACTAACGAGCCCCAGGTGCCCGGCGCCTTGGGCAAGGTGCCCGAGCCGAAGCCGAACGCGAGGAAATGCCAGGGATTGCGCCAGACCGACGGCGGAACGAATTCGGCCGGAACCTGTTTCGGGTGATCTGTCACGGTGACTCCTGAAAATGTTGATAGCCCCGGATTTGCGGGGTGATGTCGTGCCCGTCGCGGTCCAGCAGCACCACGCCCTGGCCCTGCGTCACGCGGCCGATCACATGGATCGGCCAGCCATCAGCCAGCAGCGCCGGCAACTCGACGGGCGGCAAGGTGAAGGCCAGCACATAATCGTCGCCACCGCTCAACGCCGCGCGTTCGGCGCCGCGCTGACCGAGAAATGCCACCAGCGCATCCGACAATGGAACACGCTCACACTCGACTTCGAGGCGCACCTGCGAAGCCAGTGCGATGTGACCGCAATCGGCGAGCAGGCCATCGGAGATGTCCAGCGCCGAGGTGGCCTTGCCACGCAGGGCCTGGCCGAGGGCGAGTTGCGGTTGCGGCGACCAGTAATGATCGAGCAGCGGTTGGGCAATATGGGGTTCGGCGTCTCGCTGCCCCAGCACCAGCGGCAAGGCCCCGGCGGCATTGCCCAGTTCGCCGCCGACACACAGCAGATCGCCCGGCTGCGCGCCGCTGCGGGTCAGCGCTTTGCCGGCCGGGACGCGGCCGAACACCGTGACGGTCAGGCTCAACGGCCCGCGCGTCGTGTCGCCGCCGACCAGCGCCACGCCGCAGCCCTGCGCCATGCGGTTCAAACCACGGGCATAGGCTTGCAGCCAATCGGCGGTCACCGTCGGCAAGGTCAGGGCAAGGGTAAAGGCAACGGGCGTGGCGCCCATGGCAGCAAGGTCGCTGACCGCCACGGCCAGCGAGCGCTGACCGAGCAGAAACGGATCGCAGGGATCGGCGAAATGCACGCCGGCCACCAGCGTATCGGTGGAAACCGCCAGCTGTTCCCCGGAGGGAATTGCCAGCAAGGCGCAGTCATCGCCGATCCCCAGTGCAACGCCTTCGCCGCCCTGCGCACAAGGCGCGGCGGCGAAGAAATTGCGGATCAGCTCAAACTCGCCCATGGCTGAGAAGAAGTATTCAAGCGCCGATCAGCGCTTGAACGCCTTCACTTCAGCTTCACGCAGGCGCGGAGCCAGCTTGTCGAGCACGCCGTTGACGAACTTGTGGCCGTCGGTCGAACCGAACACCTTGGCCAGTTCGATACCTTCGTTGATCACAACGCGGTACGGCACGTCAACGCGCTTGAGCAGTTCCCAGGTGGACAGGCGCAGAACCGCCAGTTCAACCGGGTCCAGCTCTTCGATCGCCAGGTCCAGGCAAGGCGTGAGCGCGTTGTCGATTTCGGTCTTGAACTGCGGAACCCCGTGCAGGATTTCGCGGAAGTAGGCACCGTCGACATCGGTGAAATCGTTATCGACCCGGAACTGCGCTTCGATCTCGTTCAACGACTGCCGAGCCATGTGCCACTGATACAGGGCCTGGGTCGCGAGCTGACGGGCTTCGCGGCGCTTGGCGCTTTTCGATGGTTTGCCGGCATCCGCAGGTTTCGGATCGCGCGGGTTGAAACGATCGCTTTCGTCGCTAATCACTTGGCCTCCAACTGCGCCAGCAGGCTGACCATTTCCAGAGCGGACAGGGCAGCTTCAGCACCTTTGTTGCCGGCCTTGGTGCCGGAACGTTCGATGGCTTGCTCGATGGAATCAACGGTCAGGACGCCGAAAGCGACCGGTACGCCGAATTCCATGGACACCTGGGCCAGGCCCTTGGTGCACTCGCCAGCCACGTATTCGAAGTGCGGAGTGCCGCCACGAATGACCGCGCCCAGGGCAATGATTGCTGCGAACTCGCCTTTCTGGGCGACTTTCTGCGCAACCAGCGGGATTTCGAAGGCGCCAGGTGCGCGGATGATGGTGATGTCGCTTTCGCTCACGCCGTGGCGAACCAGGGCATCAACTGCACCGCTGACCAGGCTTTCAACCACGAAGCTGTTGAAGCGGCCCACTACCAAAGCGTAGCGGCCTTTAGGGGCGATGAAGGTACCTTCGATGGTCTTCAGGGTCATTCGTCAGATCTCTTAAAGAGCCGGGACGCGTCTGTTTCGCGTCCCTCAGTGATTTATTTGCCGCGAATACAGGGCCGGAAACAACCGGTCATTATTCGGAGGGCACGTATTCTACAACTTCCAGATCGAAACCGGATATCGCATTGAACTTCATCGGCGCAGACATCAGGCGCATTTTGCGCACGCCGAGGTCACGCAGGATCTGCGAACCGGCACCGACGATGCTGTAGGTGGTCGGTTTTTTCACCGTCGCCTGATCGCCGGTTTCACGGATGTGCGCCAGCAACACGTCGCCATCCAGCGGGTGACCCAGCAACAACACCACACCGCTGCCGGCCTCGGCAACCGCAGCCATGGCGGCGCGCAGGCTCCAGCGGCCCGGTTGCTTGACCATCAACAGGTCGCGCAGCGGGTCCATGTTGTGCACGCGAACCAGGGTCGGTTCTTCGGCGCAAACAGTGCCCAGGGTCAGTGCCATGTGCACGTCGCCTTCCACGGAATCACGATAGGTCACCAGGTTGAATTGGCCCAGTTCGCTGTCCAGCGGCTGCTCGGCAATCCGCTGAACGGTACGTTCGTGGATCATCCGGTAGTGAATCAGGTCGGCGATGGTACCGATCTTGATGTCGTGCTCAGCAGCAAAGGCTTCCAGCTCGGCGCGACGGGACATGGTGCCGTCGTCATTCATCACTTCGCAGATCACGCCGCTTGGCTCGAAACCGGCCATGCGTGCCAGGTCGCAGGCCGCTTCAGTGTGACCGGCTCGGGCCAGGGTGCCACCGGCCTGGGCCATCAGCGGGAAGATGTGGCCCGGGCTGACGATATCTTCAGCCTTGGCGTCTTTCGCAGCCGCCGCTTGCACGGTGCGCGCGCGGTCAGCGGCGGAGATACCGGTGGTCACGCCTTCGGCCGCTTCGATCGAGACGGTGAACTTGGTGCCGAAACCGGAACCGTTGCGTGGCGCCATCAGCGGCAGCTTCAGGGTTTCGCAGCGCTCGCGGCTCATCGGCATGCAGATCAGGCCACGGGCGTACTTGGCCATGAAGTTGATGTGCTCGGCCTTGCAGCACTCGGCGGCCATGATCAGGTCGCCTTCGTTCTCGCGGTCTTCGTCATCCATGAGGATGACCATCTTGCCTTGGCGGATGTCTTCAACCAGTTCTTCGATGCTATTGAGCGCCACAAGGCACCCCCTTCAGTCAGGATTTGAGGTAGCCGTTGGCGGCCAGAAAGCTTTCAGTGATGCCGCCAGACGTTGGCTCTGCAGCCTTGTCGCCCAACAGCAGACGCTCGAGATAACGCGCCAGCAAGTCGACTTCCAGGTTCACCCGGCGACCTGGCTTGTAGGACGCCATGATGGTTTCGCTCAGGGTGTGCGGAATGATCGTCAGCAGGAATTCGGCGCCATCGACCGCGTTCACGGTCAGGCTGGTGCCGTCGACGGTGATCGAGCCTTTGTGGGCGATGTACCTGGCCAGCTCTTTCGGCGCGCGGATGCGAAATTCCACGGCGCGGGCATTGTCGCTGCGCGAGACCACTTCGCCGACACCGTCGACGTGACCGCTGACCAGATGGCCGCCGAGACGGGTGGTCGGGGTCAGGGCTTTCTCCAGGTTGACCGGGCTGCCGCTTTTCAGGTCATTCATGGCGGTGCAGTCGAGGGTTTCGCGACTGACGTCGGCAGCGAAGCCGTTGCCCGGCAGTTCCACGGCGGTCAGGCACACGCCGTTGACCGCGATGCTGTCGCCGAGTTTGACGTCGCTCAGGTCGAGCTTGCCGGTTTCGACATGCACCCGCACATCACCGCCCTTTGGGGTCAGTGCGCGGATACTGCCGATGGATTCGATGATGCCGGTAAACATGGGGTTCTCCTTGAGAACGAAGCCAGCGCTAACGCGATGGCCGGGAATTATACGCTCGCTGATCAGACAGGGATTGCAGTGACTCGCCAGTCATCGCCAACCGCGCGAATTTCAGTGATTTTCAGCTCCGGCGCATCCTTCATATAAGCGAGCGGCCAGTCCAGAAGCGGACGCGCCGTGGAGCCGAGGAACTTGCCGGCGATGAAGATCACGAACTCATCGACCAGACCGAGCTGGGCAAATGCGCCGGCCAGTCGCGGGCCGGCCTCGACCAGGACTTCGTTGACACCTCGGTTGGCCAGCTCGATCAGCAACTGATGCAGATCGACCTGACCATCATCGCCCGGCACGTTCAGGCATTCCGGGCCGTTGGCGTACTGTTCTTCGATGGCCACGCAGGTGGCGACCAGCGCCGGGCCGGCCTTGAAGAACGGCGCATCCAGCGGCACTCGCAGACGCCCGTCGATCAGCACCCGCAGCGGCGGACGGCTCAGGGCCAGCGCGGTTTGTTCGTCATCCAGCCCCAGCTCGTCGCCGCGCACCGTCAGGCGTGCGCCATCGGCCAGCACCGTGTCGGCACCGGTCAGTACCACGCTGGCCTGGGCGCGCAAACGCTGCACTGCAGAACGCGCGGCCGGGCCGGTGATCCATTGGCTCTCGCCGCTTTCCATTGCCGTGCGGCCGTCGAGGCTCATGGCCAACTTGACCCGCACAAACGGCAAGCCGTGTTCCATGCGTTTCAGAAAACCTTGATTGAGCTTGCGCGCTTCAATTTCCAGTACGCCGCTTTCGGTGGCGATACCGGCATCGGCCAGACGCTGCAGACCGCGTCCGGCGACTTGTGGATTCGGATCACGCATTGCCGCGACCACCCGGCCAACACCGGCGTTCACCAGCGCATCGGCGCACGGCGGCGTGCGGCCGTGGTGGCTGCAAGGTTCGAGGGTGACGTAAGCGGTCGCGCCCCGGGCCTGCTCACCGGCGGCGCGCAGGGCGTGGACTTCGGCGTGCGGTTCGCCGGCGCGTTCATGCCAGCCTTCGCCGACAATCTGCCCGTCGCGCACGATCACGCAGCCGACCCGTGGATTGGGATGAGTCGTGTAATGCCCCTTGCGCGCCAGTTCCAGGGCCCGGGCCATGAAGCGGGCGTCGAGGATGGCCTGCTCGGCGGCGGTGGTCATTCTTTCACCGGTTCACGGGCAAGGCGGTCGATCTCTTCGCGGAATTCGTTGAGGTCCTGGAAGCGGCGGTACACGGATGCGAAACGGATGTAGGCGACTTCATCGAGCTTTTTCAGCTCGGCCATCACCAGTTCGCCGACCACGAGGGATTTGACCTCGCGCTCGCCGGTGGCGCGCAGCTTGTGTTTGATATGGACCAGCGAGGATTCGAGGCGCTCGACGCTCACCGGACGTTTCTCCAGGGCGCGTTGCATGCCGGCGCGGAGTTTTTCTTCGTCGAACGGTTGGCGGCTGCCGTCGGTTTTGATCAGGCGCGGCAACACCAGTTCGGCCGTCTCGAACGTCGTGAAACGTTCGCCGCAGGCCAGGCATTCACGCCGGCGGCGCACCTGTTCGCCCTCGGCGACCAGACGCGAGTCGATGACCTTGGTGTCGTTGGCACCGCAGAAGGGACAGTGCATGGTGGCTGGCAACAAAAAAAGGGAGGGCCATGGTAGCGCATCCCGGTGGCAAGACAAGCCATAGGCTTTGCGGTATACAGACTGCCATGATCGTTTGATCCATGGATTTCATTTTGCTGGAGCCGCCAATGTCCTTACGACCGCTCGTTTTGCTCAGTGTTTTCAGCCTGCTGGTGGCCTGTGGCAGCGATGCGCCCAAGCCTCAGCCGCCAACACCGGGCCCGGCGCCGCAACAGGCGCAGAAAAAAGCCCGGGAAGCCGCCGACCTCGGCCCGCTGCCCGCGTATCAACGGGAACTGAGCGGCACCCTGCAAGGCGTGCCGGCCGGCGCCGAAGTCGAACTGGCGCTGCTGGTGATCGACGCCAAGGATCGCCCGCAACAATTGCTCGCCAGTTCCAGTCTGATCGGCAACAACCAGATTCTGCCGTTCCACCTGCGCTTCAACCCCGACGCTTTCCCGGTCGGCGCGCGGGTTGAATTGCGCGGCCGCGCCAGCCAGTCCGGCCAGTTGATCCTGCACCTGCCGTCGCAGACCATCACTCAGCCGACCACCCAGGCCCTGGGCCAACTGCAATTTGTCAAAGCACCATGAATGCACCGCAAGACCTGCAACGGTCGCTGGGCCAATTGCTCGGTGACGCGCGACTGAAGGCCTGTGCGTTGCCGGACACCGATTTGCGGCTGTGGCTGATTGACGGCGACAACATGGCGCGCGAATTCAGTCAGGAAGAAACCCAACGCATCCTGCATGAACCGCCCTACTGGAGTTTCTGCTGGGCCAGTGGTCTGGCAGTGGCGCGGTATCTGGCGGCGTTTCCCTCGTGGGTTCGCGGCAAGCGGGTGCTGGATTTCGGCGCTGGTTCCGGGATCGCCGGGATCGCGGCGGTGAAGGCCGGCGCACTGGAAGTCGTGGCCTGCGACCTGGATCCGCTGGCGATTGCCGCCTGTCGGGCGAATGCCGAACTCAATGATGTGCAGATGAGTTATTCCACGGATTTCTTCGCCGAAGCGGATCGCTTCGATCTGATCCTGGTGGCCGACGTTCTGTATGACAGGGAAAACCTGCCGCTGCTCGACGCCTTCCTGAGCCGTGGCCGCGAAGCGCTGGTGGCGGATTCGCGGGTTCGGGATTTCCGGCATCCGCTGTACCGGCGCATCGAAATGCTCGAAGCCATGACCCTGCCGGATCTGGCCGAGCCCGAAGAGTTTCGCCATGTCAGCCTCTACCATGCGGCCCGTGCCTGACCGTATAGTTGCCCCATTCACGCTTTCACGAGAGACCCCATGAGTCAGCAAACGCCGTACATCTTCGACGCCACGACGGCCGACTTCGACCAGTCGGTGATCGAGGCCTCCTTTCAAAAACCGGTGCTGGTGGACTTCTGGGCCGAATGGTGTGCGCCATGCAAGGCGCTGATGCCGATGTTGCAAGGCATCGCCGAGAGCTATCAGGGCGAGTTGCTGCTGGCCAAGGTCAATTGCGATATCGAGCAGGACATCGTCGCCCGTTTCGGCATCCGCAGCCTGCCGACCGTGGTGCTGTTCAAGGACGGCCAACCGGTGGACGGCTTTGCCGGTGCGCAACCGGAATCCGCGGTGCGCGCCCTGCTTGAACCGCATGTGCAGATGCCGGCACCGTCCGCCGCCGATCCGTTCGAACAGGCTCAGGCACTGTTTGACGAAGGCCGTTACGCCGACGCGGAAGCGACACTGGTGACGCTGCTGGGCGAAGACAACACCAACGCCAAGGCACTGATTCTCTACGCTCGCTGCCTGACTGAACGCGGTGAACTGGGTGAGGCGCAAACCGTGCTCGACGCGGTCAAGAGCGACGAACACAAGGCTGCACTGGCCGGTGCCAAGGCGCAGATCAAGTTCCTCGGCCTGGCCCGTGACCTGCCGGATGCCGCCGACCTGAAAAGCCGTCTGGCGCAGAACCCGCAGGACGATGAAGCGGTGTATCAACTGGCGATCCAGCAACTGGCCCGTCAGCAATACGAAGCGGCGCTGGACGCACTGCTCAAGCTGTTCATCCGCAACCGCAGCTACAGCGAAGGTCTGCCGCACAAGACCTTGCTGCAAGTCTTCGAGCTGCTGGGCAACGATCACCCACTGGTGACCGCTTACCGGCGCAAGGTGTTTGCCGCGCTGTACTAAGCGCTTATTCGATCCAGCTGTAGAGCGGCGTATCACCGCCGCTCAGCACTTTCACATCGGCCGAATGACGCAGGCGCACCAGCAAGCGCTTGCCCGCCGCTGCGCTGCCGGTCAGTCCTTCGAGCTGATCCAGCACCTCCGGCCCGCTGAGTTGCCCGGCCTTGCGCAGCAAATCCCTGGCGACCTGCCACAACGCGTCATCCTGATTCACCGGTTTCGCCGCAGACGCTGCAGCAGCTTGCGGCTGGGCGGCCTGCACCGGCATACCCAACTGCGCACCGAGCCGCGCCCAGTCGCTTTCATCCAGTTCCAGGGTCAAATCCACCGGCAACGCACCGACGGTTCCGCGTATCCGCACCATAACTTCGCTCCCGCACATTTCTGACCTGCATGCTCCCATGGGACTTGTATAACGCCAAGCGGGCGGGCAAACTCTGCGCACTTTCGTTATAAGATTACATAACAAACTCTTCACTTTACTTCCCGGAGACCGCCATGCGTCGTCTGCTGCTCGCTTTGCCGTTTGCCCTGTTGCCGCTGGCCATCGCCCATGCCGCCGATGAGCATGATCACGACCATGAGCACGGCAGCCTCGGTGCCCACGAACATGGCGTCGGTCGTCTGAACGCCGCCCTCGACGGCCAGACCCTGGAGCTGGAGCTGGAAAGCCCGGCGATGAACCTCGTGGGTTTTGAACACGTCGCCACCAGCGATGCCGACAAGGCCAAAGTCGCCGCCGCTCGTGCGCAGCTGGAAAAACCGCTGGCGCTGTTCAGTCTGCCGGCCGCCGCCGGTTGCAAAGTCACCAGCCAGGAACTGGAAAGCCCGCTGTTCGGCGACAAGCCGGATGCCGACGACCACGACGACGAAGAAGAAGCCGGCAAGGATGGTCACGAGCATCATCATGACCACAGTGAAATCCACGCCCACTACCAGTTCAGCTGTGCAGCGCCGGGTGCGTTGAAAACCCTCGATCTGGCAAACCTTTTCAATACCTTCCCGGCCACCCAGAAAATTCAGGTACAACTGATCGGCCCGAGCGGCCAGCAAGGCACGGAAGTGACGGCCAAGGCCGCCGCCCTGAAGTTCTGATACGAAACGGCGCCATGACCCAAGCACTCATCGAACTGTCTGACCTGGGCTTCAACTGGCCCGGTCACCCGCCGCTGCTGGATATCCCGGCATTTCGCCTGGAAGCCGGCGAAACCCTGTTCCTCAAGGGCCCCAGCGGCAGCGGCAAGACCACCCTGCTCGGCCTGCTCGGCGGGGTGCAGAAACCCGGTCGCGGCAGCATTCGGCTGCTCGGCCAAGAGCTGACCGAACTGGGTGCCGGCGCCCGCGATCGTTTTCGCGTCGATCACACCGGCTACATTTTCCAGCAGTTCAACCTGCTGCCGTTTCTCTCGGTGCGCGAGAACGTCGAGCTGCCGTGCCACTTCTCAAGGCTGCGTGCCGAGCGTGCGAAGCAGCGCCACGGCAGCGTCGATCAGGCTGCCGCCACCCTGCTCGCCCACTTGGGCCTGAAGGACGAAAGCATCCTGAGCCGCCGCGCCGATTCGCTGTCGATCGGTCAGCAACAGCGGGTCGCCGCGGCCCGAGCGTTGATCGGTCAGCCGGAACTGGTGATCGCCGACGAACCGACCTCGGCGCTGGATTACGACGCCCGGGAAAACTTCATTCGCCTGCTGTTCGCCGAGTGCCGCGAAGCGGGATCAAGTCTGTTGTTCGTCAGCCACGACCAGAGCCTGGCGCCGCTGTTCGACCGTCATCTGTCCCTGGCCGAACTCAATCGCGCCGCCACGTCTGCCGAGGTCTGAGATGTATCTGTTCCGTCTGGCCATGGCCAGCCTCGCCAACCGGCGTTTCACCGCTCTGCTCACTGCTTTCGCCATCGCGCTTTCCGTCTGCCTGCTGCTGGCCGTCGAGCGGGTGCGCACCGAAGCCAAGGCCAGTTTCGCCAGCACCATCAGCGGCACCGACCTGATCGTCGGCGCCCGCTCGGGGTCGGTGAACTTGCTTCTGTACTCGGTATTTCGCATCGGCAACGCCACCAACAACATCCGCTGGGACAGCTTCGAACACTTCGCCAGCAACCCGAAGGTGAAGTGGGCGATCCCGATGTCCCTCGGCGATTCCCATCGCGGTTACCGGGTGATGGGCACCACCCAAGCCTATTTCGAGCATTACCAGTACGGTCGCCAGCAACACCTGGAACTGGCCGACGGCCGCGCCTTCGCCACCGATCCGTTCGAAGTGGTGCTCGGTGCCGAAGTGGCCGAGGCCCTGCATTACAAGCTCGGCGACAAGCTGGTGCTGGCCCACGGCGTGGCGGCGATCAGCCTGGTCAAGCACGACGACAAGCCGTTCACCGTGGTCGGGATTCTCAAGCGCACCGGCACCCCGGTGGATCGCACGTTGCACATCAGCCTCGGTGGCATGGAGGCTATCCACATCGACTGGCACAACGGCGTGCCGGCCCGTGGTAACGGTCGGATCAGCGCCGATCAGGCACGCAACATGGACCTGACGCCGCAAGCAATCACCGCGTTCATGCTCGGCCTCAACAGCAAGATCTCCACCTTCGCGCTGCAACGGGAAATCAACGAATTCCGTGGCGAGCCGATGCTGGCGATCCTGCCGGGCGTGGCCTTGCAGGAATTGTGGAGCCTGATGAGCACCGCCGAAAAAGCGTTGTTCGTGGTCTCGCTGTTCGTGGTGCTGACCGGGTTGATCGGCATGCTCACGGCGATTCTCACCAGCCTCAACGAACGTCGCCGCGAAATGGCGATTCTGCGCTCGGTGGGCGCGCGACCGTGGCATATCGCGAGCCTTTTGGTGCTGGAAGCGTTCGCTCTGGCGCTGACCGGGGTGATCGCCGGGCTGGCGTTGCTGTACCTCGGCATCGCCGCCGCTCAGGGTTATGTGCAGGCCAATTACGGCTTGTATCTGCCGCTGGCCTGGCCAAGCGAGTATGAATGGACGCTGCTCGGTGGCATTCTGGCTGCCGCGCTGCTGATGGGCAGCGTGCCGGCCTGGCGCGCGTATCGCCAATCCTTGGCCGATGGCCTGTCGATCCGTTTATGAGGATGTTCACCATGCCCCGCGCCGCCCTTGCGCTGCTGATGCTGGTTGCCCTGCCCGTCTGGGCGGCGGCACCGAAAGACCTGACCTGGTCGGAGATGATCCCGCCGGACGCGGCGCCCGAAGTGCCGAACATGACGCCGCTGCATGACCTGTCGAAGATGGGCGATGCGCTGTCGGCCGAGTCCGCGCCAGCGGCGAAACAGGACATGCCCAACGCCCCGGTAGTGCAAAGCCTCGACGGCCAGAACATTCGCCTGCCGGGCTACATCGTGCCGCTGGAAGTCAGCGAAGAAGGTCGCACCACGGACTTCCTGCTGGTGCCGTATTTCGGCGCCTGCATCCACGTGCCGCCACCGCCGTCGAACCAGATCGTGCACGTGAAAAGCGAACTCGGCGTGAAGCTCGATGAGCTGTATCAGCCGTACTGGGTCGAAGGGCCGTTGCAGGTCAAACCGTCCACCAGCGAGCTGGCGGATGCCGGCTATCAGATGGATGCGGACAAGATTTACGTCTATGAGCTGCCGGAGTAAATCCGGTCATTCTGTACTGTTTGGCCCATTGTCTTCGCGAGCAAGCTCGCTCCCACAGTTGACCGAGCTCTAATGTGGGAGCGAGCTTGCTCGCGAAGGGGTCGGCAAAGGTTCCACAAAAAAAACGCCCATCACTGTTTCATTGAGCTGAGTCAAAAGACCGTATCAGACGGATTCGTACCATAGGACATCAAACATTTTTAACGTCCTTTGGGAGCTTCCATGAACAAGTCCTTGCTCAGCGCCTCGCTGTTTGCCCTCGCGCTCGCAGCCCCGCTCGCCCACGCCCACGAAGCCGGCGACATCATCGTTCGCGCCGGTGCGATCACCGTCAACCCGAAGGCCGACAGCTCCAGCGTCAAGGTCGATCAGGGTCCACTGAGCGGCGCCAACCTGGGCGGCAAGGCGACCATGAGCAGCGACACCCAACTGGGTCTGAACTTCGCCTACATGCTGACCAACAACATCGGTATCGAGCTGTTGGCCGCATCGCCCTTCGAGCATGACGTGAAGATCAAGGGCACTGCCCTGCCGGCCGCCAATGGCAAGCTCGGGACCCTGAAACACCTGCCGCCAACCCTGAGCGTCGTCTACTACCCGCTGGATGCGAAGTCGGCCTTCCAGCCGTACATCGGCGGCGGCATCAACTACACCTGGATCTACGACGAGCACGTCGGCAGCGAAGCCCAGTCCAACGGCTTCAGCAACTTCAAGGCGAAAAACTCCTGGGGCTTGGCCTGGCAGGTCGGCGCCGACTACATGCTGACTGACAACATCATGCTCAACGCCCAGGTGCGCTACATCGACATCGACACCCGCGCCACCGTCGAGAACAACGCCGTGGCTCCGGGCACCCGTGCACGGGTGAATGTGGACGTTGATCCCTTCATCTACATGGTTGGTCTAGGCTACAAGTTCTGAAGAACGTTCACGTGGTGGTGAATGAGGCTTGGTGGCGGGCAGCTCAGAACTGACGGCGATGTTACGCCATCGACCGGGGAGCAAGCTCCCTCGCTACAGGAAACAGGTTTGAAACCCGAATTCCGGCCGTGAAAAAGGCGCCTGTCAAAAGGCGCCTTTTTCATGTCTGCAAGAAGCTCAGCGGCCGAGCAGACGGGCCAGGCCGACGTTCATCGGCGTTGGTGTCGGGCAGTTGAATCGCTCAAGCAACCGGCGGTTGTTCGCCCGCGAATGGCGGATGTCACCGGAGCGCGCCGGGCCGTAGCTGACGGGCGGCAACTCGCCGACCACCGCTTCGAGCGCGGCCAGCATCTGCTTGAGATTGGTCGCCTGATTCCAGCCGACGTTCACCGCACCGACATCCACTTGCGGCTTTTCGATTGCCTGCACCAGCACATCGACCAGGTCTTCGACGTACATGAAATCCCGGGTCTGCTCGCCATCGCCGAATACGGTGATCGGCAGGCCTTTCTGCGCGCGCTCGCTGAAGATGCTGATCACCCCGGAGTACGGCGAGGACGGATCCTGGCGCGGACCGAAGATGTTGAAGAAGCGGAAGATTGCCGGTTCCAGACCGTGCTGACGGCGGTAGAAATCGAAGTACTGCTCGCCGGCCAGTTTGTCCGACGCGTAAGGCGTCAACGGCGCCTTGGGCGTGTCTTCGTCAATCGACTCGCCTTCGCCATTGTTGCCGTAGACCGCTGCGCTGGAGGCATACAGCACACGTTTGACGCCGGCCTCGCGCATGGCTTCGCAGACGTTCAGCGTGCCGATGAAATTGCTCTGATGAGTCTTCACCGGATCATCCACCGACGCCTGCACCGATGCCACGGCAGCCAGGTGCGCGACTGCGCTGCAACCTTCCATCGCCCTGGCGACCAGCGCCGCATCGGCGACGTCGCCGACGATCAGCTCGACCCTGGGATTGTCCAGCGGCAGATTGCTGCGCTTGCCGGTCGACAGATCATCGAGGATCCGCACCGAATGGCCCTTGGCAAGCAGCGCGTCAGTCAGGTGCGAGCCGATGAAACCGGCACCGCCGGTGATTAAAACAGGGCCTTCAGCCATGACGATAAAACCTATCCAGTAAGCCCGGGAGCGCGGCACGCCAGGCGCGCGGCTTGATCCCGAAGGTGTGCAGAATTTTCTTGCAGGCGAGCACCGCGTGTTGCGGCTCTTCGGCAGCGTCCGGACGCGCGGCGTGGGCCTGGGCGGTCGGGGATTCGATGGCCAGCGGGTGCAGGCTGCGCGCTTCGGTGAGAATCGCCTGGCCCAGCGCCAGCGGTGTGGTCGCCTCGTGGCCGGCGTAGTGGTAAGTGCCCCACAGCGGCGCGGCGCAATCGAGTTGTTTGAGCACCGAGATGATCACTCGGGCCGCATCGTCGACCGGGGTCGGATTGCCACGACGGTCATCGGCCAGCAGCAATTCTTCCGGCTGTTCGGCCCGGGCCAGGAAGCGCCCGAGGATGCCTTCCGGGCTGTCGTCGAGCAGCCAGCCGAAGCGCAGCAGCACGTGTTGCGGGCAAGTGGCCCGTACGCTTTGCTCGATTCGCCACAACGCCTGACCGCGCAGGCCCAACGGCACCGGCTCGTCCTTTTCGCTGTAGGCGGTGGCGCGGGAACCGTCGAACACCCGATAGCTGGAAGGCTGCACCAGCACAATGTTGTGGTGCTGGCACAGTTCGGCCAGTCGCTCGATGGCGCGTTCCTGCCCGGCCAGACGGGTTTCGCTGACGGTCTCGGCCTGGAACCAGTCGAAATAGTAGGCAAGGTTGATCAATGCATCGGGACGGGTGTCGTCGAGCAATTGGGTCAGGCTCGCGGCATCCCAGCCGTCTTCGGGCGGGCGGGGGGCGAGGAAACCGATGTCTTCCTCTGCACCGAGGCGAATCAGCGCCTGCCCAAGGGCATTTCCGCCGCCCAGTAACATAAGGCGCATTCGCATAGAGTCAGCAGGCCCAGTCTGATTGGAACGATGGCTTTGGCGACGATGCCTGTGGCAGCGTCGTCGATAATTGCCGGAATCGTTGCATTTTGCGGGTTTAGTGCGCAACCGTCACCCGTAAAGTGTAGATCCCGAGCGGTACTTGCAACTTCGCCCGCCCACCCGCATAACTGAAACCATGAATTTGCCCCTTCCCACGGACGCGGCGCTGGCAGGCTTTCACCCCGCCGTCAGCGCCTGGTTCAGCAGCACCTTCCCGACGGTGACGGCCGCCCAGGCCCGCGCATGGCCGTTGATCCGCCAGCGCCGCTCGACGCTGATCGCCGCGCCCACCGGCTCCGGCAAGACCCTCACCGCGTTCCTCGCCGTGCTCGACGATCTGGTCCACCGTGGTCTGGAAACCCCGGACGGTCTGCCGGACGAAACCCTGGTGGTCTACGTTTCGCCGCTCAAGGCGCTGTCCAACGACATCCGCATCAACCTGCAGAACCCGCTGGCCGGGATAACCGAGCAGTTGCGCCAAATGGATCTGCCGCCGCTGGAAATCACCACCGCCGTGCGCACCGGCGACACCCCGCAGAAAGAGCGCGCCGCCATGCGCAAGAGCGCGCCGCACATTCTGGTGACCACCCCGGAATCGCTCTACGTGCTGCTGGGTTCGGATTCGGGGCGAAAGATGCTCGGCACCACGCGCACGGTGATCGTCGATGAAATCCATGCCATCGCTGCCGGTAAACGAGGCAGCCACCTGGCCTTGAGCCTCGAACGCTTGCAGGCCCTGTGCGCCGAACCGCTGACCCGCATCGGCCTGTCAGCCACGCAAAAACCGATCGATGCGGTGGCGCGGTTTCTGGTCGGTCATGAGCGCCCCTGCGAAATCATCGACATCGGCCACGCCCGCCCACGGGACCTGGGCATCGAAGTGCCGCCGGTGCCGTTGTCGGCAGTGATGGCCAATGATGTCTGGGAACGGGTCTACGACCGCCTCGCCACGCTGGCCCGCGAACACCGCACCACGCTGATTTTCGTCAACACCCGGCGCCTGGCCGAACGCCTGAGCCGGCACCTCAGCGAACGCCTCGGCAAACGGGCGGTGGCCGCGCACCACGGCAGTCTGGCCAAGGAGTTTCGCCTCGATGCGGAACAGCGGCTCAAGCGCGGCGAGCTGCAAGTGCTGATCGCCACCGCGTCGCTGGAACTGGGGATCGACATCGGCGAAGTCGACCTTGTCTGCCAGATCGCCTCGCCACGTTCGATTGCCGGTTTTCTGCAGCGAGTTGGCCGCTCCGGACACCAGGTCGGCGGCACGCCCAAGGGCCGCCTGTTTGCCACCACCCGTGACGATTTGATCGAGTGCGCCGCCCTGCTCGACTGCGTGCGCCGGGGTGAACTCGATACGCTGCACATCCCCGAAGCGCCGCTGGATGTGCTGGCGCAGCAGATCATCGCCGAGGTCAGTTGCCAGGAATGGGCCGAGGACGATTTGCTTGCGCTGTTGCGCCGGGCCGAGCCCTACGCCCGCCTCGACGAAAAACATTATCAGGCGCTGCTGGCGATGCTCGCCGAGGGCTACAACGGCCGTCAGGGCATGCGCAGCGCCTACCTGCACCACGACGCCGTCAGCCGAACCCTGCGCGGACGACGCGGCGCCCGGCTGACCGCCGTCACCAGCGGCGGCACCATCCCCGACAACGCCGACTACAGCGTATTGCTCGAACCCCAGAGCCTGAACATCGGCAGCGTCAACGAAGACTTCGCCGTGGAGAGCATCGCCGGCGACGTGTTCCAGCTCGGCAACGCCTCCTATCGCATCCTGCGGGTGGAAACCGGCAAGGTACGGGTCGAGGACGCCCAGGGTCAGCCGCCGACCATTCCGTTCTGGCTCGGCGAAGCACCGGGGCGCAGCGATGAATTGTCGGCGGCCGTGGCGCGCCTGCACGCGCAGCTCGATCAATTGCTCAGCGCCAGCCCCGGCAATCTGCAACCGGCCCTCGACTGGCTGATCGACACCCTCGGCCTGAACCTGGCCAGCGCCGAACAGCTGGTCGATTACCTGGCCCGTGCCCGCCTCGCCCTCGGCGCCTTACCGTCGCGAGACACGCTGCTGATGGAACGGTTTTTCGACGAGTCCGGCGGCACCCAACTGATCATCCATTCGCCGTTCGGCAGCCGTATCAATCGCGCCTGGGGCCTGGCCTTGCGCAAGCGCTTCTGCCGCACCTTCAACTTCGAATTGCAGGCCGCCGCCAGCGAAGACGCGATCGTGCTGTCGCTATCCACCAGCCACAGTTTCGAACTCGACGAGGTCTGGCGTTACCTGCACAGCAACAGCGCCGAGCACATCCTGATTCAGGCGGTACTGGATGCGCCGCTGTTCGGTGTGCGCTGGCGCTGGAATGCCGGGGTGGCGCTGGCCCTGCCGCGCTACACGGGCGGGCGCAAAGTCGCGCCGCAATTGCAGCGGATGAAAAGCGAAGACCTGATCGCCAGCGTGTTTCCCGATCAGATCGCCTGCCTGGAAAACCTCGCCGGCGAACGGGAAATCCCCGCGCATCCGCTGGTGGAACAGACCCTCGACGATTGCCTGCATGAAGCGATGGACAGTGAAGGCTGGCTCGAACTCCTGCGGCGCATGGAGCGCGGCGAAGTGCGTCTGATCGCCCGCGACCTGCCGGCGCCCTCGCCGCTGGCGGCGGAAATCCTCAGCGCCCGGCCCTACACCTTTCTCGACGATGCGCCGCTGGAAGAACGTCGCACCCAGGCCGTGCTCAACCGCCGCTGGAGCGATCCGCAATCCACCGATGACCTCGGCGCACTGGACGCCGATGCGATCGAAGCCGTGCGCGAAGAGGCGTGGCCGACGCCAGACAGCGCCGATGAAATGCACGAAACATTGATGAGCCTGGCCTGCATCAGCGACCGCGAAGTCGAGGCCAATCCGCCGTGGCGCGGTTGGCTGAATGCTCTGGCCGATACCGGGCGAGCCTGCCAGTTGCAGATCAATCCCAAGCATTCACTGTGGCTGGCGAGAGAACGCCTGACGTGTCTGCAAGCGCTTTATCCACAGGCGCAATCGGCACTCCCCGCATTACCCGGTTTCGACAAAGCATGGACGGCCGATGACGCACTGGTCGAAGTGATCCGCGCGCGGCTCGGCGCATTCGGTCCTTTACCACTGGCGGCGATTGCCAAGCCGCTGGCCTTGATGCCGGCCTCTGTTCATCAAGCCCTCGCTCAACTGGAGCACGAGGGTTATGTGCTGCGGGGCCATTTCACGCCGGGATCGACCGTTGAGGAGTGGTGCGAACGACACCTGCTGGCACGCATTCACCGCTACACGGTCAAGCGTCTGCGCCGGGAAATCGAGCCGGTGGCGTTGCAGGATTTCACGCGGTTTCTGTTCGACTGGCAGCATTTATCCGCGTCCACTCGGGGTCAGGGCAGCACCGTGTTGCCGGCGATTGTCGGTCAGTTCGAAGGCTATCCGGCTGCCGCATCGGCGTGGGATAGCGACCTCCTTCCGGCGCGGCTCAAGGACTATTCACCGAGCTGGCTGGACGATCTGTGCCGCAGCGGCAAACTGGTATGGACGCGCCTCAGCGCCCGGCAAAACATCAGCGGCACGGCATTGCGCAGCACACCAATCGTGTTGCTGCCGCGCAGTCAGGTCGGCTTGTGGAGTGCACTGGCCGAACAGACGCCGCTCAGCGAACTGTCGCCCAAGACCCGAAAGGTTTTCGACGCGCTGAGCCAGCACGGCGCGCTGTTCTTCGATGAGCTGATTCATGAAGCGCACCTGCTGCGCACCGAACTGGAAATCGCCTTGCAGGAACTGGTCGGCGCCGGTCTGGTGAATGCCGACAGTTTTGCCGGGTTGCGGGCACTGATCACCCCGGCGAGCAAGCGCCAGCAGCGCAGCAGTCGACGCGGGCGTGGGGCGTTTGTCGGTGGCATGGACGATGCCGGACGCTGGGCGCTACTGCGTCGCGGGCCGGTTGTGGAAAACCGTCAAACAGCGTCGCCCGAAACCCTCGAGCACGTCGCCATGACCTTGTTGCGGCGCTATGGCGTGGTGTTCTGGCGCCTGCTGGAGCGCGAGGCCGACTGGTTGCCGAGCTGGCGCGAACTGCTGCGTACATTCCATCGACTGGAAGCACGGGGCGAGATTCGTGGCGGGCGGTTTGTCAGCGGTCTGGCGGGCGAGCAATTCGCCCTGCCCGAGGCGATTCCCCTGCTGCGCGAAGTCCGCCGTCGCCCACATGACGGCAGCCTGGTCGCGGTGTGCGGCGTCGATCCGCTGAACCTCGCCGGCACCTTGCTGCCGGGGGCGAAAGTGCCGGCGCTGGCGAGCAATCGGCTGGTGTATCGCGACGGGTTGCCGGTCGCTGCCGAGGTCGCGGGCAAGCAGCAGTTCTGGGTGGAGCTGGACTTCGCCGCCATGAGCGAAATCCGCAACAAGCTGACCCGTCACTGAGTCCGCGCCTGCTCCGGCAACACCACCGATGAATGCGCCGCAGCCGCCTCTTCCTCCTGGCGATTGGGCAACAAAACCTGCTGTGGATAAGTCTGCGCGAAATGCACCCACGGGCTGTTATCCACAAGCTTTTTCAGACGCTGGTTGAAGGCGCGGCTTACCGCGTATTGCCCGCCCGACACCGTGCGGAATTGCGCAGTCAGCACCACGCCGTTCAGGTCCATTTTGTCCACGCCGAACACATCCAGCGGCCCTTGCAGGTTGTACTTGAGGAACGGGTCTTCGCGGATCGAATCCCCCGCCTCGCGGATCAGTTCGATGGCCTTGTCGACATCGGTGTCATAGGTGAACTGCACCGAGAAAAACGCGAACGCAAACTGCCTCGATTGATTGGTCACCGCCTTGATCTGACCGAACGGCACCGAATGCACGAAGCCCTTGCCGTCGCGCAGGCGCAGGGTGCGAATGGTCAGGCCTTCGACCGTGCCGGCGTGCCCGGAATCGAGCACCACCCAATCGCCGAT
Source organism: Pseudomonas sp. B15(2017) (assembly GCF_002113215.1). Classification (NCBI taxonomy): domain Bacteria; kingdom Pseudomonadati; phylum Pseudomonadota; class Gammaproteobacteria; order Pseudomonadales; family Pseudomonadaceae; genus Pseudomonas; species Pseudomonas sp. B15(2017). The sequence goes on from NZ_NEJZ01000025.1 coordinate 24,574, forward strand.
CGACAGGGTGTCTTCGATGATGATGAACAACCCGGTGATGACGTCCTGCACCAGTTGCTGCGAGCCGAAACCGATAGCCAGGCCGACCACCCCGGCGCCGGCCAGCAGTGGCGCGACGTTGATCCCGAGATTGGCCATGGTGGTGATCGCGCAGATCACCACCAGGATGATTTTGATCGCGTTGCGCAGCAGCGGCAGGATGGTTTTCACCCGGGTGCTGGGCTGGCGCGCCGAGCGCTTGCTGACCGGTGGTTTCAGCGCTTCCTGAATCGCCGTGTCGAGCACCACCCACAGCAGCCACGTCACGAGGAAGATCAGGCCGATGCTGCTCAGAGCATTGCTGATCGCCCGACCGACCGTGCTGCTCTGCGCGAAGTCGAGCAGCGACACACCCCAGATCCGCCCGAGAATGTCGATGAACACAATCGCGATGACGATCCGCAGCAAGGCGTGCAACAGGCTGAGAAAGCGTTCCTTGTAGGCGCTGCTACGCTGGATCGCCTCGGCCTTGCGCGACTTGAACAGATGCTGGAGGACGGTGCTGAGAAACACCGTCCCGATCAACAGCACGGTGGTGAACAACGCGCAGCGCAGGGCTTTCTGGTTGTCCTCGCCGATGCCGATCAGATTGACCGCCGAGACCAGCACCATCAGCACGATCGGCCAGTACCAGAGCCCGGAAAAAATCCGCAGCGACTCCTGCAGCGACGGCTGTTTCAAGCGTTGGGCCAGCGAGCGATTGCGGATCAGGTGCGCCACCGGCCGACGCAGGCGAATCACCAGCAGACCGAAGATGATCGACGCCAGCAGACCGGTGAACACGGCGATGCTGCTGGTGATGTTGCCGCCCAGTTGCCGGGCGATCTGCGGGCTGGTGAGCGCGTCACTCAATGCGGCGAGAAAGCCGATCAGGAACAGCGGCTTCGGGCAGTAGTCGCGGATGATCTGCACGGCGCGACGTTTGTGGCCGACGTTGAACATCATCACCACGCACAACAGCATCGACGTGGAAAATATCCCGCTGCTGGTGGCGTAGGCTAGACACAGCGCCAGCGCCCGGCCGATCGAGGCCGACAGAAAATGGCTGACGTACAGGGTCAACGGCAGGCAGATCAGCGCGGGCAACGTGTAGGGCAACAGGTAACCGAGCAGGTCCTGACTGCGTTGCCGGGTGCGCAACCAACGCCCTTCCTGCAGACGCTTGGCCAGCAGGCTGCCGAGCACCGTCAATACGGCAAACGTGCCCAGCCAAACGCCGGAGAGCATCAGGAAATCCCCCGCCACGCCCCAGCCGGAGCGGTTCGAAGGTTGATTGACCAGCCTGTCGACTTCATCTGCCGCCCGGTCGGCGCGCAGGCGCCAGGCGTCGACCAGATGCTCGTTGAGATCGAGTTTGTCCTGCACGTCGTCGATGCTGGAACTGATGGCGCCGAGCAGTCCGCCCTGCACGATCGGTTCCGGTTTGGCCGGCTCTTCACTGGTCGCCGGAACACCCGGCAGGCTGGCGGCTTGCACTGCATTGCCGCCGAACAACAGCAATGCCCCCAATAGAATCGCGATCCTGAACCTGGTCAAAACGCAGAGCTCCCTTGGTTGAACCTGTAAAGAACTGATCGGTTTTGGCCCGGCAAGTTCGGTTTTGATCGTTCCCCCGCCCACTTCCCTTCACTGATCGTTCCCAAGCTCCGCGTGGGAATGCAGCGAGAGACGCTCCGCATCTCAAAGAGCGGACGCAGAGCGTCCACGGAGGCATTCCCACGTAGAGCGTGGGAACGAACACCTTTTAGGGGGGATATTTGCGTCGCACGCAAATATCAAATGCCCCTCCCTGTATTTTTCCACCCCCACCAAACCCCGACACTGCGCTCCATTCAATCCCCCTTCGGAGTGCCGTCATGCCCATTGCCCTGCTCGCGCTGACTCTCAGCGCTTTCGCCATCGGGACGACCGAGTTCGTCATCGTTGGCCTGCTTCCCACCATCGGCGCCGATCTCGGCGTCAGTCTGCCGTCCGCCGGTCTGCTGGTCAGTCTCTACGCTCTGGGCGTAGCCATCGGTGCGCCGGTGCTGACCGCCCTCACCGGCAAGGTCCCGCGCAAACTGTTGCTGCTGTCGCTGATGGTGCTGTTCACCCTCGGCAATCTGCTGGCCTGGCTGGCGCCGAGTTATGAATCGCTGGTGCTGGCGCGGATCGTCACCGGTCTGGCCCACGGCGTGTTCTTCTCCATCGGTTCGACCATCGCCACCAGCCTGGTCCCCAAGGAAAAAGCCGCCAGTGCGATCGCGATCATGTTCACCGGCCTGACCGTGGCGCTGGTCACCGGCGTGCCGCTGGGCACGTTCATCGGTCAGCATTTCGGCTGGCGTGAAACCTTCCTCGCGGTATCGGCACTTGGCGTCATCGCGTTCATTGGCAGCCTGCTGTATGTGCCGAACAACATCGCCCACAGCAAACCCGCATCACTGTTGCAGCAATTGCAGGTGCTCAAGCAACCGCGCCTGTTGCTGGTGTACGCCATGACCGCCATCGGTTACGGCGGCTCGTTCATCGCCTTCACGTTCCTGGCGCCGATCCTTCAGGACATCTCCGGTTTCAGCGCCAGCACCGTCAGCCTGGTGTTGCTGGTGTATGGCGTGTCGGTGGCGGTCGGCAACATCTGGGGCGGCAAACTGGCGGACAAACGCGGGCCGATCAGCGCGCTGAAAATCATCTTTGCCCTGCTCGCCGCCGTGCTGTTCGCGCTCACCTTCACCGCCGGCAATCCCTGGCTGGCGCTGGCCACCGTGCTCGTCTGGGGCGCAGTCGCCTTCGGCAACGTGCCGGGCTTGCAGGTGTATGTGGTGCGTCAGGCTGAACATCACACACCGCACGCAGTGGATGTGGCATCGGGCCTGAACATCGCCGCGTTCAACCTCGGAATTGCCGGCGGTGCGTGGGGTGGCGGCTTGATCGTCGAACACATCGGCCTGATCCATACGGCGTGGATCGGCGGCCTGGTGGTGCTGGTGGCATTGGCTCTGACGGCGTTGAGCGGACGCCTCGATCGCCTGGGCCCGGTGTACGCCGAACCTGCCGAAGGCTCGGCCCGGATCGTCACCGGGCACTGATCCGGCACAGCCCGACCGTCCGTAATCCCGTCGAAACTTTCCCGAACCGCCCACAGTCATCCACAGACAGAGGCCGTATGGGGACTTTCGACGGGAGGGCGGCATGGCAACGATTCATATCGGTATTTCAGGCTGGCGTTACGCCCCGTGGCGCGGGGACTTTTACCCGAAGGGGCTGGCGCAAAAACGCGAATTGCAGTTCGCCTCACGGGCGGTCAACAGCATCGAAATAAACGGATCGTTCTACGCCCTGCAACGGCCCGAACGCTACGCCCAGTGGTACGCCGAAACACCGGATGACTTCGTGTTCAGCATCAAGGCGCCGCGCTTCATCACCCACATTCGCCGCCTGCGCGATATCGAAAAACCCCTGGCCAATTTCTTCGCCTCCGGGGTGCTGGAACTGAAGGAAAAGTTCGGCCCGATCCTCTGGCAATTCCCGCCCAACTTCACGTTCGACCCCGAACGCTTCGAAGCCTTTCTCGACCAGTTGCCCCACGACACCCAGGCGGCCGCCGAGCTCGCCCGCCAGCACGATTCGCACCTGCACGGCCACGCGAGCATGAAGGCTTACAGCAAAAAACCGCTGCGCCATGCCGTGGAAATCCGCAACGACAGTTTCATCGACCCGGACTTCGTGCGTTTGCTCAAACGCTACAACACCGCGCTGGTGATCGCCGACACCGCCGGGAAATGGCCGTACCGCGAAGACCTCACCAGCGATTTCGTCTACCTGCGCCTGCACGGTGCCGAGGAGCTTTACGCCAGCGGTTACACCGACGCCGCGCTGCAACGCTGGGCCGAGCGGATCGACGCCTGGCACCATGGCCGGCAACCGGACGACGCCCATTTGATCGCGCCGCGTCTGAAACCTCGGGCCCGTAAATCCCGTGAGGTTTTCTGCTACTTCGACAACGACATCAAGGTCCGCGCGCCTTTCAATGCCCGCAGCCTGTTGCAGCGTTTCGATCTGGATAAAAACCTCGAAACCATGCCAGGTGAGCCGGCCGCCGAAGGAGTACTCGCATGAGCATTCCCGAGCCGGTCGGCTTCACCGACGAACAGACCACAGTCATCAACACGGTACGCCGTTTCACCGTGCTGACGGTCAACACCCACAAGGGTTTCACCGCACTGAACCGGCGTTTCATCCTGCCGGAATTGCGCGAAGCGGTGCGCAGCGTGTCCGCCGATGTGGTGTTTCTTCAGGAAGTCCACGGCACCCACGAGCATCACCCCAAACGCTACGCAAACTGGCCGACGATGCCGCAGTACGAGTTTCTCGCCGACAGTCTCTGGCCGCAGTTCGCCTACGGGCGTAACGCGGTGTATCCGGACGGCGATCACGGCAATGCCGTGCTGTCGAAATTCCAGATCGTGCGCCATGACAATCTCGACGTTTCGATCAGCGGCCATGAAAACCGGGGGTTGCTGCACTGTGTGCTGCGCCTGCCGGAAGACGACCGTGAAGTGCATGCGATCTGTGTCCATCTGGGCCTGCGCGAAAGCCATCGCAACGATCAGTTGCGTCTGCTGCGAGAGCGCCTGGCCGAGCTGCCTGATGACGCGCCGGTGATCGTCGCCGGCGATTTCAACGACTGGCGCCAGCGCGCCGATGCCTTGCTTGAACCCTGTGGCCTGCGCGAAGTGTTTGCGGCGCATCACGGCAAACCGGCGCGCAGTTTCCCCGCCCGCATGCCGTTGCTGCGCCTGGACAGGATCTATGTGCGCAACCTCAAGGCCAGTCAGCCAAAAGTGCTGGCGAACCGTCCCTGGTCACACCTTTCCGACCACGCACCACTATCGGTGGAGATTGAACTATGAGCAGTGCACCGTTGGAGAAATCCGCCGTGGAGCCGGTCAGCATCACCCCGCCCGTACGCGAGCCGGGCACCGTCGATGTCGAGTATCGCTGGCAGGGCAACAACCGCGTCGAGCTGCTGGAAAACGGCGAGGAATTTTTCCCCCGGGTGTTCGAAGCGATGCGCGCGGCGAAAAGCGAAATCCTGCTGGAGACCTTCATCGTCTTCGAAGACAAGGTCGGCAAGGAGTTGCAGGAAATTCTTATCGATGCCGCCCGGCGCGGCGTGCGCACCACCGTCAGCCTCGACGGCTTCGGTTGTGGCGAACTGAGCGCCGGTTATCTGACCGCGTTGAGCGATGCTGGCGTGCATCTGCAGATCTTCGATCCGGCCCCCAAGCATTTGGGGATTCGCACCAACTGGTTCCGGCGGTTGCATCGCAAGATCGTGGTGGTCGACGGGTTGGTCGCGTTCATTGGCGGGATCAATTTTTCCGGCGATCACCTGGCCGATTTCGGCCCCGAAGCGAAGCAGGATTATTCGGTAGAAGTTCAGGGCCCGGCGGTGACCGACATCCATCATTTCGCCCTGCTGCAAAGCGGCCGACCGGGACGCGCAAGGTTTTGGTGGCAACGGCGTCGGCAACGTCGCGCGGAAATGGCGTTCGATGATCACGACGGCCAGGTGCGTCTGGTGTTCCGCGACAACGACCAGCACAACACCGATATCGAAGACGTCTATTTGCAGGTGCTGCGCCGCGCCCAACGGCGGGTGGTGATCGCCAACGCCTACTTCTTTCCCGGCTATCGCCTGCTGCGCGAGATCCGCAACGCAGCCCGGCGCGGGGTCGAGGTGCGGCTGATTCTGCAGGGACAGCCGGACATGCTGGTGGCCAAACTCGCCGCGCGCATGACCTACGACTACCTGCTCAAGGCCGGTGTGCAGATTCATGAATATTGCGAGCGGCCGCTGCACGGCAAAGTGGCGCTGGTGGATGAAGAATGGAGCACCGTCGGCTCAAGCAATCTCGACCCGTTGAGCCTGTCGCTGAACCTGGAAGCCAACGTGCTGATTCGCGACCGAGCCTTCAATCGTCTGCTGTTCGAACGCCTTGAAGACCTCAGCCACAACCACTGCAAGGCGATGGACGCCACGAAGTCGCCACGGGGGCGAATCTGGCACATGACCGTGGGCTTTCTGGTGTTTCACTTCCTGCGGCATTTCCCGGCAATGGCCGGCTGGCTGCCGGCACACAAGCCACGACTCAAACCCTTTTTCCAGGCCTCCGGGAGGGATCCTTCATGAGCCATTCCGAAGCCCACGCGGCGGTGCATCCGGCACCGGCGGGCAAGTCCCGCTGGAGTCGCTGGAAACGTCCGCTGACCCTGCTGTTTTTTCTTGCGCTGATCGTCCTGCTGACGATGTTCGCCAGCCGTATCGAATGGGCCGAGGTCCTGCAAACCCTCGCCGACTTCAAGGTGCGCACGCTGATCATCGCCTCCAGCCTGACCTTGCTGAGCTTTCTGGTGTACGCCAGTTTCGACCTGATCGGCCGCACCTACATTCGCCAGGACTTGACCTGGAAACAGATCCTGCCGGTGGGCGTCATCAGCTATGCGTTCAACCTCAACTTGAGCGCATGGGTCGGCGGGATTGCCATGCGCTATCGGCTGTATTCGCGGCTCGGGGTGAGCAAAAGCAACATCGCCAAGATCCTCGGCCTGAGCCTGGCGACCAACTGGTTCGGCTACATGACCATCGCTGGCGTGGTGTTTGCCAGCGGGCTGGTACGCATGCCGCCGGGCTGGAAAGTCAGCAGCGGCGCGTTGCAGGGCATTGGTGTGTTGCTGCTGTTGGTGAGCGCTGGTTATCTGATCGCCTGCCAGTTTTCCCGGCGGCGCGAGTGGTCGATTCGCGGGGTGGAAATCAATCTGCCGTCGCTGCGCATGGCGGTTCTGCAATTGCTGCTCGGGGCGCTGAACTGGTCGCTGATGGCAGCGGTGATTTTCACGTTGCTGCCGAGCAAGCTCGATTACCCGTTGGTGCTCGGGGTGCTGCTGATCAGCGCGATTGCCGGGGTCATCACCCACATTCCCGCCGGGCTCGGCGTGCTCGAAGCAGTGTTCGTGGCGCTGCTGCAACACGAGGCTTCGCGCGGCAGTCTGGTGGCCGGGTTGCTGGCCTATCGGGCGATCTATTTCCTGCTGCCGCTGCTGATCACCGTGCTGATGTACCTGGTGGTGGAAGCCAAGGCCAAGGCGTTGCGGATCGAGAAGAAGCCGTCCTGATTTTTTTATGGCTGGTGGCCCCTTCGCGAGCAAGCCCGCTCCCACAGGCGCAATGCATTCAAAATGTGGGAGCGCGCTTGCCCGCGAAGGCGTCCGAAGAAACACCACAAATCATGAGGACTGAATAATGCTCAACCGCTCGCCCACCACCATTTCGGTGATCCAGTCGACGAGAATCGAGGTGTAGGCCTGCTGCGAGGTCGGATCGCTCAGGGCGTGGTCGGCGCCGTCGATGATGCGGTGGGTCAGCGAGTGAGTCTGCTGGCACGCGGCGCGATAACTCATGATCGTCGCGTGAGGCACATAGTCGTCGGTTTCCGATTGCACCAGCAGCACGTCCCCGGTGAATTGCGAGCAGGCGTGCAAGGCGCGGTTGCTGTCGGCACGCACCAGCGTACCGCGATAATCGCGCAGGTCGGCCTTGTCCAGATCGCGCTTGGGCGTGTGCCATTGTTCGTCTCGGTACAGCGCGGGCACCCGCAGCGCCAGCCAGCGCACCGGCCGCAGCGAGGTCAGGATCGAGGCGAGATAACCGCCGTAGCTGGTGCCAACCACCGCGATCGCCGAGGTGTCCAGCGCCGGATGGGCGAGCAGCCGGTCGTAGGCCGCCATCAAGTCACGCAGGTTGTCTTCGCGGGTGACCCGGCTCAGCGGAATGCCGGTGCCGCCGGTGTGCCCGCGCAAGTCGAACGTCAGGCACACGCAGCCCAGGCCGGCGATGCCTTTGGCCCGTTCCAGATCGCGCTCCTGACTGCCACCCCAGCCGTGCACGAACAATACGCCGGGGACTTTCGATTTGGGACTGAGGAACGTCCCGCTCATCTGTTCATCATCAATGTCGATTTGAATGCTTTCGCTTCTAGCCGTCATAGGATTTGACCGTTACGTATTTGAGGAGAAAGTCGCTGTTCTCGGCCGGGCCGCGATACACCTCGATGGCATCCGCCGGCAGAGCCTGATCGGTATAGGTTTCCACCGACGACACGCGGATCGCGCGCATCGAGGGGTCGTTGACGAAGCTTTGCAGCGCCGCCACTTCCGCGCTGCTGGCACCGCCCATGCGCCAGGACTGTTCGAGCACGCCGCTGCGCGGTCGGCCTTCACTGTCCAGGCCTTGGGCGATGTCGTAATTGCGCCGCGAAGCGTAGAAGCGCGGATAGGCTTCGTCCGCCGCCCGGTCGAACACCTGCGCCTGCCGGATCGCCAGACGCACGTCGTCAGCCAGATCCAGCTTTAGTAAGTCCTCATAGCCACCCTGTACCACCAGCAGGTTCGAGCCGCCGTACACCTCTTCGCCGTGGGCGTCCCTGGTCAAGTATTGATCACCGCAGTAACTCAACACTTTGTCGCCGATGAACGACTGCCCAACGCTGTGGGTGGTTACCTGACTCAAGTCCTGCTCCAGTACCACGCCATCGCTGAACAGTTTTTCAGCGTCAGGTCGGGCGAGAATTTCGTCGAACGCATCCAGGCTCTTGATCACTTCCTGTCCGCGCCCTGCACAGGCGTGAATCGGCTTGAGACGGATCGGCCCGCTGTACAAAAGATGTTCGGCGGCGGGCCGCGCATCTTCCAGCGCAAAGACGCTGAGCCCGTCCAGCACCACGGTGCGCACCCGATCGGAAAACAGCGGCGACCAGCCTTGCGGTGCATGAGCCTGATGGCTGCGCAAACCGTGGCTGATGGCTTTGGTGCAGATGAAGTCGTGCTCGACGAAACCGCCCCACAAATCGTCCGGGCCGCTCACGCCCAGTTCGCGAGCCGCCGCGCCGACGAGGGTCTGGGTCGGCAGCAGATAAATATCCCGGCCGCGATGTTTTTCGGCGTCGTAACTGCCGCCAAACTTCAGGCCGAGGATCTGCGCCAGCCATCGCGCGAGGGCCTTGTTGGTCTGCACTTCATGTTGTGGCGCGCCGGGCCGAATCGAATGGGCGACGACCACTTTCCTGCGGGATGTCGGGGTCATGCGTCCCCCTTCCAACGGCGATTTGAATGTAGGTCAGAGGGTGCAGAGATCAGGCCAACGGGCGTTCAGTGGAAACATTCCGTTAATCAGCCACTTGGACACCCCGTGCTGGCACCGCGCCTGTTTCAATCTGCACGACTGCTCTGTCGGCTCCGGCATTTTGCACGACAGGCGGGTTTACTTCGCGACGGTCGGCGGCGGGCTGACGCCGAATCGCGTGCGGTATTCACTCGGCGCCAGCCCGGTGATTTTCTTGAACGTCGCGCGAAAAGCTCCCGGGTCCTGATAACCCACCGTCCAGGCAATATGGTCGATGGTGCCATTGGTGAACTCGAGCATTTCCCGAGCCTTGCCGACCCGCAGGTGCTGACAGTATTCGGTGGGTTTAAGACCGGTCGCCGCACGAAACCGCCGCAGGAAAGTGCGCTCCTCCAGGCCTGCGCGTTCGGCCATCGCCGTCAGTGAGACATCGGTCGCGCCATTGCCTTGCAGCCAGTGCTGAACCTTGAGAATCGCGCCGTCGCCGTGATTGAGAATCGGCGCAAAATTGCTTCCGCACTCGCTTGCGCTGTCGCTGTGTTCCACCACCAGAAACCGCGCAGTGCTGCTGGCGATGCTCGGCCCGAGCAAGCGGTCCACCAGCCGCAATCCAAGCTCGGACCAGGCCATCAGCCCCGCCGTGGTAATCAGGTCACCATCGTCGACAATCGGCGTGTCGGCCTTGAGCCTGATGTTGGGGTAACACTCGGCGAAGGCCTTGGCCGACGTCCAGTGCGTGGTCGCGCTGCGACCGTCGAGCAAGCCGCTTTCAGCCAGCAACCACGAGCCGACACAGACCCCGCCGAGTGTCGCGCCCCGCGCATGTTGCTCACGTAACCAGGGGATCAGACCGGCCGGCATCTGTGCAGCGGAAAAACCGGCGATGGACGGTGGGATCAGTACCGCCAGCAAACCGTTTTCGGCACCGGGAAGGCTGTCGTAAACGCGCACGGGGGGCTGATCACCGTCGACCTGCCAATGACTGATCCGCAGCAGTGGCAGCTGTGCCGTCTGATGCTCGGCAGCGATCCGGTTGGCCACCCCGAACAGATCGGTCAGGCCATGTACCGCCGCCATTTGCGCGCCGGGATAGATCAGCACGCCGAGCTCCGCGACGATCCTTTCAGCAGCCATTGTCAGTTTTCCCCTGTGTATTGTCGGTGCGGCCAATCCTCGAAAACGTGGCCAGCACCAATACTGAATCCACACCCACCCATAACGTCGAGGACACACCCATGGCCAAGCAAGCGCTCATCGTAGTCGATATCCAGAACGACTACTTCCCCCAAGGCAAGTGGCCGCTGGCCGGCGCCGACGCCGCCGCCGACAACGCCGCCCGGTTGATCGCGGCATTCCGCGAGGCCGGCGATTCGGTGGTGCACATCCGCCACGAATTCACCTCGCCCGAGGCGCCGTTTTTCACACCCGGCTCCGAAGGCGCGAAACTGCATCCGAAAGTGCTCAACCGCGCCGACGAGCCGGTAGTGCTCAAGCATTTCGTCAACTCGTTCCGCGAAACCGAACTGCAATCGATCCTCGAAGAACAAGGCATCAAGGAACTGGTGGTGGTCGGCAGCATGAGCCACATGTGCGTCGACGGCATCACCCGTGCGGCGGCAGATCTGGGTTACACCGTCACGGTAATCCACGACGCCTGCGCCACCCGAGACCTGGAATTCAACGGCCTGACCGTGCCTGCCGCCCATGTGCATGCGGCATTCATGTCGGCGCTGGGGTTTGCCTATGCCAGCGTGGTGTCCACCGACGAGTTCCTCGCCGCCAGCCGCTGAGCCCTGCGCGGACACACCCGGAAAAACCTGCGCCCGCCTCGTTGCGGGCGCTTTTGTTTGTGTGTCACAAAAATCTCACGCGTGAGCCATTGATGGCATTTTGATTTGGCTGTAGTGTCGCTCACGCGTGAGATGTTCATAACGGAGTCATCGCCATGAAAAGCCGCTCCCCCGCCACCAAGTCAGAGAGCCCAAAGGGAGTGCGCTCGACACCGTCCGCGAAAAAACCGTCGAGCTTCTACATGAAGCAGATGCGCGCGGGCCTGGCTGCCGCCGGTTATGTGAAACACGAAACTTGGGTGCTTCCGGAAAACCGGAGCTTGCTCAAGCAAATGGAGCAACAGCTACGCCAACCGATTCTGGCTGGCTCTTTCATGTCGGAGAATTACATGAGCGCAGGCAACAACTGGAACATCGATAGCCTCTACAACGCTTTCAAGGCGCTGGACGAGGTGGCTTCGCAAGAGATCACGCTGTCTCTGATCCAGAGCTCCGAACCCAGCCTCAAGCTGGAAATGAACGAATTCGGCGGTCTGCCGATTCACATCGCCCTCGCCGGTCAGCAGATCATCGTCGACACCGTGCTGGTGGACATCGATTCGATCACCGACGTGCGCGCTTTCAACGACGCCGTGCTGCGCAGCCGGGAAATGTTCCCGCTGTCGTCGATCGGCATCGAGACCATGCCCAACGGCCAGACCGTCTACAACATGTTTGGTGCACTGAGTGCCGATTCGAGCCTGACCAACGTGGTCACCGAGGTGAAAACCCTGGTCGACAACGTGCAGCGCGCCAGCGAAGCCTTCGAACACTTCTTCAAGTAATCAACAGGGAATATCCAATGACTCAGTCCATCTGGAGCAAGTTGTTCACCGCGCTGCGCGGCGGCGCCAACGAAGTCGGCGAAGCGATCGCCGACCAACAGGCCCTGCGCATCCTCGATCAGGAAATCCGTGACGCCGACAGCGCGCTGTCCAACGCCCGTCGCGAACTGGTCACCATCATGGCCAAGCACAAACTGTCTGCCGACCGCGTGAGCGAGTACGAAGCCAAGATCAAGGACCTGGAAGCCAAGGCCGTTTCCGCCCTGAACGCCGGCCGTGAAGATCTGGCACTGGAAGTGGCCGAAGCCATCTCGACCCTGACCAACGACCTGGGCGTCGAGAAAAAACAGAGCGACGAGTTCGGCACCTACGCCGACAACATGCGCAAGGACATCAACAAGGCCGAAGCGCGGATCAAGAGCCTGCGCCAGCAAGTGGACATGGCCAAGGCCCGTGAAAGCGTGCAGAAGGCTCAGGTCAGCGCTTCGATCGCCAGCGGCGGCGCCAACGGCAAACTGGAAACCGCTGTCGGCACCCTTAACCGTCTGCAAGCCAAGCAGCAGCAACGCGCGGCCGAGCTGAGTGCTGCCGACGAACTGGCCGATGCTTCGACCGGCAACGACCTGGATCGCAAGCTGCGCGAAGCCGGCATCACGCCGAACGAAGGCAGCGCCAACGCCATCCTCGAGCGTCTGAAGCAAAAGTCCGCCCAGTAACGGCGGCAAGAAAAAAGAAGGGCACCGGGTGCCCTTCTTTTTTGCCTGCCGGTTTGTCACGACGCCGGTACACTAGCGGCGTTTTGCCAACGAATACCTCCACCCGCTTCAAGGAATGTACCCATGGGATGGTTCAAAGATTTGCTCGGCACCAGCAACTGGCAGTCGGCCGCACCGGCGTCCAGGTCTGCCGGCGGCCCGCTCGGACTGGCGCAGGGCAAGGCGATCCGCTTCGACACGACCCTCGGCCTGTTGCTGGAGGGCAGCACCTCGGTACGGGTTCCCGACGCCCAGGCCATCTGGAGCGCCGGCTGGATCGACCTCGGTCAGTCGAACAAACTGCATCGCTACTACCTGAACGATGAAGAATTCTGGGTACAGGTCCATGTCACCGGTGACGACCAGATCGAGTCGGTGACGCTGTTCAATTACGTCAGCTATGTGACGGTCAACAGTAACGCCGAGCTGCAGCGTCTGGCCGGCCCGAACAGCCTGATCGGCCTGCCGACCTATCGCCATGAAGGTGTCGAATACACCCGTGAATGGGGCACCGAACGCGGCCAGACCGAACTGGTGCCGCTCACCGAACAGGTGATCAACCCCGACGAGTCCTACACCATCAACCATCACTCGATGCTCTACGCCCGGGAAACCGGCCTGACCGATCGCCGCGAGCTCTTGCTGTTCTCCGTCGAGCAGGACGAAGAAGGCACGGTCAGCCTGAGCACTTCGCTGGGCATCTCGCTGTACACCACCGACTTGAGCACTATTTAAAAGGAAGTTTTCCATGCTGGAAGCGTTGTCCATTTCCCTGAACAAAGCCGCACTGGTCGGTTTCGTCGCCTACCTGATCGGCGCCGTGCTGCTGTTCATGCTGTTTCAGTTCGTCTACACCCGCGTCACGCCGCACAAGGAATTCGAGCTGATCCGTTCCGGCAACGTTGCCGCCGCCATCGCTCTGTCCGGCGCAATCATTGGCTTCGCGATTCCGGCGAGCAACGTGATCGCTCACTCGATCAACGTCCTCGACTTCGTCCTCTGGGCGGTGATCGCGGCGGTGGTGCAATTGCTGGCGTTCCTGGCGACCGGGCTGGTGCTCAAGGGCACGTCCCAGCGTATTGCCAACGGTGAAATCGCCTCGGGCATTTATGTGGCGGCGGTGGCGATCAGCGTCGGTATGCTCAACGCCGCATGCATGACCCCGTCCTACTGATCGGCAGGAAGCCTGAGATGAAACGAAGCAAGTACGTTCAACTGTCGCTGGCCGCTTCGGTGGCCCTGGCGATTTCCGGTGAAGTGGCCGCCCAGGAACAGCAACGCAACTTCCAGAGCGTCGAACAATGCGTCGACGCCGAAGTGGCACCGGATGTCTGCTCGAACGCCTATGTCGCAGCCCTGGCCGAGCACCGCCGTATTTCCCCGGCCTACGACGACAAGGCTGCCTGCGACGCGGACTTTGCCGCTGACTGGTGTCAGAAAAATTCCGCCGGCCGTTTCGTGCCGAAACTCGGCGGCTTCAAGGTGCCGCAGGACGGTGAGCCGGCGCAGAACCTCGATGCGATCGCCAATGCCCAGATGCCCGCCGGCGACGCCGCCGCCGTGCAGAGCAATCAGACCAGCACTTCGCACTCGTCCAGCGGTGCAGGCAACGGCTGGCTCACCGGATGGCTGATCGGCAATGCCATGAGCAACAACCGCGCGATCGACTCGCGGCCGGTTTACCGTGAGCGCAATACCCGCCAGACCTACGACACCTCGACGCTGAACCGCCGCATCGAATCGGCGCCGAGCCGCAGCCAGCGGGACTACGACAGCGATTACCGCAAACCGGTCAACGTCGCTGCGTCCACCTCCCGTGGCGGCTTCGGCAGCCAGTCCAGCGCACGCAGTGGTTGGGGCGGCTGGGGCCGTTCGAGCAGCTGACCATGAAGAAGATCCACTGCGCCGAGCGCCACGACTGGAAACAGACTGCCGAAAGCCTCGGCTTTCTGTTTCACACCATCGACGACGAGCCGTACTGGGACGAGAGCGCCTACTACCAGTTCACGCTCGCGCAGATCGAGAACGATCTGGAGGATCCAACCACCGAGCTGCACGAGATGTGCATGGACCTGGTCGACCGCGTCGTGCACAGCGAAGAACTGCTGGATCGTCTGAGCATTCCGACGCCGTACTACGACATGATCCGAACGTCCTGGCTGGAAGGTCATCCGCATCTGTACGGGCGCATGGACTTCTCCTACAGCGGCAACGGCCCGGCGAAGCTGCTCGAACTCAACTACGACACGCCCACCAGCCTTTATGAGGCGTCGGCGTTCCAGTGGGGCTGGCTGGAGCAATGCATCGAGCGCGGGCTGCTGCCGCGCCATGCCGACCAGTTCAACAGCATCGACACCCGTCTGCACGAAACCTTTGCCCAACTGAAACTCACGCGGCCGTTTTACTTCGCCTCGATGAAAGACTCGGTGGAAGACAAAGGCACCACGGATTATCTGCGGCTGATCGCAGAGAAAGTCGGCATCGAATCGCGGCATATCGACATCGAAGACATCGGCCTGAGCGCTGACGGTCGTTTCGTGGATCTTGAGGATCGCTGGATCCCGCACCTGTTCAAACTGCACGCCTGGGAATTCATCTTCCACGAGCCGTTCGGCGCGGCGATTGCCGGGTGCGACACCCAGTTTTTTGAACCGGCGTGGAAGTCGATCCTCTCCAACAAGGGCGCCCTGCCCCTGCTATGGGAGTTGCACAAGGGCCATCCGAATCTGCTGGCCGCGCACCTCGACCCGAATCCGGGCAGCGCGGTGCCCAAGGGCTGGGTGCGCAAACCGTACTTCTCCCGGGAAGGCGCCAACATCGAGTTGCAGACCGCCGAAGGTCTGATCGTCAAAGAGGATGGGCCCTACACCGATGCGCCCTTCATCCTGCAGGAATTTGCCCCATTGCCGAAGTTCGACGACAGCTACACGTTGATTGGCTCATGGGTGATCGGCGATCAGGCGGCGGGGATTGGTGTGCGGGAAGACAACAGCCTGATCACCAAGGATTCGAGCCGGTTTCTGCCACATCTGATTCTCGATTGAAAAACCTGCGCGCATGAAAAAGGCCCGTCGCATTCAGCGACGGGCCTTTTTTGTCTGGAGCGGACTCAGCAGCGAATCAGAACGGAATGTCGTCATCGAAGCTGTCGAAATCCGGAGCCGGTTGCGGTGCAGCCTGCTGCGGAGCCGGGGCCGGACGCTGCTGAGGTGCCGACTGCTGCGGACGCGGAGCCTGTTGGCGTGGCGCCTGCTGCTGATAATTGTTGCCACCGCCTTGTTGGTCGCCCTGTTGTGGACGGCCGCCGAGCAGTTGCATGGTACCTTGCATGTCGACCACGATTTCGGTGGTGTAACGTTTGATACCGTCTTTTTCCCACTCACGGGTCTGCAGCTTGCCTTCGATGTAAACCTGCGAACCCTTGCGCAGGTATTCGCCAGCGATCTCGGCAACCTTGCCGAACATCGATACGCGGTGCCACTCGGTCTTCTCGACCTTCTGACCGGTCTGCTTGTCGGTCCACTGCTCGCTGGTCGCCAGACTCAGGTTGGTCACGGCGTTACCGTTGGGCAGGTAGCGTACTTCGGGATCCTGGCCGCAAGTACCGACCAGAATGACTTTGTTAACCCCACGGGCCATAACGTTCTCCTAGGCTTCGCACGCAGTCTGCGCCGGGTTGTTCACCAGGCGTTCGAGAGTGGTGCGATCCATTAATTCGGTGTCCAGTTTGATGTAGATCGCCGCTTCATCAGCAACTATCACTGCATCAGTTACCCCTACGAGGGCCTTGAGACGCTCGACCAGACCCGCTTCGCGGATCGCTTCGGGCGACAGCGGCAGGCGCAGGCTCGTCACGTAGGGAGGTTCGCGCATGGTAACAGCAAAGGCCAGCCAAAGTGCAGCCAGCCCGGCACATCCGAGGAACACAACCGACAGACCGCCATGCTGGAACATCCAGCCGCCGAGAATCCCGCCGAGTGCCGAACCGAGGAACTGACTGGTGGAATACACGCCCATGGCCGTGCCCTTGCCACCCGCCGGTGAAACCTTGCTGATCAGCGACGGCAGCGAAGCTTCCAGCAGATTGAACGCAGTGAAGAACACCACCGTCCCGATCACCAGAGCCCGCAGGCTGTCGCCGAATTGCCAGAAGAATAGCTCAGTGAGCATCAGCGTCATCACGGCGCCGAGCAAAACTCGTTTCATTTTGCGTTTCTTCTCGCCGTAGATAATGAACGGGATCATGGCGAAGAAAGAGATCAGCAAGGCTGTGAGGTAGACCCACCAGTGCTGTTCCTTGGGCAGACCGGCCTTTTCGACCAGCGCCAGGGGCAAAGCGACGAAGCTCGACATCAACATCGCATGTAACACAAAAATGCCCAGATCCAGCCGCAGCAGGTCCGGATGCTTGAGCGTCGGCATCAGCGCCTGGCGCGCAACACCGGATTCGCGATGACTCAGCGGCCCGGTGGATTTCGGCACCATGAACATCACGATCACGATCCCGAGCAGCGCCATGCCGCCGGTAGCAAGGAACAGACCCGACAGACCGAACGCACGGGTGAGCAGCGGGCCGACCACCATCGCTACGGCGAACGACAGGCCGATGGTCATGCCGATCATGGCCATGGCCTTGGTGCGGTGCTGCTCGCGAGTGAGATCGGAAAGCAGCGCCATGACCGCGGCGGAAATAGCACCGGCGCCTTGCAGGATCCGCCCGGCAATCACGCCCCAGATCGAATCGGCCTGAGCCGCCAGCACGCTGCCGAGGGCAAAGACGATCAGCCCGAGGTAAATCACCGGACGCCGGCCGATGCGGTCGGAAATGATCCCGAACGGAATCTGGAAAATCGCCTGGGTCAGGCCGTAAGCGCCGATCGCCAGCCCGATCAGGGCCGGGGTCGCTCCCGCCAGATCCATGCCGTAGGTGGCCAGTACCGGCAACACCATGAACATGCCAAGCATACGGAAGGCGAACACCAGGGCCAGACCGCTCGCCGCGCGGGTCTCGCTGCCACTCATGCGTTCGCTGTGGGGATCGTGCATGGAAAAACCTCGTGTGAACCGGCGGCGATTCTACCAGTCCCATCGAGAGACGGGGTATATCGCGACGCTTTGACGCGTACAGATGAAACTCTCTTCATGTAAGGCAAAAAACCCTTCACTTGATAGTGTGCATCCATCCAGTATTTGGCCGTATACTCCTGTGTTTTCGACGCCCGCCGAGCGAGGCCATTTTGGACAAGATCCTGATTCGTGGGGCCCGCACCCACAACCTGAAGAACATCGACCTGACCCTGCCACGGGACAAACTGATCGTCATCACCGGCCTGTCCGGATCCGGCAAGTCGTCCCTGGCCTTCGACACGCTGTACGCCGAAGGTCAGCGCCGCTATGTCGAATCCCTGTCGGCCTATGCCCGGCAGTTCCTGTCGATGATGGAAAAACCCGACGTCGACACCATCGAAGGCCTGTCGCCGGCGATCTCCATCGAACAGAAGTCGACTTCGCACAACCCGCGTTCCACGGTCGGCACCATCACCGAAATCTACGACTACCTGCGCCTGCTTTATGCCCGCGTCGGTACGCCGCGCTGCCCGGATCACGACATTCCGCTGGAAGCACAGACTGTCAGCCAGATGGTCGACCTGGTGCTGGCTCAGCCGGAAGGCAGCAAGCTGATGCTGCTGGCGCCGGTGATTCGCGAGCGCAAGGGCGAGCACTTGTCGGTGTTCGAGGAACTGCGCGCCCAGGGCTTCGTCCGTGCCCGGGTCAACGGCCGGCTCTGCGAGCTGGACGAACTGCCGAAACTGGATAAACAGAAGAAGCACACGATTGAAGTCGTGGTCGATCGCTTCAAGGTACGCGCCGACCTGCAACAGCGTCTGGCGGAATCCTTCGAGACCGCGCTGAAGCTGGCCGACGGCATCGCCCTGGTGGCGCCGATGGACGACGAGCCGGGCGAAGAAATGATCTTCTCCGCGCGTTTCGCCTGCCCGATCTGCGGCCATGCCATCAGTGAGCTGGAACCCAAGCTGTTTTCCTTCAACAACCCGGCCGGTGCCTGCCCGACCTGCGACGGTCTGGGCGTGAAGCAATTCTTCGACATCAAGCGCCTGGTCAACGGAGAACTGACCCTGGCCGAAGGCGCGATCCGCGGCTGGGACAGGCGCAACGTCTATTACTTCCAGATGCTCGGCTCACTGGCCGCACATTACGGTTTCAGCCTGGAGCAGCCGTTCAACGAGCTGCCGGCCGACCAGCAGAAATACATTCTGCACGGCAGCGGTTCGCAGAGCGTCGATTTCAAATACCTCAACGACCGGGGCGACATCGTCAAGCGCTCGCATCCGTTCGAAGGCATCGTGCCGAACCTCGAGCGCCGCTACCGCGAAACCGAATCGGCGAGCGTGCGCGAAGAACTGGCGAAGTTCCTCAGCACCCAGTCGTGCCCGGATTGCCGTGGCACCCGCCTGCGTCGCGAAGCGCGACACGTGTGGGTCGGCGAGAAAACCCTGCCGGCGGTGACCAACCTGCCGATCGGCGACGCTTGCGACTATTTCGGCGCGCTGAAGATGACCGGTCGCCGTGGTGAAATCGCCGACAAGATTCTCAAGGAGATCCGCGAGCGCCTGCAATTCCTGGTCAACGTCGGTCTCGACTATCTGTCGCTGGATCGTAGTGCCGATACCCTGTCCGGCGGCGAGGCACAGCGCATTCGTCTGGCCAGCCAGATCGGCGCAGGCCTTGTAGGTGTTCTCTATATCCTCGATGAACCCTCCATTGGTCTGCACCAGCGCGACAACGATCGCCTGCTCGGCACCCTCAAGCATCTGCGCGACATCGGCAATACGGTGATCGTGGTCGAACATGATGAAGACGCGATCCGTCTCGCTGACTACGTAGTGGATATCGGCCCCGGCGCCGGCGTTCATGGCGGGCAGATCGTCGCCGAAGGCACGCCGGACGAGGTCATGGCGCATCCGGACTCGCTGACCGGTAAATACCTGTCGGGCCGCGTCAAGATCGAAGTGCCGGCCAAACGCACACCGCGCAACAAGAAGCAGGTGCTGTCGCTCAAGGGCGCGCGGGGCAACAACCTGCGCAACGTAGACCTGGAAATCCCGATCGGCTTGCTGACCTGCGTGACCGGTGTCTCCGGCTCCGGCAAATCGACGCTGATCAACAACACGCTGTTCCCGCTGAGCGCCACGGCACTCAATGGCGCGACCACCCTGGAGGCGGCAGCCCACGACAGCATCAAGGGCTTGGAACATCTGGACAAGGTCGTCGACATCGACCAGAGCCCGATTGGCCGTACGCCGCGCTCCAACCCGGCGACCTATACCGGTCTGTTCACACCGATCCGCGAACTGTTCGCCGGCGTGCCCGAATCCCGCTCCCGTGGTTACGGCCCGGGGCGTTTCTCGTTCAACGTCAAGGGCGGTCGTTGCGAAGCCTGCCAGGGCGACGGTCTGATCAAGGTGGAAATGCACTTCCTGCCGGACATCTACGTTCCGTGTGACGTGTGCAAGAGCAAGCGCTACAACCGCGAAACCCTGGAGATCAAATACAAGGGCAAGAGCATCCACGAAACCCTCGAGATGACCATTGAGGAAGCTCGGGAGTTCTTCGACGCGGTACCGGCGCTGGCGCGCAAGCTGCAAACACTGATGGATGTGGGCCTGTCGTACATCAAGCTCGGGCAGTCGGCGACCACGTTGTCTGGTGGTGAAGCGCAGCGGGTCAAGTTGTCCCGTGAGCTGTCCAAGCGCGACACCGGCAAGACCCTGTACATCCTCGACGAGCCGACCACCGGTCTGCACTTCGCGGACATCCAGCAATTGCTCGACGTACTGCATCGCCTGCGCGACCACGGCAATACTGTGGTGGTGATCGAGCACAACCTCGACGTGATCAAGACAGCCGACTGGCTGGTGGATCTCGGTCCCGAGGGTGGTTCGAAAGGTGGGCAGATCATCGCCACCGGTACGCCGGAGGAAGTGGCCGAGATGAAGCAGTCTCACACCGGGCATTACCTCAAGCCGCTGCTGATCCGCGATCGCGCCTGATCGCCGGACATGAAAAAGCCCCTGTCACTTCGTCAGTAACAGGGGCTTTTTCGTATCCGTTGCGATCAGGAGGCGTGCGACTGCAGATAGTTCTGGATACCGATCAGCTTGATCAGACCCAGCTGCTTTTCAAGCCAGTAGGTGTGATCTTCTTCAGTGTCGTTGAGCTGAACGCGCAAGATTTCGCGGCTGACATAGTCATTGTGTTGTTCGCACAGTTCGATGCCTTTGCACAGCGCGGCACGCACCTTGTACTCAAGGCGCAGATCCGCTTCGAGCATGGTCTCTACCGTGGTACCAACATCCAGGTCATCCGGGCGCATGCGCGGGGTGCCTTCGAGCATCAGGATCCGGCGCATCAGTGCATCGGCGTGACCGGCCTCTTCTTCCATCTCGTGGTTGATTCGTTCGTAGAGCTTGGTGAATCCCCAGTCCTCATACATCCGCGAGTGAACGAAATATTGGTCACGCGCGGCCAGTTCGCCGGTCAGCAACGTGTTGAGGTAATCGATAACGTCTGGGTGGCCTTGCATCGCCCTACATCTCCCTGCTTGAAAGTCTGTAGTTTGAACCAACCTGACTGGAAGGTCACCCACTTCGCGCAATAAAAGCGAAGATATTCTGAGAAAAGCAGCCTAAATAACGCAAAAACCGCCCGAATGAGGGCGGTTCTGCTTCTCGTTTAGACTTCGCTAAGCTGTACGTTAAGCAGCTTTGCGATTGCTTCTCCGTACGCCGGATCGGCCTTGTAGAAATGCTGCAACTGACGGTCGACGACATCACTCGACACACCTGCCATCGCGCCGGCGATATTGCTGACCAGCAACGCTTTCTGTTCCTCGCTCATCAAGCGGAACAGCGCACCGGCGTGGCTGTAATAGTCAGTATCTTCACGGTGATCGTAGCGATCAGCCGCACCGTTCAACGCCAGCGCAGGCTCGGCATAGTGCGGCGCTTGTTTCGGCGACTCTACGTAGCTGTTCGGCTCATAGTTAGGCGCTGCGCCGCCATTGCTGCCAAAAGCCATCGAACCGTCGCGCTGGTAAGTATTCACCGGGCTGCGCGGGGCGTTCACTGGCAGTTGCTGGTGGTTGGTGCCTACGCGGTAGCGGTGGGCATCGGCGTATGCGAATACACGACCCTGCAGCATGCGATCCGGAGACAGACCTACGCCAGGCACCATGTTGCTTGGACCGAACGCAGCTTGCTCGACTTCAGCAAAGTAGTTGAGCGGATTACGGTTCAGTTCCAGCTCACCCACTTCGATCAGTGGAAACTCCTTCTGCGACCAGGTTTTGGTTACGTCGAACGGGTTCTCGTAGTGAGCAGCAGCCTGGGCCTCGGTCATGATCTGGATGCACACGCTCCATTTCGGGAAGTCACCACGCTCGATGGCTTCGAACAGATCGCGCTGGGCGTAATCAGGGTCTGTGCCCGCCAGACGTGCCGCGTCTGCCGGCGCGAGGTTTTTGATCCCTTGCTTGGTCTTGTAGTGCCACTTCACCCAGTGCCGCTCGCCTTGAGCGTTGATAAGGCTGTAGGTGTGGCTGCCGAAGCCGTGCATGTGGCGATAGCCGTCCGGGATCCCGCGATCAGAAAACAGAATGGTGACTTGGTGCAGCGCTTCAGGCGAATGCGACCAGAAGTCCCACATCATCTGCGCGCTTTTCAGGTTGCTTTGCGGCAGGCGTTTCTGGGTGTGGATAAAGTCAGGAAATTTCAGCGGATCGCGAATGAAGAACACCGGCGTGTTGTTGCCAACGATGTCCCAGTTGCCTTCTTCGGTGTAGAACTTGAGGGCGAAGCCACGCGGATCGCGCTCGGTGTCGGCCGAGCCACGCTCGCCACCCACCGTCGAAAAGCGCAGGAAGGTCGGCGTCTGTTTGCCGACAGCAGAGAACAGCTTGGCACTGGTGTACTGCGTAATGTCGCGAGTGACCGTGAAAGTGCCGTATGCGCCCGAACCCTTGGCGTGCACACGACGCTCAGGGATGTTTTCCCGGTTGAAGTGAGCAAGTTTTTCGATCAGATGAAAATCATCGAGCAACAACGGACCACGAGGGCCGGCGGAGCGAGAGTTCTGGTTATCGGCGACAGGTGCGCCACTGGCGGTCGTAAGCGTCTTGTTCTGGCTCATGCGATCTTCTTCCTCTATCGGTCTTGAACTGCCGGCTAATCGGCTTGTTGGGGAGTATCGATCATCAATATGACAGCCACAAATTCATTAACTCGTGGTCAGCAATAGAGAAAAACTAACGACATATCCCCGCACATAGTGCAGACCCAAACAGGGTAGATGCTTGTACGAACGGAGCATTTCTTACAGGCACAAAAAACCGGGCACTGGGCCCGGTTCCTTGTTTCAGACTGATGTCTTACTCAGCGGATACAGCTTCACCGCCGACAGCACGATCAACCAGTTCGACGTACGCCATAGGCGCGTTGTCGCCAGCGCGGAAACCGCACTTGAGGATGCGCAGGTAGCCACCCTCACGGGTAGCGTAACGCTTGCCCAGGTCGTTGAAGAGCTTACCAACGATAGCTTTCGAACGAGTACGGTCGAAAGCCAGACGACGGTTAGCAACGCTGTCTGTCTTGGCCAGAGTGATCAGCGGCTCGGCAACGCGGCGCAGTTCTTTGGCTTTTGGCAGAGTAGTTTTGATCAGCTCGTGCTCGAACAGCGACACCGCCATGTTCTGGAACATGGCCTTGCGGTGCGAGCTGGTGCGGCTCAGGTGACGCCCACTTTTACGATGACGCATGGTTCATTCCTTACCAAACACTACGTTCGGTGATTACGACGATCAGGCAGTCGCCTTGTCGTCCTTCTTAAGACTTGCAGGCGGCCAGTTGTCGAGGCGCATGCCGAGGGACAGACCGCGGGAGGCCAGAACGTCCTTGATTTCAGTCAAGGATTTCTTGCCCAGGTTCGGAGTCTTCAACAGCTCTACTTCGGTACGCTGAATCAGGTCGCCGATGTAGTAGATGTTTTCCGCCTTAAGGCAGTTAGCCGAACGTACAGTCAGTTCCAGATCGTCAACCGGGCGAAGCAGGATCGGATCGATCTCGTCTTCCTGCTCGACAACCACTGGCTCACTGTCACCTTTGAGGTCGACGAACGCAGCCAACTGCTGTTGCAGGATGGTTGCAGCGCGGCGGATAGCCTCTTCAGGATCCAGAGTACCGTTGGTTTCCAGATCAATAACCAGCTTGTCCAGGTTGGTACGCTGTTCGACACGGGCGTTTTCCACCACATATGCGATACGGCGAACCGGGCTGAACGAAGAGTCAAGCTGCAAGCGACCGATGCTGCGGCTTTCGTCTTCATCGCTCTGACGCGAGTCTGCTGGTTCATAACCACGACCACGAGCTACGGTGAGCTTCATGTTCAGGGCGCCGTTAGACGCCAGGTTAGCGATTACGTGATCGGGATTAACGATCTCGACATCATGATCCAGCTGAATATCGGCAGCGGTAACCACCCCCGAACCCTTCTTCGACAAGGTCAGCGTAACTTCGTCACGACCGTGCAGCTTGATGGCCAGACCTTTAAGGTTCAACAGGATTTCAATTACGTCTTCCTGTACACCTTCGATGGCGCTGTACTCGTGGAGCACACCGTCAATCTCGGCCTCGACTACTGCGCAGCCGGGCATTGAGGACAACAGGATGCGGCGCAGCGCGTTGCCCAGGGTGTGGCCAAAACCACGCTCGAGAGGCTCGAGAGTGATCTTGGCGCGGGTTGGACTGACAACCTGCACATCAATGTGGCGGGGTGTCAGGAACTCATTTACCGAAATCTGCATGGATGCACCTATTTTCTAGCCCTTACTTGGAGTAGAGCTCGACAATCAGGCTTTCGTTGATGTCGGCGGACAGATCACTGCGAGCAGGAACGTTCTTGAAAACGCCCGACTTCTTCTCAGTGTCTACTTCTACCCATTCTACGCGGCCACGTTGGGCACACAGATCGAGAGCTTGGACAATGCGAAGTTGGTTTTTTGCTTTCTCGCGAACAGCAACCACGTCACCAGCACGAACCTGGTAGGACGGAACGTTCACGGTCTGACCGTTAACGCTGATCGACTTGTGCGATACCAGCTGACGGGATTCGGCACGAGTCGAACCAAAGCCCATACGGTATACAACGTTGTCCAGACGGCATTCGAGCAGTTGCAGCAGGTTCTCACCGGTTGCACCTTTCTTGCCAGCAGCTTCTTTGTAGTAGCCGCTGAACTGACGCTCGAGAACGCCGTAGATACGACGGACCTTCTGCTTTTCACGCAGTTGGGTGCCGTAGTCGGACTGGCGACCGCGGCGTTGGCCGTGGATACCAGGTGCTGCTTCAATGTTGCACTTCGATTCGATCGCGCGCACGCCGCTCTTCAGGAAGAGATCGGTGCCTTCGCGACGAGCGAGTTTGCATTTTGGACCAATGTAACGAGCCATTCTTTACAATCTCCTGGATTACACGCGGCGCTTCTTCGGCGGACGGCACCCGTTGTGCGGGATTGGCGTCACGTCGGTGATGCTGGCGATCTTGTAGCCACAGCCGTTCAAAGCGCGGACTGCGGATTCACGACCTGGACCTGGACCCTTGACGTTCACGTCGAGGTTTTTCAGGCCGTATTCCAGCGCAGCTTGACCAGCACGCTCAGCAGCTACTTGAGCAGCGAACGGGGTGGACTTGCGGGAACCGCGGAAACCCGAACCACCGGAGGTAGCCCAGGAAAGAGCGTTACCTTGACGGTCGGTGATGGTCACGATGGTGTTGTTAAAAGAAGCATGGATGTGGGCGATGCCATCAACCACTGTCTTTTTAACTTTTTTACGAGGACGAGCAGCAGGTTTTGCCATGATTAAATTCCTGTCGATTCGCTGGGGCGATTACTTGCGGATCGGCTTACGCGGACCTTTACGGGTACGCGCGTTGGTCTTGGTACGCTGACCGCGTACTGGCAGACCACGACGATGACGCAGACCGCGATAGCAACCGAGGTCCATCAAGCGCTTGATTTTCATGTTGATTTCGCGACGCAGGTCACCTTCAGTGGTGAACTTCGCCACTTCGCCACGCAGCTGTTCAATCTGCTCGTCGCTCAGATCCTTGATCTTTGCGGCTGGGTTTACCCCAGTCTCTGCACAGATCTTCTGTGCAGTAGTGCGACCAACACCATAGATGTAGGTCAGCGAGATAACAGTATGCTTGTTATCTGGAATGTTAACGCCTGCAATACGGGCCATTCAGTGGGACTCCAATTGACAGCTACCTACGCCCCGGAAGCCAAGAAATAGGGCGCGAGATAATATCGCTGTAATAACAAATAATCAACCCGGTAGCGCACTAGCTACCGGGCTTGAAGCACAATCACACTCAGCCTTGGCGCTGTTTGTGACGCGGTTCCGCGCTGCAAATTACTCGAACAACACCTTCGCGGCGAATAATCTTGCAGTTACGGCACAGCTTTTTCACCGATGCACGAACTTTCATCACCAACTCCTCGAACCTTATGGGTACTCAGCGCAACATGCCGCTGCCGTAACCCTTCAGGTTGGCTTTCTTCATCAGGGATTCGTACTGGTGCGAAACGAGGTGCGATTGTACTTGGGACATGAAGTCCATCACAACCACGACCACGATCAGCAACGAGGTCCCGCCAAGGTAGAACGGAACGTTTGCCGCTACCACCAGGAACTGGGGCAACAAGCACACGGCCGTCATGTAAAGAGCACCGAACATGGTCAAGCGAGTCAAAACGCCATCAATATAGCGCGCGGACTGCTCACCTGGACGGATGCCCGGAATAAAGGCACCGGACTTCTTCAGGTTTTCCGCTACGTCTTTCGGATTGAACATCAACGCCGTATAGAAGAAGCAGAAGAAAATAATCCCTGCACTAAACAGCAGAATATTCAACGGCTGACCAGGAGCGATCGACTGCGAGATGTCCTGCAACCAGCCCATACCTTCAGACTGACCGAACCAGGCACCCAACGAAGCCGGGAACAGCAAAATGCTGCTCGCGAAAATAGCCGGAATAACACCGGCCATGTTCACCTTCAGCGGCAAGTGGCTTGTCTGCGCAGCAAAAACCTTGCGGCCCTGCTGACGCTTGGCGTAGTGAACAGCGATACGACGCTGACCACGCTCAATAAACACCACGAAACCGATAATCGCTACTGCCAGCAAACCGATGGCAACCAAAGCGAAGATGTTGATATCGCCCTGACGCGCAGACTCGAAAGACTGCCCGATTGCTCTCGGAAGACCGGCGACGATACCCGAAAAAATCAACATCGAGATACCGTTGCCTACACCACGCTCAGTAATCTGCTCACCCAGCCACATCATGAACATCGCGCCAGCCACAAACGTGGAGACCGCAACGAAATGGAAGCCAAAGTCACCAGTGAACGCAACGCCCTGCCCCGCCAGACCAATGGACATGCCAATGGCCTGAACGAGAGCGAGGACGACGGTGCCGTAGCGGGTGTACTGGCTGATCTTGCGACGGCCAGCTTCACCTTCCTTCTTCAACTGCTCCAGCTGCGGGCTGACGGCGGTCATCAACTGCATGATGATCGATGCCGAAATGTACGGCATGATCCCCAGTGCAAAGATGCTCATCCGCTCCAGCGCGCCGCCGGAAAACATGTTGAACAAGCTAAGAATGGTCCCCTCATTCTGTCGAAACAGGTCCGCGAGTCGATCCGGGTTGATACCTGGAACCGGGATGTGTGCGCCTATTCGGTAGACGATAATCGCCAGGAACAGAAAACGCAGACGAGCCCAAAGTTCAGACATACCGCCTTTGCCGAGCGCAGAGAGAGCACCTTGCTTAGCCATTTATTCCTCGAACTTGCCGCCAGCTGCTTCGATAGCCGCACGCGCACCTTTGGTGGCGCCGATTCCCTTGCCGATAGTGACAGCGCGAGCCACTTCACCGGACAGCATGATTTTCACGCGCTGTACGTTGACGTTGATCACGTTGGCATCTTTCAGGGACTGCACGGTGACGATGTCGCCTTCCACTTTAGCCAGCTCGGACAGACGCACTTCTGCGCGGTCCATGGCTTTCAGGGAAACGAAACCGAACTTCGGCAGGCGACGATGCAGCGGCTGTTGACCGCCTTCAAAGCCTGGAGCGATGGTGCCACCGGAGCGGGAAGTCTGACCTTTGTGACCACGGCCACCAGTCTTACCCAAACCACTACCGATACCACGGCCCGGACGATGCTTTTCGCGACGGGAACCCGGCGCTGGACTCAGATCATTGAGTTTCATCGATTAACCCTCGACACGCAGCATGTAGTAAGCCTTGTTGATCATCCCGCGATTCTCGGGAGTATCCTGGACTTCTACAGTGTGACCGATGCGACGCAGACCCAGACCCTTAACGCACAGTTTGTGGTTAGGGATGCGGCCGGTCATGCTTTTGATCAGCGTAACTTTAACGGTAGCCATGATTACTTGATCTCCTCAACACGCAGGCCACGCTTGGCTGCAATGGATTCAGGAGACTGCATAGCTTTCAGACCCTTGAAAGTGGCGTGAACCACGTTTACTGGGTTAGTCGAGCCGTAGCACTTGGCCAGAACGTTCTGAACGCCAGCAACTTCGAGGACAGCACGCATAGCGCCGCCAGCGATGATACCGGTACCTTCAGAAGCAGGCTGCATGTACACCTTCGAAGCGCCATGGGCAGACTTCATTGCGTACTGCAGAGTGGTGCCGTTCAGATCAACCTGGATCATGTTGCGGCGAGCAGCTTCCATTGCCTTCTGGATCGCAGCAGGCACTTCACGCGACTTGCCACGGCCGAAGCCAACACGCCCTTTACCATCACCAACCACGGTCAACGCGGTGAAAGTGAAGATACGGCCGCCTTTAACGGTTTTGGCTACGCGGTTAACTTGAACCAGCTTCTCGATGTAGCCTTCGTCGCGCTTTTGGTCGTTATTTGACATAACTTAGAACTCCAGCCCAGCTTCACGAGCAGCATCAGCCAGCGCTTTAACGCGGCCATGGTACTTGAAGCCAGAGCGGTCGAAAGCCACCTGCGAGACGCCAGCGGCCTTAGCACGCGTAGCGACCAGCTGGCCAACCTTAGTGGCCGCGTCGATGTTGCCAGTGGCGCCATCACGCAGTTCTTTATCCAAAGTCGAGGCGCTTGCCAGGACTTTGTTGCCGTCGGCCGAAATGACCTGGGCGTAGATGTGCTGCGAAGAGCGGAACACGCAGAGACGCACGACTTCGAGTTCGTGCATTTTCAGGCGTGCTTTGCGAGCGCGACGCAGTCGAGTAACTTTTTTGTCGGTCATTTGCTATGCCCTACTTCTTCTTGGCTTCTTTACGACGGACGACTTCGTCCGCGTAGCGCACACCTTTGCCTTTGTACGGCTCTGGTGGACGGAAGTCGCGGATCTCGGCGGCCACTTGACCTACCAGCTGCTTGTCGATGCCCTTGATCAGGATATCGGTCTGGCTAGGAGTCTCAGCGGTGATGCCTTCCGGCAGTTCGTAATCCACTGGGTGCGAGAAGCCAAGAGCCAAGTTCAGCACCTGACCTTTTGCTTGCGCTTTATAACCAACACCGATCAGCTGGAGCTTGCGCTCGAAGCCTTGGCTTACGCCCTGGACCATGTTGTTTACCAACGCACGAGTGGTACCGGCCATTGCGCGAGTCTGCTGATCGCCATTGCGAGCAGCAAAACGCAGCTCACCGGCTTCTTCAACGATCTCAACGGACGAATGGACGTTCAGTTCAAGAGTACCCTTGGCACCCTTCACCGAAAGCTGTTGGCCTGCGAATTTTACTTCGACACCGGCTGGCAGCTTAACGGGGTTCTTAGCGACGCGAGACATGCTTATCCCCCCTTAGAACACAGTGCAAAGAACTTCGCCGCCGACACCGGCAGCGCGCGCAGCACGATCAGTCATCACACCTTTGTTGGTGGAGACGATAGACACGCCGAGACCGCCACGTACTTTTGGCAGTTCTTCGACGGACTTGTACTGACGCAAGCCTGGACGGCTAACGCGCTTGACTTCTTCGATAACCGGACGGCCTTCGAAATATTTCAGCTCGATAGACAGCAGTGGTTTGGTTTCGCTGCTGATCTGATAACCCGCGATGTAACCTTCGTCCTTAAGAACTTTAGCTACAGCCACCTTCAACGTGGAAGAAGGCATGCTTACGACGGACTTTTCAGCCATCTGGGCATTACGGATTCGAGTTAGCATGTCCGCTAACGGGTCCTGCATACTCATGGGCTAGACGCTCCTAATACAGAAAAATTAGCCTTGCGGCTACTACTTGTCGCCGAGAAATTCCGGGCAGAAAAACACGGGCTCAGGCGAGCCGGTCATTCTAGACACACCCCAGAAATGAATCAAGCCCCAAAAGGGGCTTGATTCATGTTCAAGGCCACCGATGGTCAGGTTCTTGCGACCCCGACCATCGAGACTTTGACAGCAATTACCAGCTGGCTTTAACCAGACCTGGAACGTCACCACGCATTGCAGCTTCACGCAGCTTGTTACGGCCCAGGCCGAACTTGCGGTAAACGCCATGCGGACGACCGGTCAGACGGCAACGGTTACGCATGCGCGAAGCGCTAGCGTCACGTGGTTGCTTCTGCAGAGCTACGGTAGCTTCCCAACGCGCTTCTGGACTTGCGTTCAGATCGACGATGATAGCTTTCAGCGCTGCACGCTTGACGGCGTACTTGGCAACGGTGAGTTGACGCTTCAGCTCACGGTTTTTCATGCTCTTCTTGGCCATTTTCCTACTCCAATCAGTTGCGGAACGGGAATTTGAAAGCACGCAGCAGAGCGCGGCCTTCGTCATCGTTCTTGGCAGTGGTGGTCAGGGTAATGTCCAGACCGCGGAGAGCATCGATCTTGTCGTAGTCGATTTCCGGGAAAATGATCTGCTCTTTCACGCCCATGCTGTAGTTGCCACGACCGTCGAAGGACTTGGCATTCAGGCCGCGGAAGTCGCGAACCCGAGGCAGGGAGATCGACAGCAGACGATCCAGGAACTCGTACATACGCTCACGGCGCAGGGTCACTTTGACGCCGATCGGCCAACCTTCACGGACTTTAAAGCCAGCGATGGATTTGCGAGCGTAGGTCACAACGACTTTCTGGCCGGTGATCTTTTCCAGGTCAGCAACAGCGTGCTCGATGACTTTTTTGTCACCGATCGCTTCGCCCAGACCCATGTTCAGGGTGATTTTGGTAACGCGCGGAACTTCCATCACGTTGCCAAGCTTCAGTTCTTCCTTCAGCTTGGGAGCGATTTCCTTCCGGTAAATCTCTTGTAGTCGTGCCATGGTCTTCTACCTAGCAGTGTTCAAGCATCAACCGCTTTTTGGGTCGACTTGAAGACACGAATTTTCTTACCGTCTTCCACTTTGAAACCAACGCGATCAGCCTTGTTGGTTTCGCCGTTGAAGATGGCAACGTTGGAAGCGTGCAGTGGCGCTTCTTTCTCGACGATACCGCCCTGTACGCCCGACATCGGGTTAGGCTTGGTATGACGCTTGACCAGGTTCAGACCACCAACAACCAGACGGTTGTCAGCGAGAACCTTCAGCACCTTACCGCGCTTACCTTTGTCTTTGCCGGCGATCACGATGATCTCGTCGTCACGACGAATCTTTTGCATGTCGGATCTCCTTACAGCACTTCTGGGGCGAGCGAGACGATCTTCATGAACTTCTCGGTACGAAGTTCACGGGTCACTGGCCCAAAGATACGGGTGCCGATCGGCTCTTGCTTGTTGTTCAGCAGAACAGCAGCGTTGCCATCAAAGCGGATAATGGAGCCATCAGCACGACGTACGCCGTGACGAGTGCGGACTACAACAGCAGTCATCACTTGGCCTTTTTTCACCTTACCGCGAGGAATTGCTTCCTTCACGGTAACTTTGATGATGTCACCGATACCAGCGTAACGACGATGGGAGCCACCCAGCACCTTGATGCACATAACGCGGCGAGCGCCGCTGTTATCGGCCACATCGAGCATGGATTGAGTCTGAATCATATAATTTCTCCGACCCCTAGCCCTTAGACTTCCACAGCGCGTTCGAGAACATCAACCAGCGCCCAAGACTTGGTCTTGGCCATCGGACGAGTTTCACGAATAGTGACTTTGTCGCCGATGTGGCACTGATTGGTTTCGTCGTGCGCGTGCAGCTTAGTCGAACGCTTAACGTATTTACCGTAGATCGGGTGCTTAACGCGACGCTCGATCAGAACGGTGATGGTTTTGTCCATCTTGTCGCTGACAACACGGCCAGTCAGCGTACGGACAGTTTTTTCGGCTTCAGCCATGATCACTTACCTGCCTGCTGGTTGAGCACAGTCTTCACGCGAGCGATGTCACGCTTAACTTGCGAGAGCAGATGAGACTGCCCCAACTGGCCAGTTGCTTTCTGCATGCGCAGATTGAACTGGTCGCGCAGCAAGCCGAGCAGTTGCTCGTTCAGCTGCTGTGCGGATTTTTCACGAAGTTCATTCGCTTTCATCACATCACCGTCCGTTTAACAAAGGAGGTGGCGAGCGGCAGCTTTGCAGCAGCCAGGGCGAAAGCCTCACGCGCCAGCTCTTCAGAAACACCCTCGATTTCATACAGGACTTTGCCTGGCTGAATCTGGGCAACCCAGTATTCCACGTTACCCTTACCTTTACCCATACGAACCTCGAGAGGCTTCTTGGAGATCGGCTTGTCCGGGAATACACGGATCCAGATCTTGCCACCACGTTTTACGTGACGGGTCAGAGCACGACGCGCTGACTCGATCTGACGAGCGGTGAGACGACCACGAGCAACAGACTTCAGCGCGAACTCGCCGAAGCTGACTTTGCTACCGCGCAGTGCCAGACCACGATTGTGGCCGGTCATCTGCTTGCGGAACTTCGTACGCTTTGGTTGCAACATTTGGCGTACCCCTTACTTAGCAGCTTTTTTACGAGGCGCTGGTGCTTGTGGTTTCAGTTCTTCTTGGCGACCACCAATTACTTCGCCTTTGAAGATCCAAACCTTTACACCGATCACACCGTAGGTGGTGTGAGCTTCGTAGGTGGCATAGTCGATATCGGCACGCAGGGTGTGCAGTGGCACACGACCTTCGCGATACCATTCAGTACGTGCGATTTCAGCACCGCCGAGACGACCGCTCACTTGGATTTTGATGCCTTTGGCACCAATGCGCATGGCGTTCTGTACGGCGCGCTTCATGGCGCGACGGAACATCACACGACGCTCCAGCTGCTGAGCTACGCTCTGGGCAACCAGCATACCGTCGAGCTCCGGCTTGCGGATCTCTTCGATATTGATGTGCACAGGCACACCCATTTGCTTGGTCAGGTCCTGACGCAGTTTTTCAACATCCTCACCTTTCTTCCCGATAACGATACCTGGACGAGCGGTGTGGATGGTGATGCGTGCAGTTTGAGCCGGGCGATGGATATCGATACGGCTTACGGACGCGCTTTTTAGTTTGTCTTGGAGATACTCACGCACCTTCAGATCTGCGAGCAAATAGTCCGCATAAGTCCGACCGTCTGCGTACCAGACGGAGGTGTGCTCCTTGACGATTCCCAGGCGAATGCCAATGGGATGTACTTTCTGACCCATCTCTTCGACTCCGTTACTTGTCAGCAACCTTGACAGTGATATGGCAAGACCGCTTGACGATGCGATCAGCACGGCCTTTGGCACGTGGCATGATGCGCTTCAGCGAACGCCCTTCGTTGACGAAAACGGTGCTGACCTTCAGGTCATCAACGTCTGCGCCTTCGTTATGCTCGGCGTTGGCTACGGCCGACTCCAGCACTTTTTTCATGATCTCGGCGGCTTTCTTACTGCTGAAAGCCAACAGGTTGAGCGCTTCGCCCACCTTCTTCCCGCGGATCTGGTCGGCGACCAAGCGGGCTTTCTGGGCGGAGATTCGAGCGCCCGACAACTTAGCGGCTACTTCCATTTCCTTACCCCTTAACGCTTGGCTTTCTTGTCTGCCACGTGCCCGCGATAAGTGCGGGTACCGGCGAACTCGCCCAGTTTGTGGCCGACCATGTCTTCGTTTACGAGAACTGGGACGTGCTGACGACCGTTGTGTACAGCGATGGTCAGACCGACCATTTGTGGCAGGATCATCGAACGACGCGACCAAGTCTTAATTGGTTTGCGATCGTTTTTTTCCGCCGCCACTTCGATCTTCTTCAGTAGGTGAAGATCAATAAAAGGACCTTTTTTCAGAGAACGTGGCACTGTCGTATCCCTCTATTTACTTGCGACGACGGACGATCATTTTGTCGGTACGCTTATTACCACGAGTCTTCGCGCCCTTAGTCGGGAAGCCCCATGGCGATACCGGATGACGACCACCAGAGGTACGACCTTCACCACCACCATGTGGGTGGTCAACCGGGTTCATGGCAACACCACGAACGGTTGGGCGAACGCCACGCCAGCGCTTGGCACCAGCTTTACCCAGCGAACGCAGGCTGTGCTCGGAGTTCGAGACTTCGCCCAGGGTCGCACGGCACTCAGCCAGTACTTTACGCATTTCACCGGAACGCAGACGCAGGGTCACGTAAACGCCTTCACGAGCGATCAGCTGAGCCGAAGCACCAGCGGAACGAGCGATTTGCGCGCCTTTACCTGGCTTCAGTTCGATGCCGTGTACGGTGCTACCAACTGGAATGTTGCGCAGTTGCAGAGCGTTGCCCGGCTTGATCGGCGCCAGAGCACCTGCGATCAGCTGGTCGCCAGCGCTCACGCCTTTAGGGGCGATGATGTAGCGACGCTCGCCATCTGCGTACAGCAGCAGAGCGATGTGAGCAGTACGGTTTGGATCGTATTCGATACGCTCGACAGTGGCAGCGATGCCATCTTTGTCGTTGCGACGGAAGTCGACCAGACGATAATGCTGCTTATGACCACCACCGACGTGACGAGTGGTAATGCGGCCATTGTTGTTACGACCACCAGACTTCGATTTTTTCTCGAGCAGCGGTGCGTGAGGAGCTCCTTTATGCAGCTCCTGGTTGACCACCTTGACCACAAAACGGCGGCCAGGGGAAGTCGGTTTGCATTTAACGATTGCCATGATGCACCCCTTCCTTACTCAGCACTGCTGCTGAAATCGAGATCTTGGCCTGGCTGAAGGGAGATAACTGCCTTCTTCCAGTCATTACGCTTGCCCAGACCGCGAGCGGTGCGCTTGCTCTTACCCAGAACGTTCAGGGTAGTAACACGCTCAACTTTCACGCTGAACAGGCTTTCGACGGCCTTCTTGATTTCCAGCTTGGTTGCGTCAGTAGCAACCTTGAAAACGAACTGGCCTTTCTTGTCTGCCAGAACCGTAGCCTTCTCGGAAACGTGCGGGCCAAGCAGAACTTTAAATACGCGTTCCTGGTTCATCCCAGCAGCTCCTCGAATTTCTTCACGGCCGACACGGTGATCAACACCTTGTCGTATGCGATCAGACTAACTGGATCGGAACCTTGCACGTCACGTACATCTACGTGTGGCAGGTTACGAGCAGCCAGGTACAGGTTCTGATCAACAGCGTCCGACACGATCAGAACGTCGGTCAGGCTCATGTTGTTCAGTTTGCCCAGCAGGTCTTTGGTTTTCGGAGTTTCAACTGCGAAATCCTGAACCACGACCAGACGATCAGTACGCACCAGCTCAGCAAGGATGGAGCGCATTGCTGCGCGATACATCTTCTTGTTCAGCTTCTGGGAGTGATCCTGTGGACGAGCTGCGAAGGTGGTGCCGCCGCCGCGCCAGATTGGGCTGCGGATAGTACCGGCACGAGCACGGCCAGTACCTTTCTGACGCCATGGGCGCTTGCCGCCACCACGAACGTCGGAACGGGTCTTCTGCTGCTTGCTACCCTGACGGCCGCCAGCCATGTAGGCCACGACTGCTTGGTGAACCAGCGTCTCGTTGAACTCGCCGCCAAATGTCAGTTCGGAAACTTCGATCGCTTGAGCGTCATTTACATTTAATTGCATGTCAGCTTCCCCTTAACCGCGAGCCTTGGCTGCCGGACGTACAACCAGGTTGCCGCCAGTAGCGCCAGGTACAGCGCCCTTGACCAACAACAGATTGCGTTCAGCGTCCACGCGCACTACTTCCAGGGACTGCACGGTCACGCGCTCAGCGCCCATATGACCGGACATTTTTTTGCCCTTGAATACACGACCAGGAGTCTGGCACTGGCCGATAGAGCCTGGGACGCGGTGGGATACGGAGTTACCGTGGGTGTTATCTTGCCCGCGGAAGTTCCAACGCTTGATCGTACCCTGGAAGCCTTTACCTTTGGACTGACCGGTTACATCAACCAGTTGACCAGCAGCGAAGATTTCAGCGTTGATCAGATCGCCGGCCTGGTACTCGCCTTCTTCAAGACGAAATTCCATAACGGTACGACCAGCGGCAACGTTCGCCTTGGCGAAGTGGCCAGCTTGAGCAGCTGTAACACGGGAAGCACGACGCTCGCCGACAGTGACTTGCACTGCACGATAGCCATCGGTTTCTTCAGTTTTGAACTGGGTGACGCGATTCGGCTCGATCTCAATGACCGTGACCGGAATGGAGACACCTTCTTCGGTGAAAATACGGGTCATACCCGCTTTACGACCGACTACACCAATAGTCATGTTGTAAACCTCATGAGTGTACGGGGCTTTCACCCGCTATGGCCGCCCATTTCAGAGCGTTACACGACCAAGACCGAGTCTTAGCCGAGGCTGATCTGCACTTCCACACCGGCCGCAAGATCAAGCTTCATAAGAGCATCAACGGTTTTATCCGTTGGCTGGACGATGTCCAGAACGCGCTTATGAGTGCGGATCTCGTACTGGTCACGCGCGTCTTTGTTGACGTGCGGGGAAACCAGAACGGTGAACCGCTCTTTACGGGTAGGCAGTGGAATTGGACCACGCACTTGAGCACCAGTACGTTTCGCGGTTTCCACGATTTCCTGGGTTGATTGGTCGATCAGGCGATGGTCAAAAGCCTTCAACCTGATACGGATTTGCTGATTTTGCATTGGATTTCAGACTCCGGCTGCTATTCCCACCGGGCGCAATACGCCCGTTAAAAGGAGGCGCAATTCTATAGACGCCCCCGATAGGTGTCAACCCAATAAAAAAGCCCCCGCTAAGCGGGGGCTTTTTCAACTCATCAAAGCTATCTCAACAAAGAGATCACTCGATGATTTTAGCTACGACGCCAGCACCAACGGTACGGCCGCCTTCACGGATTGCGAAACGCAGACCGTCTTCCATCGCGATGGTTTTGATCAGGGTAACAGTCATTTGAATGTTGTCACCTGGCATTACCATTTCAACGCCTTCTGGCAGTTCGCAGTTACCGGTCACGTCAGTAGTACGGAAGTAGAACTGTGGACGGTAGCCTTTGAAGAACGGAGTGTGACGACCGCCTTCTTCCTTGCTCAGAACGTAAACTTCTGCGGTGAACTTGGTGTGCGGCTTAACCGAACCTGGCTTGACCAGAACCTGACCACGCTCAACGTCGTCACGCTTGGTACCACGCAGCAGAACGCCGCAGTTCTCGCCAGCACGGCCTTCGTCCAGCAGCTTGCGGAACATCTCAACACCGGTGCAGGTGGTGGTGGTGGTGTCACGCAGACCAACGATTTCCAGCGGATCCTGAACGCGAACGATACCGCGCTCGATACGACCGGTCACAACAGTACCGCGACCCGAAATCGAGAACACGTCTTCGATTGGCATCAGGAACGGCTTGTCGATAGCACGCTCTGGCTCTGGGATGTAGCTGTCCAGAGTTTCCACCAGCTTCTTGACAGCAGTGGTGCCCATTTCGTTGTCGTCTTTGCCTTCCAGCGCCATACGAGCCGAACCGATGATGATCGGAGTGTCGTCACCTGGGAAGTCATAGGTGGACAGCAGGTCGCGAACTTCCATCTCAACCAGTTCCAGCAGCTCTGCGTCGTCTACCAGATCAGCCTTGTTCAGGAAAACCACGATGTACGGAACACCTACCTGACGGGACAGCAGGATGTGCTCACGAGTTTGTGGCATCGGACCATCGGCAGCCGAGCAAACCAGGATCGCGCCGTCCATCTGGGCAGCACCGGTGATCATGTTCTTCACGTAGTCAGCGTGACCTGGGCAGTCAACGTGAGCGTAGTGACGAATGTTCGAGTTGTACTCAACGTGCGCGGTGTTGATGGTGATACCGCGAGCTTTTTCTTCTGGAGCGCTGTCGATCTTGTCGAATTCAACTACGGCCGAACCGAAAACTTCGGAGCAGACGCGAGTCAGAGCAGCGGTCAGAGTGGTTTTACCGTGGTCAACGTGGCCGATGGTGCCAACGTTTACGTGCGGTAGGGAACGATCAAATTTTTCTTTAGCCACGACAATTAACTCCTAGCCTAAAGGGGGGCTGAATCAGCCTTGTTTTTTAACGAGAGCTTCGACGATGTTCGACGGAGCTTCGGCGTATTTGGAGAATTCCATGGAGTAGCTCGCGCGACCCTGAGACATGGAACGAACGTCGGTTGCGTAACCGAACATCTCTCCGAGCGGAACTTCAGCACGAACGACACGACCGGAAACCGAGTCCTCCATGCCCTGAACCAGACCACGACGACGGTTCAGGTCACCCA
This sequence comes from Pseudomonas sp. B15(2017), assembly GCF_002113215.1. Classification (NCBI taxonomy): domain Bacteria; kingdom Pseudomonadati; phylum Pseudomonadota; class Gammaproteobacteria; order Pseudomonadales; family Pseudomonadaceae; genus Pseudomonas; species Pseudomonas sp. B15(2017). Next base: position 62,895 of record NZ_NEJZ01000025.1, read on the forward strand.
TCACGTCACCCAGGTAGTCTTCCGGAGTAACAACTTCCACCTTCATGATCGGCTCGAGAACCACGCCACCACCCTTCTGGGCCAGTTGCTTGGTTGCCATCGAAGCAGCGACCTTGAACGCCATCTCGTTGGAGTCGACGTCATGGTAGGAACCGTCAAACACGGTAGCCTTCAGGCCGATCAGCGGATAGCCGGCAACAACGCCGTTCTTCATCTGCTCTTCGATACCCTTCTGAATCGCTGGAATGTATTCCTTAGGAACCACACCACCAACAACTTCGTTGGTGAAAACCAGACCTTCGGTGATGTTGCCTTTTTCGTCGGCATCCGGCTCGGAGAAGCGGATCCAGCAGTGACCGAACTGACCACGACCACCCGACTGACGAACGAACTTGCCTTCGATCTCGACGTTGGACTTGGTGATCTTCTCGCGGTACGAAACCTGCGGCTTGCCGATGTTGGCCTCGACGTTGAACTCGCGCTTCATGCGGTCAACGAGGATGTCCAGGTGCAGCTCACCCATACCGGAGATGATGGTCTGACCGGTTTCTTCATCGGTCTTGACGCGGAACGACGGGTCTTCCTGGGCCAGCTTGCCCAGTGCGATACCCATCTTTTCCTGGTCCTGCTTGGTTTTCGGCTCAACGGAGAGCGAAATCACAGGCTCAGGGAAATCCATACGCTCGAGGATGATCGGCTTGTCGGCGTTGCACAGGGTATCACCGGTGGTGACGTCCTTCATGCCGATCAGAGCGGCGATGTCGCCCGCACGTACTTCCTTGATCTCTTCACGCTGGTTGGCGTGCATCTGAACCATACGACCAACGCGCTCTTTCTTGCCCTTGACCGAGTTGATGACGGAGTCACCGGAGGTCAAGAAGCCCGAGTAAACGCGAACGAAGGTCAGAGTACCCACGAACGGGTCGGTGGCAATCTTGAACGCCAGCGCCGAGAACGGCTCGTCGTCATCAGCGTGACGCTCGTCGTACTGCTCTGGTTTGACTTCGTCTTTCGGCACGTCGATCAGATCAGGGTGGATACCCTTGATCGCAGGGATCTCGGTCGGAGCAGGCAGGAAGTCGATAACGGCGTCGAGAACCAGGGGAACACCCTTGTTCTTGAACGACGAACCGCAGACAGCCGGAACGATCTCGCTGGCCAGGGTGCGCGCACGCAGGCCTGCCTTGATCTCTTCGACGGTCAGCTCACCTTCTTCAAGGTACTTGTTCATCAGTTCTTCGCTGGCTTCGGCAGCCGCCTCAACCATGTTGTTGCGCCACTCGTTGGCCAGCTCTACCAGATTCGCAGGAATTTCTTCCTCACGATAGGTAGTGCCCTTGTCGTCTTCGTTCCAATAGATAGCCTTCATCTTGATCAGATCAACCTGACCTTCGAAGTTATCTTCTGCACCGATGGCCAGCTGTACTGGAACCGGAGTATGACCCAGACGATTCTTGATCTGGCCGACAACGCGCAGGAAGTCCGCACCGGCACGGTCCATCTTGTTCACGTAAACAATACGTGGAACACCGTACTTGTTGGCTTGACGCCATACTGTTTCGGACTGAGGCTCAACACCGGAGGTACCGCAGAATACAACCACAGCGCCGTCAAGCACGCGCAGGGAACGCTCTACTTCAATTGTGAAGTCAACGTGACCCGGGGTATCGATAACGTTCACGCGATAGTTGTCATACTGACCACGGGAACCCTTCCAGAAAGTGGTAACAGCAGCGGAAGTAATGGTAATACCCCGCTCCTGCTCCTGCACCATCCAGTCGGTGGTCGCGGCGCCATCATGCACCTCGCCCATTTTGTGGCTCAGACCTGTGTAAAACAGGATCCGCTCGGTAGTGGTGGTCTTGCCCGCGTCAACGTGAGCACAGATACCAATGTTACGATAGCGGTTGATTGCAGTAGTACGAGCCATAAAGCCCTCGCAAAATTAGTGAAGCTAAAATTAGAAGCGGTAGTGCGAGAAAGCTTTGTTAGCTTCGGCCATACGGTGCACGTCTTCACGCTTCTTAACAGCAGCACCTTTACCTTCAGCAGCATCCAGCAGCTCGCCAGCCAAGCGCAGAGCCATAGACTTCTCGCCACGCTTGCGGGCGAAGTCTACCAACCAGCGCATTGCCAGAGCGTTACGACGGGACGGACGAACCTCGACCGGAACCTGGTAAGTAGCACCACCAACGCGGCGCGACTTCACTTCGACCAGCGGAGCGATGGCGTCGAGTGCTTTTTCGAAGAGTTCCAGGGGATCGGTGCCGGTCTTGCGAGCCGCAACGGTTTCCAGGGCACCATAAACGATACGTTCGGCAACGGCTTTCTTGCCGCTTTCCATAACGTGGTTCATGAATTTGGCGAGGATTTGGCTTCCGTATTTCGGATCGTCCAGAATCTCACGCTTTGCTGCTACGCGACGTCTTGGCATTGATAAGCCCTCAAACGGTCTTCAGGTTAGTTCGGGACAGATCCGCGAGGATGCGCGCCCGACCTTACTCTTATCGACTCAGTAAAATAAAAATCTGCAAAACGGCCGATTACTTCGGACGTTTGGTACCGTACTTCGAACGACCCTGGTTACGGCCTTTAACGCCCGAAGTATCCAAGGAGCCGCGAACGGTGTGGTAACGAACACCTGGCAAGTCTTTTACACGACCGCCACGGATCAGAACCACGCTGTGCTCTTGCAGGTTGTGGCCTTCACCACCGATATACGAGGAAACCTCGAAACCGTTGGTCAGGCGCACACGGCATACTTTACGCAGTGCCGAGTTAGGTTTTTTCGGCGTAGTGGTGTACACACGGGTGCATACGCCACGACGTTGCGGGCAGTTCTGCAGCGCAGGTACGTCGGATTTCTCGACGATACGCTTACGCGGCTGACGTACCAGCTGGTTGATAGTTGCCATCTACTAGCTCCACTGTTGTCTTGCGACGCTATTGTCTTGCAAGAAAAGCAAAATGACAGGAACGGATTCCCGCCAAATTTAGGGGATCAAGAGTCTAAAGAGGATCTTGCCCCCAGTCAAGGCAAGGCCCCGACCTCCCCGCCCATCGAACTTCGACAAATTGTCTCGATTCGATGAACGGCGCGATCAGGGCCTCAGCTCATTTTTCGCAGAACTCAGTTACCGCTTGAGTTCAGCGCTTCGGTCAGTGCAGCTTCCACTTCACTGGCGCTTACGCGCAACGGTTTGTCCGCATCACGACGACGCTTGCGCTCGCTGTGATAAGCCAGACCGGTACCAGCTGGGATCAGACGACCCACGACCACGTTTTCTTTCAGGCCGCGCAGGTAATCGCGCTTGCCGGTTACCGCCGCCTCGGTCAGTACGCGGGTGGTTTCCTGGAAGGAAGCCGCCGAGATGAACGATTCGGTCGACAACGACGCCTTGGTGATACCCAGCAGAACACGGGTGAACTTGGAGACAAACTTGTCTTCCGCATTCAGACGCTCGTTCTCTACCAGAACGTGAGTCAGTTCCATCTGGTCGCCCTTGATGAAGCTGGAGTCGCCCGACTCGGAGATCTCAACTTTACGCAGCATCTGACGCAGGATGGTCTCGATGTGCTTGTCGTTGATCTTCACGCCTTGCAGACGGTAAACGTCCTGGATTTCGTTGACGATGTACTTGGCCAGCGCGCTGACACCCAGCAGACGCAGGATGTCGTGCGGATCGCTCGGACCGTCGGAGATAACTTCGCCGCGGTTTACCTGTTCGCCTTCGAACACGTTCAGGTGACGCCACTTCGGAATCAGCTCTTCGTACGGATCGCTACCGTCGTTCGGGGTGATGACCAGACGACGCTTGCCCTTGGTCTCTTTACCGAACGCGATGGTGCCGCTGACTTCAGCCAGAATCGACGCCTCTTTCGGACGACGAGCTTCGAACAGGTCGGCAACACGCGGCAGACCACCGGTGATGTCACGGGTTTTCGAAGTTTCTTGCGGGATACGAGCGATAACATCACCGATCGCAATCTTCGCACCGTCCGCAACACCGACCAGGGCGTTGGCTGGCAGGAAGTACTGAGCGATAACGTCAGTGCCTGGCAGCAGCAGATCCTTGCCGTTGTCGTCGACCATCTTCACAGCAGGACGGATGTCCTTGCCGGCGGCTGGACGATCTTTCGGATCAAGTACTTCAATGTTGGTCATACCGGTCAATTCGTCAGTCTGACGCTTGATCGTGATGCCTTCTTCCATGCCCACGTAGGTCACGGTACCTTTCATTTCGGTAACGATCGGGTGAGTGTGCGGATCCCACTTGGCCACGATGGCACCAGCGTCGACCTTGTCACCTTCTTTAACCGAAATCACGGCACCGTACGGCAGCTTGTAACGCTCGCGCTCACGACCGAAGTCGTCAGCAATCGCCAGCTCACCGGAACGGGACACGGCAACCAGGTTGCCATCCACGCGCTCAACGTGCTTCAGGTTGTGCAGACGGACGGTACCGCCATTCTTCACCTGAACGCTGTCGGCTGCGGAAGTACGGCTTGCCGCACCACCGATGTGGAACGTACGCATCGTCAGCTGGGTACCCGGCTCACCGATGGACTGGGCAGCGATAACGCCGACCGACTCACCGATGTTCACCTGGTGACCACGAGCCAGGTCACGGCCGTAGCACTTGGCGCAGATACCGTAGCGGGTTTCGCAGCTGATCGGCGAACGCACGATCACTTCGTCGATGCTATTCAGCTCGATGAACTCGACCCACTTCTCATCTACCAGAGTGCCGGCAGGAACGATGACGTCCTCGGTACCCGGCTTGAATACGTCACGGGCAATGACACGACCCAATACGCGCTCACCCAACGGCTCTACAACGTCACCGCCTTCAATGTGCGGAGTCATTACCAGGCCGTGTTCGGTGCCGCAATCGATCTCGGTCACAACCAGATCCTGCGCCACGTCTACCAGACGACGAGTCAGGTAACCGGAGTTCGCAGTTTTCAACGCGGTATCCGCCAGACCTTTACGAGCACCGTGAGTCGAGATGAAGTACTGGAGTACGCTCAGACCTTCACGGAAGTTCGCAGTAATCGGCGTTTCAATGATGGAACCGTCCGGCTTGGCCATCAGACCACGCATACCGGCCAGCTGACGAATCTGTGCTGCGGAACCCCGCGCACCCGAGTCGGCCATCATGTACATCGAGTTGAAAGACTCTTGCTCGACCTCGTCGCCGTGACGGTCGATGACTTTCTCTTTCGAGAGGTTGGCCATCATCGCCTTGGAGACTTCGTCGTTCGCTTTCGACCAAAGGTCGATCACTTTGTTGTACTTCTCGCCCTGAGTTACCAGGCCGGAGGCGTACTGGCTCTCGATTTCTTTCACTTCGTCGGTGGCAGCACCGATGATGCGGGCTTTTTCATCCGGGATAACGAAGTCGTTAACACCGATGGAAACGCCGGAAATGGTCGAATAGGCAAAACCGGTGTACATCAACTGGTCAGCGAAGATCACGGTCTCTTTAAGACCAACCACGCGGTAGCACTGGTTGATCAGCTTGGAGATCGCCTTTTTCTTCATCGGCAGGTTGACGACGTCGAACGACAGACCTTTCGGTACAACCTGGAACAGCAGCGCACGGCCGACAGTAGTGTCGACGATACGGGTGTTGTCCACGCTGTTGCCGTCACGATCGTTCACGGTTTCGTTGATACGAACCTTGATCTTGGCGTGCAGTGCGGCTTCGCCGGCACGGAACACACGGTCAACTTCCTGCAGATCCGCGAACACACGACCTTCACCCTTGGCGTTGATCGCTTCACGAGTCATGTAGTACAGACCCAATACAACGTCCTGCGACGGAACGATGATTGGCTCACCGTTTGCTGGCGACAGAATGTTGTTGGTCGACATCATCAACGCACGCGCTTCGAGCTGGGCTTCCAGCGTCAGCGGTACGTGCACGGCCATTTGGTCGCCGTCGAAGTCGGCGTTGTACGCAGCACAGACCAGAGGGTGCAGCTGGATAGCCTTACCTTCGATCAGTACCGGTTCAAACGCCTGGATACCCAGACGGTGAAGGGTCGGTGCACGGTTGAGAAGAACCGGGTGTTCGCGAATCACTTCGGCGAGAACGTCCCAAACTTCCGGCAGCTCGCGCTCGACCATTTTCTTGGCCGCTTTGATGGTAGTCGCCAGACCACGCATTTCCAGCTTGCCGAAAATGAACGGTTTGAACAGCTCGAGAGCCATCTTCTTCGGCAGACCGCACTGGTGCAGACGCAGGGTCGGACCTACGGTAATTACCGAACGACCGGAGTAGTCAACACGCTTACCGAGCAAGTTCTGACGGAAACGACCTTGCTTACCCTTGATCATGTCAGCCAGGGATTTCAGAGGACGCTTGTTCGAACCGGTGATAGCGCGGCCACGACGACCGTTGTCGAGCAGTGCATCGACAGCTTCCTGCAACATACGCTTTTCGTTGCGCACGATGATGTCCGGAGCGGACAGATCCAGCAGGCGCTTCAAACGGTTGTTACGGTTGATCACTCGACGATACAGATCGTTGAGGTCGGAAGTCGCGAAACGACCGCCATCCAGCGGGACCAGTGGACGCAGATCCGGCGGCAGAACCGGCAGAACGGTCAGCACCATCCACTCTGGCAGGTTGCCGGAACCCTGGAAGGCTTCCATCAACTTCAGACGCTTGGACAGCTTCTTGATCTTGGTTTCGGAGTTGGTTTGCGGAATCTCTTCACGCAGACGGCCAATCTCATGTTCCAGGTCGATAGCGTGCAGCAGTTCGCGGACAGCCTCGGCACCCATGCGGGCGTCGAAATCGTCACCGAACTCTTCCAGCGCTTCGAAGTACTGCTCGTCGTTCAGCAGCTGACCTTTTTCGAGAGTGGTCATGCCCGGATCGATAACGACATAGCTCTCGAAGTAGAGAACGCGTTCGATATCACGCAGGGTCATGTCCATCAGCAGGCCGATACGGGACGGCAGCGATTTCAGGAACCAGATGTGGGCAACCGGCGAAGCCAGTTCGATGTGCGCCATGCGCTCACGACGAACCTTGGCCAGTGCAACTTCAACGCCGCACTTCTCGCAGATCACACCACGATGCTTCAAGCGCTTGTACTTACCGCACAGGCACTCGTAATCCTTTACCGGGCCAAAGATCTTGGCGCAGAACAGACCGTCACGCTCGGGTTTGAACGTACGGTAGTTGATGGTTTCCGGCTTTTTAACTTCACCGAACGACCACGAGCGGATCATCTCAGGCGAGGCCAATCCGATACGGATGGCGTCGAACTCTTCGACTTGACCCTGGTTTTTCAGCAAATTCAGTAGGTCTTTCAAGGCCTTTCCTCCTGGCGGAGCAGAGAGCGGGCAATCCTGCCCCGCTCTCGATCGCGTCACGTGTTATTCGGTTTCCAGATCGATATCGATGCCGAGGGAACGAATTTCCTTGATCAACACGTTGAAGGACTCGGGCATGCCCGGCTCCATACGGTGATCGCCGTCCACGATGTTTTTGTACATCTTGGTCCGACCGTTCACATCGTCCGACTTCACTGTGAGCATTTCTTGCAGAGTGTAAGCAGCACCGTATGCTTCCAGTGCCCAGACCTCCATCTCCCCGAAACGCTGACCACCGAACTGCGCCTTACCACCCAGCGGCTGCTGAGTAACCAGGCTGTACGAACCGGTAGAACGCGCGTGCATCTTGTCGTCTACCAAGTGGTTCAGCTTCAGCATGTACATGTAGCCAACGGTAACTGGACGCTCGAACTTGTTGCCGGTACGGCCGTCGGTCAGCTGCATCTGGCCGCTTTCTGGCAGATCCGCCAGTTTCAGCATGGCCTTGATTTCAACTTCCTTGGCACCGTCGAACACCGGAGTGGCCATAGGAACGCCGCCACGCAGGTTCTTCGCCAGATCCAGGATTTCCTGATCGGAGAAGCTGTCCAGATCTTCGTTACGACCGCCGATCTGGTTGTAGATCTCGTCCAGGAAGGTACGCAGTTCAGCAACTTTGCGCTGCTCTTCGACCATCCGGTTGATCTTCTCGCCCAGACCTTTGGCCGCGAGGCCGAGGTGGGTTTCAAGGATCTGACCAACGTTCATACGCGAAGGTACGCCCAGCGGGTTGAGGACCACGTCGACCGGGGTGCCATTGGCATCGTGCGGCATGTCTTCAACCGGCATGATCACGGAGACCACACCTTTGTTACCGTGACGACCGGCCATCTTGTCGCCCGGCTGGATGCGACGACGGATTGCCAGGTAAACCTTGACGATCTTCAGCACGCCTGGAGCCAGGTCATCGCCTTGCTGCAGTTTGCGCTTCTTGTCTTCGAACTTGTCGTCCAGCAGACGGCGACGATCAACGATGTAGGCCTGAGCCTTCTCGAGCTGCTCGTTCAGAGCATCTTCAGCCATGCGCAGCTTGAACCACTGACCATGCTCGAGACCGTCGAGCACTTCGTCGGTGATGTCCTGGCCTTTCTTCAGACCCGCGCCGCCTTCAGCCTTGTGGCCTACCAGAGCGGAACGCAGACGCTCGAAGGTTGCGCCTTCAACGATGCGGAACTCTTCGTTCAGATCCTTGCGGATCTCGTCCAGCTGGGACTTTTCGATCGACAGGGCACGGCTGTCGCGCTCAACGCCATCACGGGTGAAAACCTGAACGTCGATGACAGTACCTTTGGTGCCGGTCGGCACGCGCAGGGAAGTGTCTTTAACGTCGCTGGCCTTCTCACCGAAAATTGCGCGAAGCAGCTTTTCTTCCGGGGTCAGTTGAGTCTCGCCTTTCGGAGTGACTTTACCGACCAGAATGTCGCCCGGGCCGACTTCGGCACCTACATAAACGATACCGGCTTCGTCCAGCTTGTTCAGTGCAGCTTCACCCACGTTCGGGATGTCCGCAGTGATTTCCTCTGGGCCAAGCTTGGTGTCACGAGCCACACAGGTCAGTTCCTGGATATGGATCGTGGTGAAGCGGTCTTCCTGAACCACACGCTCGGACAGACAGATGGAGTCTTCGAAGTTGAAGCCGTTCCATGCCATGAACGCGATGCGCATGTTCTGACCCAGAGCCAGTTCACCCATGTCGGTGGACGGACCGTCGGCCATGATGTCACCACGCTGAACACGATCACCCTTGCTCACCAGCGGACGCTGGTTGATGCAGGTGTTCTGGTTCGAGCGGGTGTACTTGGTCAGGTTGTAGATGTCGACACCCGCTTCGCCGGTTTCAACTTCGTCATCGGCAACGCGAACCACGATACGGCTGGCATCAACGGAGTCGATCACGCCGCCACGACGAGCCACGACGCAAACGCCGGAGTCGCGAGCCACGTTACGCTCCATGCCGGTACCGACCAGCGGCTTGTCAGCGCGCAGGGTAGGTACAGCTTGACGCTGCATGTTCGAACCCATCAACGCACGGTTGGCGTCGTCGTGCTCGAGGAACGGAATCAGCGACGCTGCAACCGAAACTACCTGCTTCGGCGAAACGTCCATCAAGGTGACGTCTTCCGGCGCCTTAACGGTGAATTCGTTCAGGTGACGTACGGCTACCAGTTCGTCGATGAGGACTTTCTGCTCGTTCATGGTCGCCGAAGCCTGCGCGATCACATGATCGGCTTCTTCAATGGCGGACAGGAACACGATGTCATCGGTGACCACGCCCTCTTTCACCACACGGTACGGGCTCTCGAGGAAGCCGTACTGGTTGGTGCGAGCGTAAGCGGCCAGGGAGTTGATCAGACCGATGTTCGGGCCTTCCGGCGTTTCAATCGGGCAGACACGACCGTAGTGAGTCGGGTGTACGTCACGGACTTCGAAGCCCGCGCGCTCACGAGTCAGACCGCCAGGGCCGAGTGCGGAGACACGACGCTTGTGGGTGATCTCGGACAGCGGGTTGTTCTGGTCCATGAACTGCGACAGCTGGCTGGAACCGAAGAACTCTTTCACCGCCGCAGCCACTGGCTTGGCGTTGATCAGGTCTTGCGGCATCAGGCCTTCGCTTTCAGCCATCGACAGACGCTCTTTGACCGCACGCTCAACACGTACCAGGCCAACGCGGAACTGGTTCTCGGCCATTTCGCCCACGCAGCGAACACGACGGTTACCAAGGTGGTCGATGTCGTCGACGATGCCTTTACCGTTACGGATGTCGACCAGAGTCTTCAGTACTGCGACGATGTCTTCCTTGCATAGCACGCCCGAACCTTCGATCTCGGTACGACCGATACGACGGTTGAACTTCATCCGGCCGACCGCAGACAGGTCGTAACGCTCAGGGCTGAAGAACAGGTTGTTGAACAAGGTCTCGGCAGCGTCTTTGGTTGGCGGCTCGCCTGGACGCATCATGCGATAGATCTCGACCAGCGCTTCCAATTGGTTGCTGGTGGAATCGATCTTCAGCGTGTCGGAGACGAACGGACCGCAGTCGATGTCGTTGGTGTACAGAGTTTCGATGCGTACGACGCCAGCCTTGGCGATTTTCGCCAGGATTTCGGTCGACAGCTCGGTGTTGCACTCTGCCAGGATTTCACCTGTAGCCGGATGCACGATGGCCTTGGCGGTGGTACGACCCAGAACGTAATCCAGAGGCACGTCCAGCTCTTTGATCCCGGCTTTTTCCAGCTGGTTGATGTGGCGGGCAGTAATACGACGACCCTGCTCAACGATCACCTTGCCTTTGTCGTCCTGGATATCAAGAACCGCAACTTCACCACGCAGGCGCTGGGGCACCAGCTCCAGGCTCAGGCCTTCGCCTTTTACGTGGAATACGTTGGTGGTGTAGAACGCGTCCAGTACTTCCTCGGTGGTATAACCGAGCGCGCGCAACAGTACCGAGGCCGGCAGCTTGCGACGACGGTCGATACGCACGAATACGCAGTCTTTCGGGTCGAACTCGAAATCCAGCCACGAACCGCGGTAAGGAATGATGCGCGCGGAGTACAGCAGTTTGCCGGAGCTGTGCGTCTTGCCACGGTCGTGGTCGAAGAACACGCCCGGGGAACGGTGCAGCTGGGAAACGATAACACGCTCGGTACCGTTGATTACGAAGGTACCGTTCTCAGTCATCAATGGGATTTCGCCCATGTAGACTTCTTGCTCTTTGATGTCCTTGATCGCTTTGTTCGACGATTCTTTGTCGAAAATGATCAGGCGCACTTTTACCCGCAAAGGTACGGCGAAAGTTACACCGCGCAATACGCATTCTTTGACATCAAATGCCGGTTCGCCCAGGCGATAACCGACGTACTCCAGCGCAGCATTGCCGGAGTAGCTGATGATCGGGAAAACGGATTTGAAGGCCGCATGCAGGCCCACGTCGCGGAACTGATCTTTAGTCGCTCCCGCTTGCAAGAATTCACGATACGAATCCAGCTGGATGGCCAGGAGGTAAGGCACATCCATGACGTCCGGCAACTTGCTAAAGTCCTTGCGGATACGTTTTTTCTCAGTATATGAGTAAGCCATCAGCGTTCCCCAGCTTGGTCACCTGCTTGTTTGGCCCCTCCCGACGGGAGCAGCCAGAAAATCGTGCAAACCCCATGGTTTGCGCCACCACATCGGGTGGTTACAGCTCGCTATCGGCACCGACCCAGTCGGCTGCCAATAACGGAAAAAGGCCGGTGGCAAGAGCCACCAGCCATCAGCCTGTCGCTTGACGCTCGGGCTGGAGGAGCAAAGTCGATGCTTACTTCAGCTCGACTTTAGCGCCTGCTTCTTCCAGCTTCTTCTTAGCGTCTTCAGCAGCTTCTTTCGAAACGCCTTCAGCTACAACCTGAGGAGCGCCGTCGACTTTCTCTTTGGCTTCTTTCAGGCCCAGACCGGTCAGTTCACGAACTGCCTTGATCACGTTTACTTTCTTGTCGCCGGCTTCAACCAGAACAACGTTGAACTCGGTTTGCTCTTCAACAACAGCGGCAGCAGCAGCTGGACCAGCAGCAGCAACAGCAGCGGTCACGCCGAAGGTTTCTTCCATTGCTTTGATCAGCTCAACAACTTCCAGAACGGTTTTCTGGCCGATTGCTTCGATGATTTGTTCGTTAGTCAGAGACATGACTCAATTCCTGATTTGGTGGACAGCCTGTACGGCCGTCGAAATAAACAAAAATACGCGAGAGTGGAAACGCTCAGCCTCAGGCTGCAGCTGCTTCTTTCTGATCGCGAATTGCCGCCAGAGTACGAGCCAGCTTGCTGGTAGCGCCTTGAATCACGCTCATCAGTTTCGCAATAGCTTCGTCGCGAGTTGGCAGGCTTGCCAGCACGTCGATCTCATTCGCTGCGAGGAACTTGCCCTCGAACGAAGCTGCCTTGATCTCGAACTTATCCTGACCCTTGGCAAATTCCTTGAACAGACGAGCAGCAGCGCCCGGGTGTTCGTTGGAGAATGCAATCAGGGTCGGGCCGGTGAACACGTCGTTGAGGACACTGTAAGGAGTGTCAGCAACAGCGCGCTTGAGCAGGGTGTTACGTACAACACGTACGTAAACGCCAGCTTCACGAGCCTCTTTACGGAGTCCGGTCATTGCGCCTACTGTTACGCCACGGGCATCAACCACGACAGCGGACAGAGCGACTTTGGCAGCCTCGTTGACTTCAGCGACGATGGCCTTCTTGTCTTCGAGATTAATTGCCACGGGTTTAACTCCTGCTTGTTACCGTTTCATTCGATCGGAACCGAATGTCGTTTTGGTGTCTGATTCGGTAAGGAACCGGGAGCACCATCTGCGTAGGCTTGAGGTTTAAGACTTGCGTCGCCTACGGTCTTGGATAGCCCCCGCCAGGCAGGGACCCCAATCTTTCAATTGGCGCAGTCAACTGCGCCAATTTTTGTCTTAAGCGTCCAGCGAGCTCTGGTCGATAACCAGACCTGGGCCCATAGTGGTGCTCAGGGTAACGCGCTTGACGTAGATACCTTTCGAAGAAGCTGGCTTGATACGCTTCAGATCAGCGATCAGAGCTTCAACGTTTTCCTTCAGCTTGACGGCATCGAAGCCGATCTTGCCAACGGAAGTGTGGATGATGCCGTTTTTGTCGGTGCGATAACGAACCTGACCAGCCTTGGCATTTTTAACCGCGGTAGCGACGTCTGGGGTAACAGTGCCGACTTTCGGGTTAGGCATCAGACCACGTGGACCAAGGATCTGACCCAGTTGACCTACAACGCGCATTGCATCCGGGGACGCGATCACTACGTCATAGTTCAAGTCGCCGCCTTTCATTTCTGCAGCCAGCTCGTCCATACCTACACGGTCAGCGCCTGCAGCCAGAGCGGCCTCAGCAGCTGGACCCTGGGTGAAAACAGCAACGCGAACAGTCTTGCCAGTGCCGTGCGGCAGCACAGTAGCGCTACGAACGACCTGGTCGGATTTACGCGGGTCTACACCCAGGTTTACAGCTACGTCGAACGACTCGACGAATTTGGCAGCTGGCAGCGAAGCCAGCAGAGTTGCGGCCTCTTCGAAGTTGTAGGACTTGCCCGCTTCGATTTTTTCAGCGATAGCCTTTTGGCGCTTGGTCAGCTTAGCCATTACACACCCTCCACGTTAAGGCCCATGCTACGAGCAGAACCGGCGATAGTGCGCACGGCTGCATCCATATCAGCTGCAGTCAGATCCGCGTTTTTGGTTTTCGCGATTTCTTCCAGCTGAGCACGGGTAACAGTGCCAACCTTAACGGTGTTCGGACGAGCGGAACCGCTGGTCAGACCGGCCGCCTTCTTCAGCAGAACCGAAGCAGGGGTGGATTTGGTTTCGAAAGTGAAGCTACGGTCGCTGTAGACAGTGATGATCACTGGAGTCGGCAGACCAGCTTCCAGGCCCTGGGTACGGGCGTTGAAAGCTTTGCAGAATTCCATGATGTTCACGCCGTGCTGACCCAAAGCAGGACCAACAGGTGGGCTTGGGTTAGCCTGAGCGGCCTTCACTTGCAGCTTGATGTAAGCGGTAATCTTCTTGGCCATGAGGCACTCCAATTACGGGTTCGAACGCCTCGAAAGGCTCCCCGGTTACTTGCGCGTTTATCCCAGTGACGACAAAACCCCACAGCCTAGGGCTGCGGGGTTGGGATGCTTGTTCAGCTAGACCTTTTCGACCTGACTGAACTCCAACTCTACCGGAGTAGAGCGTCCGAAAATAAGCACTGCCACTTGGATCCGGCTCTTTTCGTAGTTAACTTCTTCGACAACACCGTTAAAGTCAGCGAACGGCCCGTCATTGACTCGAACGGTTTCGCCTGGCTCAAACAGAGTCTTCGGCTTCGGCTTGTCGCTACCATCGGCAACGCGACGCAGAATCGCCTCAGCTTCTTTATCGGTGATTGGCGCCGGCTTATCAGCAGTACCGCCAATAAAACCCATCACCCGAGGAGTATCTTTGACCAAGTGCCAAGTACCCTCGTTCATATCCATCTGGACCAGCACATAACCTGGGAAGAATTTGCGCTCGCTTTTGCGTTTCTGGCCATTACGCATTTCAACCACTTCTTCAGTGGGAACCAGAATTTCGCCGAAGCCATCTTCCATGCCAGCCAGCTTTACGCGCTCGATTAACGAACGCATGACATGCTTCTCGTAACCCGAGTAAGCATGCACAACGTACCAACGCTTAGCCACGGGACACCCTTAGCCAACAATCAAGGAAACAAGCCAGCCGAGCAGGGAATCAAGCCCCCACAACAGCAACGCCATAACCAGGACAACAGCCACAACTATCAGCGTGGTCTGCGTGGTTTCTTGGCGAGTTGGCCAAACGACTTTACGAATCTCGGTGCGAGCTTCCTTAACCAGTACAAAGAAAGACTTGCCCTTGGCAGTCTGCAGACCTACAAAGGCAGCCACAGCAGCAATGACAAGCAATGCGAGTACACGGTACAGGATCGGCGAAGCAGCGTAATACTGATTGCCGACAACGCCAACAATTACCAAAGCGACTACTACCAGCCACTTGAGCAAATCGAAGCGAGAGCCTTGAGCTTCAGCTTTAGGAGTCATCTATGAAGATCCTGTGAAAAGAAAGCCAGAAACACCGAGTGAATCTGGCAGGTCAGGAGGGAATCGAACCCCCAACCTACGGTTTTGGAGACCGTCGCTCTGCCAATTGAGCTACTGACCTAAAACAAAATCAGGCCGACCATTATGCCGGCCCGAAAAAGACATTACAACTGTTTACTCGATGATCTTGGCAACGACACCAGCACCAACGGTACGGCCGCCTTCACGGATTGCGAAACGCAGACCGTCTTCCATCGCGATGGTTTTGATCAGGGTAACAGTCATTTGAATGTTGTCACCTGGCATTACCATTTCAACGCCTTCTGGCAGCTCGCAGTTACCAGTCACGTCAGTAGTACGGAAGTAGAACTGTGGACGGTAGCCTTTGAAGAACGGAGTGTGACGACCGCCTTCTTCCTTGCTCAGAACGTAAACTTCTGCGGTGAACTTGGTGTGCGGCTTAACCGAACCCGGCTTAACCAGAACCTGACCACGCTCAACGTCGTCACGCTTGGTACCACGCAGCAGAACGCCGCAGTTCTCGCCCGCACGGCCTTCGTCCAGCAGCTTGCGGAACATCTCAACACCGGTGCAGGTGGTGGTGGTGGTGTCACGCAGACCAACGATTTCCAGCGGATCCTGAACGCGAACGATACCGCGCTCGATACGACCGGTCACAACAGTACCGCGACCCGAAATCGAGAACACATCTTCGATTGGCATCAGGAACGGCTTGTCGATAGCACGCTCTGGCTCTGGGATGTAGCTGTCCAGAGTTTCCACCAGCTTCTTGACAGCAGTGGTGCCCATTTCGTTGTCGTCTTTGCCTTCCAGCGCCATACGAGCCGAACCGATGATGATCGGAGTGTCGTCACCTGGGAAGTCATAGGTGGACAGCAGGTCGCGAACTTCCATCTCAACCAGTTCCAGCAGCTCTGCGTCGTCTACCAGATCAGCCTTGTTCAGGAAAACCACGATGTACGGAACACCTACCTGACGGGACAGCAGGATGTGCTCACGAGTTTGTGGCATCGGACCATCGGCAGCCGAGCAAACCAGGATCGCGCCGTCCATCTGGGCAGCACCGGTGATCATGTTCTTCACGTAGTCAGCGTGACCTGGGCAGTCAACGTGAGCGTAGTGACGAATGTTCGAGTTGTACTCAACGTGCGCGGTGTTGATGGTGATACCGCGAGCTTTTTCTTCTGGAGCGCTGTCGATCTTGTCGAATTCAACTACGGCCGAACCGAAAACTTCGGAGCAGACGCGAGTCAGAGCAGCGGTCAGCGTGGTTTTACCGTGGTCTACGTGACCGATGGTGCCAACGTTGACGTGCGGCAGGGAACGATCAAATTTTTCCTTAGCCATCGATATCACCCCTAACAGAAGAAATTGAGCAAACAACACAAGCCATTAAAACAAAGGCAGATATTTTCATATCTGCCTTGTCATATGGAGCTCTTGAGCGGATTTGAACCGCTGACCTCACCCTTACCAAGGGTGTGCTCTACCAACTGAGCTACAAGAGCGTAACACTTTGCACAACCTGCAAACTTGGAGCGGGTAGCGGGAATCGAACCCGCATCATCAGCTTGGAAGGCTGAGGTTCTACCACTAAACTATACCCGCGGAGCCTGCAGCTCACGCTAAAATCTGGTGGAGGGAGAAGGATTCGAACCTTCGAAGTCGTAGACGTCAGATTTACAGTCTGATCCCTTTGGCCGCTCGGGAACCCCTCCTAATCAGGCCGGCATTCTATACTATGCCAACCCCCTGTCAAGCATTTTCTCATTTAAAAAACATGAGGTTAGCTGCATTGACATCACCCCGCCGCAGTGACCTTTTCAGGTCTTCGCTGTGGAGCGGGCGCCATTCTATGCAAACTACTCAGTAGGTGCAACCCCCTCGCACAGCATTATTTTATGTTTTAACTCATTGAATTCCTTAGAAAGGTTTTGCAGCTGAGCATCACCCAGCAAACGCTGGGTTTCGGGCGTAATCTGGAACCAATACGAACTGCCGGAAGACTCTTTGGCCGAAGGAAGAGCTTTTGCCCCAAGCCCTGCCAAACGCTGCTCCAATGCCTGGGCGGACTCAGGGCGACTCAAACCACCTATATATAGACACTGAACATCAGGCTTTCCTCCAGTCCTTTTTTCACTAGAAGCATCACCACCAGCCTCACTCAGCAAGCGAATATCCTGTTGCGAGCTACGATAGAGACTGAGCGGCGTGACATCCTTTGCGCGTAGCGGCGCCTCCTGCTGATGCCAGACGTAATAAAAAACATTGAGTACCAGGAGCAGAAGGAACAACCAACGCATACAAACCTCAGGACAAAGGACACGCCATAGCCAAACCCACGAATACCAAATCGGGAACAACCCTAGCCTCAGGCGCGATATCCGAGACCAGCTCGGCGTCCCCCCCCGTAATGTAGAGACTGTAATCACCACCCCAGTAGGCACGCGCCATCTCCAACTGCGTCAGTACGAATCCTCTGAGCATCAACGCACAACCACGCTCGACAGCCTCAGCCGTATTGCGTCCAGGCGCCTGACTCGTCAATGCCTGCTCCGCTGCGAGGTCTCCATAGCGAATTTTTCGAGTATGAGTACGCAACTGATTACGCATTAGCGGCATGCCAGGACAAATGAAACCTCCTAGATGCTCACCTTCCGGCGAGATGAAATCAGCAGTCACCGCAGTGCCAAAATCAAGAACCAGACAAGCCCCTTTAGCCAAGTAAAAACCACCAAGCATTGCCAACCAGCGATCAAGGCCAAGGCGCTCATAATCGTCGTAACCATTCTTAACACCGGACATCTCGCGAGCCGGCGCCGCACAAACAACGGAAACGCCGAACTCATGTTTGAGCACGCCAATCAGCAAATTAGTCTCATCTTCAGTTCTTACGCTGACGAGACGGCACTTATCGAGAGACACCTTCTCTAGCGATCGAAGACTGCTTACCAATGCCTCATCAGAGTCGGCCACACCTTCCGCGATCACGGTACCCGCCTCAACGCGCAGCACACGCCACTTGATAAAGCTGTTTCCACAATCGAGCTCAAGAATCATCACGCAACCTCAAGCTGAGCTCACCGCCACTAAAGACTTTTTCCACGCCATCTACCTTCAGCCGCAGCGCGCCTTGATTATCGATTCCCAGCACCACACCATCCACCTGGTTGACACCAGCAGTGAGGGAAACCGGCTGCCCTTGCCACAAGTGGCTCGCCTCCCATTCCGCCTGTAGCGCAGCGAAGCCGTCCGATTGGTGACGCTGCAAATAAAGCTGCAGCTGCTTACTTAGCTCAATCGCCAGAATATTGCGATCACACGCCTGCCCCGACTCCAAACGCATTGAAGTCCATTGCTGATCGACTTCATCCGTAGTCTGCATGTTCACATTGATGCCTATACCCAACACTACGTGACACACGTCAGCAGGATCCCCAACCAGCTCCAACAGAATCCCGGCGATTTTTTTTCGCCCGACCAATACATCATTGGGCCACTTCAAACCTGCACCTGGCACTCCAAGCACATGCAAGGCTTGCATGACGGCGAGCCCGACAACAAGACTCAGCCCCTCAAGCTGACGCATCCCACCATCAATACGCAACACGAGGCTGTAATAGAGATTTTCAGCGAACGGGCTCACCCATTTACGGCCTCTGCGCCCACGCCCTGAGCTCTGGCGCTCAGCCAATACAATAAAGGGAGCCGCCCGCCCCCCATCCACCGCGCGCAGCGATTCAGCATTAGTAGAGTCGACAGAATCGAAGATACTGACAGACCAGCCGCAAAGGCCTTCCTCTATCTTGAGCACGTCAAGCAATGTCAATGGCGAGGCCAATTGATAGCCCCGCCCCCGAACTTTATGTATGGACAATCCAAGCTCAGCCTCCAGGTGTTGAAGCTGCTTCCACACCGCACTTCGACTAACTCCCAAGGCAGCACCCAAAGCCTGACCGGAATGGAATCGACCATCCTTCAGGAGATTCAACAACGTCAGCATGCAGGTCTCGCCTCTGAATGAGGCCCGAATAATAGCCATGCACCGGGCCGTTGCATAGAATTCAAAAAATCCACTTTCCTGCGGGCAAAACAAAACCCCAACTGCTTTCGCAATTGGGGTTTCGGAATTTAATCTTGACGATGACCTACTCTCACATGGGGAAACCCCACACTACCATCGGCGATGCATCGTTTCACTTCTGAGTTCGGGATGGGATCAGGTGGTTCCA
>NZ_NEJZ01000026.1:0-77424 GCF_002113215.1 Pseudomonas sp. B15(2017)
GTTTATCAGGAATGGCGGGGTGGGGCTTGGGAGGCATCTGAGAGGTTTTCTGACAGGTGTTGCAGCTTGAAAAAGGGGGCTGATATATGAGTTCCCATTTATGTTTTATGGAAAAACACCTTCTCTGCTTGCGACAGGCCCGGTGATCGATTCGAATAGCCAGCTCGAAACACTCCCCTGTCAGGACGACCTGAATGCCCGGCAACACGCTTGAAAAGAGGCTCCATAACGAGCTCCGGCTGTTCGTCACACCGCTATGCGGAGGCCTCGTCTATGCCGCCGTGAAAGTGATGGTCTACGGCTTCAGCGATGCAGTGCTGTTCTCCGGCTTTCTTTTTGGCTGCATTCTCTCTGCCGTGTTGGGCATTCCCTTTCTGCTCCTGGGCGACCGCCGTTGCCCAGAGTCTCGGTTGCGGCATGTGCTGAGCGGGTTGATTCAAAGCCTGATGGTCAGCCTTTCCTACCGGGGACCGCTCTGGCAACTGCTGTTGATATCAGTTGTCGGCGGTGTCGCATTGGGCGGGTTGTATACCCTGGCCCTCGGCACCATAGAAAAAATCCCTGCCTCAAACCAGGACGGTGCAGCACGTGGCTGGGGGACGATTGTTGCCATCCCGTTGTCGGGAGGGCTGGCATTGGGCACTGTCGCCGTCATTGCGACTATCAGTCAGTCGAGTGGTCTGCTGAGTATCGTCTCGATGTTCTTCATGCTGTTCCTCATCGGCGGGCTTATCAGCATGCTGGTCAGTTGGCCGATGCTCTGGCTGGTGGAGCGCTTTCTCACCACCCGCCTGCGGTACCTGATCGGCGGCGTGATGAGCAGTTTTTTTGTCTGGCTGCTGTCTGTCGCACCGGTTCTTTTGGCAAAGCCGCAAGCCCTTCTGAAAGGCGCGGAACTGTCACCTCGCGGGTTCTGGCCGGGGCTGATCGTCTATCTCGTCATCGGTCTGGTTGCCGGTGCGGTGTATACGGTGATCATCGGTTTCCTGGATCGCCGCCGCAGGAGGAATGATTCACGCCGCAAGCCGGCATCCTACTGATCGCTGTCAATGTAGGAGCGGTGCGCGATACTACCGGTCCAATAAGTCAGCAACTGAAAGGGGACTAACTGATTTGGGACAGGTGTGTCCTATTGTCGATCCCCAATTATCGTAATTATGGAGGTGTTTCTGTATGGAGGATAATGTGTTCGCTCGTGGCTATGCGCAAGAATCTTACGAGCGATTGATTTTACAGAAACACACTATTTTTTTTGACGGGTTGTGGGAGTTTGAGGGGCGATATTATGTGTTGATTGGGGAGCGGAGTAAAGATATGCCAGATCAGGAGTTTGCTGGTTTGGTTTCTTGGTTTGATGAGTCGTGCAGGATTATCGGAACACCAGTGAAGATTGTAAAAAAACTTCCTGATGGTTCTGTATCTGTTCCGGAAAGGACAGTCTCTCAGCTTTCTCAACATCATGGAGTACCGTTCACCGCGCCTGAGTTTAATGGTCTTCTTAAGACTATATTGTCAAAGGGGTTTCCACGATTTGGAGTGTGTTGTGAAAATGGAGGAGTGAAATTTGTTGTTGAATCGGCCTTGACCTCGGACCAACTCGCAGAGGTTGATATCGCACTAGCAAATCTCGGATTAGACGTAGAAGCTGAAGTTGTTGTCGATGCGATAAGTTGTAACGAGGAAGCTGTCGATGTTGCCTTTGCAAAAGGGACAAAAAAAGCGCCTCCGGAAATAGTGCGCTTGGCTTTTGAAGAGGATGAGGATTTTTGGGTAGATAATAAATTCTCTCTTTTTGCTGAGGGGAATATAGATCGACATTATTTTTTGAGTTCTTCACCTTCTGCAGAAGAGAGCTGTTGTCTGGTGAATTGTACGGCTGTAGTTCCAGGAAATTTAAGAGGGTACTTAACACTTTATAAAATGGTATGGATTGTTATGCCATTGGCGGAGCTGTCTGAGGCTGCATTTAAAGGGTTTAATGCGAGTGAGAACGAGCTATTGGAGCTGGCCGCTAGAGGACGGATAGGTTTTGTATTGCCCGGGGGGCTTCCATTCTATCCGGTCGGATTTCTTGCTGAGCTTTTGGCTGTCGCGCCAAGGTCAATAATTTTTTCTAAACGATTAGCTGCAGCTTCTGTTGCAGAGTCAAGGCGACGTAATCCATTAATTTTTCCAAGTTTGAATAATGTCGAAAGGCGCACTGTTTTAGATCTGCTGTCTACTTCTGAATTTGGCGGAACAAACGAGTTGGCGCAAATGTTTGTTCAGCATTTTTCTGAAGTGTGGCCATCGCTGGAGTATAGCTTTAGTGAACTTGGTGCAATGGCTATGATGAGGAATGGATTAAGTAAAGTAGCTACAGGTGTCGCGGAGAAGTACCATGCAGTCAAACTTCCACCGGTCATGCAAATGTCGATGGCGTCAGTAGAGTGGGCGGCTGCATTGGGAGCCGTATACAGTCCAATTAAGTCTCCCGGTTTTGATGAGGGGCCGCTTGCTGAGTTTTGTGGAAGTATTATCACAGGTGTAAAACAAGATAGTATTGTCAAACCTGTAGGTGATATGGGGACCTTGGTAGAAGGACTCCTATGTTTGGATAATAATGCACCAATACTTGAAGTGTCAGATGTTTTTGACGGTTCCGATATGCCGGCCTTGCAAAGGTTGGTCCAGGAAAAGTTGGTCTCTGGAATGGACGTTTCAGAATATATTGCCGCGTTGAATGATAAGGTTAAAAGGTTTGAGCGGAATCAAGAAAAGGTTCGTAGATTAGATCTTGTGGGAATGGCAGGTGGATTTGCAGCTGTCGCTTCTGCTAGCGGTATAGCCAGCTATGTGCCTATAACTGCATGGATTCTTCAGAAAGTTTTCATGCAGTCTGATTCGTTTGTGCATGGGCCAGTATTGGATTGGATAAGAGCCAAAGCATATATGACAACTCAAGATGTGGTTTTAGTGAGTCGTTTGCGTAAAAAGAATTGAGTGAGTTTGAAATGTATTGTTAAAGGGGACAGGTTTTTTTGATTTTAGTCAAAGCCTTCGTCCCCGTTTTTCAGTTTAATTTGGCATTTTTTGTTTTTTGCCGTTGGTGAAAATATAAGTATCCGGCACCCATTCAAATTTCATTTTTGCAGTATCGGAAGCAGCCAGCTTCTTGTCGGCAGCCTGAAATTGGTTGTAGTCCATTGTGCCGCTATAGATGTATGTTTTACCTGGATCAATCTGGGTGTCGTTAGTGAGGCCAATTCTTTTTATCGGGTCGCCGAACATGTCGCTGAGTACAACTGTTCCCTTTACACCAGATAGGGCTTCGGTTGTATTGTTGTGTAGCGCGATTTCAATGGCGAAATATTCGCTGTATTGCTTGTTTTTATAGTCGACAGGATTCAATTTCAGTTTGAGAAGAGACGCTGTAAGCGTTCCGTTCATTTCTTTCAGTGCCACAAGTTGCTGCTGTTTTATTTGCTCTGCCAAGGCTTTTTGTTTTTCCGCTTCGGCAGCTTTGGCTTCTATCCAGGTCTGTTGCGTTTTCAGGGCATCACCCAATGTGGAGTCTGTGACAACTTTGTTGCCGCCGAATGTGCTGGCTACCACTTGTCGAGTTGCATAGCCGACAAACAATTTTTTATCGTTTTCATCCAGTTTGCCAACAGCGTCCATTAGTCCTTTATCTTCTGACCATTTGCTGATGTCGGCAGGTAGCTTGGCTTGCTTGGGGTCAGAGCAAGCTGCAAGTAGCGCGCATGCAAGAAGAATTGCGATGGTTTTTCCCTTCATATATCAGTCCTTAAGTTAACTATGTTGTGGTTCGATTGTGTGTTTCTGCTTGCGAGGCTAGTTGAAGAAATACTTGATGATGCAGTTGTCCTTAGCGTTTGTTTTATTCTTGGCTAGTGTTTTTATAGCGGTTTTCTATTTCTGTCCAGATATATGCGTACCTACTCATCAGCCACTTCACCAGAAAAGCATTGGTTTTCCCTTTGAGCCAGCTATTCTTTTTTTTCTCTAACATTTTTTCAATATCACCTTCCAGTTCCTCCCTGTTAAAGCAGAGCCAGATAGTGGGAAGCGTACTTTCAAGGTTTGAGTGGCAAACAGGAGCAACCTCTTCGAATAGGATGCGTTTTACTTCATCTCGATCAAATTCTCTTGTCCGCCGTGCAATCGCGGCATAGTCAACTTCGTTATCAACAAAAGCGTCGGACAAAGCCCAGCGCACATCCGCTCTTTGCTGCTTTGTCATAGAACTTCCCATTTGGAAAATTCCTCCAGTTCTTCATCAAAGGTGTCGGCTACTGCGCTACCAGCAATTCCTCCCACAATACTTCCCGCAAGAACGATAGCCACCGCGCAAGCAAGGGCACCAGGGCCGCAGAATGCGGAGACACCCAAGCCTGCCAGTCCACCGCCAGCGGCGCCGCCGCCGATGATGATGCCTTGTCGGGCCGTTTCCTTGACTTTGTTGTCTGCGTTCATGATTTCATATACGGCGAAAGTCGCAGTGACCAATAGGCCGACCTTTCCCATTATTCTTAATTTTTGAGTTCCCTTGCTTACTGGTGCGTTATCACGGCCCGCTGAGTCCAGAATCTCGTAATAGACTTTGCTCTTTTGTTCTGGCGTCAGTTTGTTGTATTCGACGTTTGCCGTTTTTAATGCGTATTTGTCCAGCGTATCTTGCAATGTCGGAGGAAGTCTTTTCTTCCGCTCAGCGAAAGCCACACCCTGTGCCGAGGTGAATTTTCGATGCTCGACCAGGATTCTATTTCGCATCTCTTGGCAAAATGCTGCTCCTTCTTGGGCACTCAGCCTTCCTGCAGCGACTTCGGCTTTTGTTTCCACTGACATGCGCTTGATGTTGCTCATGTAGTTACTGCGTACTTTTGCATCTGATATGGCATCTAAAGAAAATCTTGTGGCGGCTCCCTCCATACCCGCAATCGCCATATCCAAAGGCGAATTTTCAAGCTCGTGAGCTTTCTGGACAACGTAGCTTCCCGTTACGAGCAGTGGCTCAGTCATGAACAATCCTTATTTCAATGATGCATTGAATAGCGTGTCGAAAATTGAGCCAGTTGGTGGTTCTTCTTGAGAGCCGAACTCTAGCTTTTGGCAGACTTTTCCACGGATGTTGAGAAATTTCACAGTGTTGGTGATATCAAAATTTCCGGATTGGGTAGAACCATCTTCGAAGTGAGCAACGCAGCTCATGCCTAGGTAAGACTCAGAACCGGGGATGGTGAAGCTGATCCATCCAGGATGAATGATCATCGGCGTCGGCGGCGTAAACGGCGCAGGCGTATGTGAGTCACCAATAATCACCGTTCCCGATCCTCCGATCACGACGTCTCCATGTGAACCGACTGTGCCAACCAGCGCGGCATTCTTGCCGTTGATGAATACAGTGCTGGATACGGCGGAGGCCAGTGCGCTGCCGCAGGTGCAGATGTCGTCTTTTCGGGCGGCGGCGAGTCCGTCGAAGAATACGTCGGGGGATCCGGAGGCAATGGCTTTGGGGCCGTGTCCGGGAATGGGGCAACTGGTGGGATCGGTGATGCGTGCAGCGGGCTTTGCCATGTTTGACTCCCTGTCAACGGATTAGCACCGACTGTATCAGAGTTGCTTGGGTGGTTGCCTGACAGCGACGTGCCCGGTGTTGGTCGTTCATCTAAACAGCAAAATTTGAGTGTGTTTAAACGAAGCTCTCTGACACTACTTCGGCCCTACACAACCTTGCGCCACCCCCTACACCTAAGACAGAATCCGCCGGCTTGTGCCTCTAGCACGGGGGTTCTATCGTTCCTGGGTCACTGAAAAACAGTGATCGGGTTTGGTAGCCCGGATTCCGTCAGAAGCACAAGACTACTGTCTTGCGGAGGCTTTCAGAGCCTTCGTTTTATGGTGGTCATGCGCAGGGCATCTTCGGATGCGCCGGGGTTCCTGACGGCCGGTCTACCAACCTGCGTATGGCCTCCACCCTAGTTTGGTAGCGAAGGTGGCGGCTCCTAACCTCTTATCCGTCGGGAGTTACTCCATGTTCAAACCAACACCCAACCCACCAGAAACCGATCCAGTCTCCCCCTACAAATTCCCCGATTCACGAACCCTGAACGAAGCCGCCGAGCGCGCCCTCGATCACTACCTCACCCCGCAGCAGCGGATCATGGGCAGTCACACCAAACACGATCCGATGTACTTCGCCAACCCGGCCTACGACACCGAATCCCTGCTCGCCAACGCCAGCGAATCCTTGGGATCAGCCTCCGAAATGCTCAACAACTTCGCCGGCACCCTGGAACCCGCCCACCGCAAAACCGCCATCGGCATTGCGCAGTTGGTGATGTTGGGATCTTTGGCGGTGAATCAGGCGTTGGATAACATCGAGCCGAAGTAGTCGGTTACAACCCTCTGCGGCTCGGGCGCAGGGGGTTTTTAGTCTGCAACCTTGCGCCACTGCGCAGGCGTTTGACCCACATGACTTTTAAACAGCCGCACAAAGAAACTCACGTTCTCATACCCCACCTCATAGGCAATCGCCTTGACCGACAGGCCGCTGGTCAGCAGCAGTTTCTTCGCTTTGTCGATCCGCACTCTTTGTAGATAAACGTTGGGTGAAAGACCGGTCGCCAGTTGGAACCGGCGCTTGAGCGTGCGTTCGGTCAACCCGGCTTCGCGGCCCATGGCGGCTATGGTGATTGCTTCTGCGTGGTGCGTTTCGATCCAGTCCTGAACCTTGAATATCGCGGCGTCCTGATGATTGCGGTGCCCCGGCAGGATCGGGCTCAGGCGTTCGGGGGCTGCGACCAGCAGGTGAGTGGCGCAGAGTTGGGCGAAGTGGTCGCCGCGATCCTGGGCGAGCATTTCCAGCAAGGCATCGAAGCCGCCGCCGAGGGTGCCGGTGCTCCAGATGCCCTCTGAATGCAGGAAGGATTGATGGGCGATGAAATCGTGGTCGGGATAGCGTTGCTTCAACTGGCGGGTGAACGCCCAGTGCGTGGCGATGAGCCTGTGTTCAAGCAGCCCGGCTGCGGCGACGTAGCAAACGCCGGTGGTCATCGCCAGGACGCGTGCGCCTTGTCGTTTGCGTTCTGTCAGCCATTTCAGGGTCTCAGGGGCAGGCTCAAAGCCTTGCGCGAGGCGGATGCCTTCAATCGGTGGAATCACGATCAGGTCGCAGTTTTTCGCATCGGCCAGTACGCCGTCCGGTCGGATCAGATGCCCACTCGCTGCGCTGACATCGGCGCCATCCACGCTCAACACTTGAATGCTGTAGCTTTGGCCCACGCCAAGGTGTTGTTCGAGCAGGGCGACGATCCGGAAAAAGTCGGTCGCCGAAAACACGCCCATGCCCCAGCAACCGTCATACGCCAGAATCACAACGTTGATCATTCATCCTCCGTGGCCCGATCAGGCTATTGAATAGCCCTTTAGAACATCGAAAGGGAGCCACTGCAAGGATACGATCACCGGCACATCGCGCAGTCTTGTGAGGAGCTTGTCCATGCAGCACGTTTCCACCCGGCAACACTGGATCGATACACCCCAAGGGCGGCTGTTTGCCCAGAGCTGGGACGCCGAAGCAACGCACGCTGTGCCGATCATCCTGCTCCACGACTCGCTTGGTTGTGTGACGTTATGGCGCGATTTTCCCGAGCGTCTGGCGCAGGCAACCGGGCGACAGGTGATTGCCTATGATCGTTTGGGATTCGGGCGTTCGGCCGCTTATCCGGGGTTGTTACCGCCGAGTTTTGTCGAGGACGAGGCGAAGGGCAGCTTTCAAACTGTCTGCGAATATTTTGATGTGAACCGGTTTGTCGTGCTGGGCCACAGCGTCGGTGGGGGCATGGCAATTGGATGCGCGGCGGCGTTTGCGCAGCGCTGCCAAGGCGTTGTCACCATAGCGGCGCAAGCGTTCGTCGAGACGGCGACGCGGGACGGGATTCGTGAGGCCGAGCGTCAGTTTGCCTTGCCCGATCAAATGCAGCGGTTACAGAAATATCACGGCGACAAGGCCGATTGGGTACTGCGTGCGTGGGTCGATAACTGGTGTTCGGAGGCTTTCGGCGACTGGAATCTGGACGCTCAGTTGCGTCAGGTTCGCTGCCCGGTGCTGACGTTGCACGGCGAGCGGGACGAGTACGGATCAATCGGTCAACCGCAACGCATCGCGGCGCAGATCAGTACTGAAGTCAGTGTGCAGATTCTCCCGGATTGCGGCCATGTTCCGCATCGTGAATACCCCGATGCGGTGCTCGCGAGTATCGGCGATTTTCTGAAGCGTTTGTGAAGCTGAACCGGCGCTGTCGAACCCTGAAATTTCATCTTCCCACCACCCGCACCGGCCTACGATCCATCCACAAGATCCCGATCCCACGCGAGCGCCACACACCATGAACAATCCACTCAAAGCGCTGTTGATCGTCGCCACCATCTCGGTTCTAAGCGCCTGCTCCGGTTCCGGTGGCTTGACCACCACCAGTTGTTTCTCCAGCGACTGTCAGTCGCCGGAGGCGCGGAACATGAATACGTTGAAGTTCGGCGGGAGCAATATCGGTAACAGTTTCAACCAGTACAGCTCCGGCCTGATGCATGACGACTGAGGGTCACTGGGCCGCGGGTACGGCGATCCATTCGCTCAGGACTTTCTGGTATTTGCCGGTGACTTTGCTCAGGTGCAGCCACTGGTCGACGTAGAGTTTCCAGCTGATGTCGTCGCGCGGCAGCAGGTAGGCTTTTTCGCCGTATTGCATGAACTGGCTCGGGTTGACGGCGCACAGGCCGGGTTTGAGTTTCTGTTGGTAGAGGGCTTCGGACGCGTCGGTGATCATCACGTCGGCCTTGTTGTCGAGCAGTTGCTCGAAGATGGTCACGTTGTCGTGCAACGCCAGTTGCGCCTTGGGCAGGAAGGCGTGGACGAAGGCTTCGTTGGTGCCGCCGGCCGGTTCGACCAGGCGCACGTTCGGCTGGTTGATCTGGTCGATGGTCTGGTATTTGGACTGGTCGGCGCAGCGCACCAGCGGGATCTTGCCGTCGACGTCGAGGGTGTTGCTGAAGAAGGCTTTTTTCTGGCGTTCCAGGGTCACCGAAATACCGCCGACGCCGATGTCGCATTTGCCGGCCTGCATGTCCGGCATCAGGGTTTTCCAGGTGGTCTGTACCCATTCGACCTTGACGCCGAGGCTGTCGGCCAGGGATTGCGCCATGGCGATGTCGATGCCTTCGAACCCGCCGTCCGGGCGTTTGAAGGTG
Organism: Pseudomonas sp. B15(2017); assembly: GCF_002113215.1. NCBI lineage: Bacteria > Pseudomonadati > Pseudomonadota > Gammaproteobacteria > Pseudomonadales > Pseudomonadaceae > Pseudomonas > Pseudomonas sp. B15(2017). The sequence goes on from NZ_NEJZ01000026.1 coordinate 9,250, forward strand.
TAGGGCTTGTAGTCGCCGGTGGTGCAGACGCGCAACTGGCCCTGTTGCTGAATGGTGTCGAGGTGCGAGGCCGGTTCTTGTGCCTGTGCGGTGCCGGCCATGGCCAGCAGGCCGCAGAAGATCATCGTGCTTTTTCGAATTGTCATGGAGATCGGGCTTGTGCAGTGGAGGTGCTGGCCAGTGTAGTGAATGCGTTTGCCGGGTGTCATCCCGGCTCCGGGCTCAACGTGCCCAGCCACGCCACCAATCCCACGATCATCAGCGCAATAACCAGCTCCAATGCCACGCTGCGGCGCAAGGCGTTTGCTGCCACTTGATGCTGCCCGGCTCGCAACGATTGCTCGAGCAACGGCCCGAGGTGGAAGCGGTTCAACGCGGCCAGCACCAGCATGCCGCAGAACAACACAACCTTGATCGCCAGCAGAATCCCATAGGTGCCAAGCAGGATTTCGCCCAGTGCCGGGCCGACGATGAACAGGTAATTCGCGACGCCGGTCACCGACAGGATCAGCACAATCGCGGCGCCGACGCTTTCGAAGCGTTTGACGGAATCCGCCAGCGAACGAATGCGCGCCTCGCTGAGCAATGCATCGAGCCGCGCCATCAAGATCAACGCGAGCATGGCGCCCAGCCACGCCCCCGCCGCGAGCAGGTGCAGGATGTCGCTGAGCAGATGCCACGCGTTATCCATCGCGCCGTGTCCGCTCCAGGCCAGGGAGGCGAGGGCGATGGCGCCGGCCATCGACGCCAGCCACAATCCGGGCCAGATCATCACGGCGATCAGCGCAATCATCCGCAGCGTCCACGCCAGCCCGACGTCGGTTTCCAGCACCATCATTTGCAGGTGCGGCCACAGCGCCGCGAATTCCGTTTCGCCACTCATGGCGCGGGTCATCAGCACCAGTCCCGCTACTGAGAGCAGTGCCCCGATCAACGCCATCCCGCGCAGCATCGGTCGAAACCGCAGCACCGCGTCAACGCTGTACAGCCCGAACAACGCCAGCCCGAACAACATCAGCAAATCCACATACAACGCCAGACGCAGGAGGATGTTGATCAGTTCAGCCATCGCTCACTTCACTTTGAACGTGACGTTGCCGGTGATCGGGTGCGTGTCCGACGATACCGCGCGCCATTCGACCTTGTAGGTGCCGGCCGGCAAGGGCGAGAGCGGGGTGACGAGCATGGTTTTCGGGTCGCTGCCGGCGCTGACTTTGGCCTTCATCGGCATGGGCGAGTGGGCCATGCCGGGCATTTCGGCCATCACCAGTTTGGCGCCGGAGAACTGAGTCAGCAGATCCTCCGAAAAACGCAGTTCGATCTTGCCGGGTGCCGCGCCGTCGGCACCTTCGGCCGGGGTCGACGACAGCAGTTTCGGATGGGCCTGGGCCAGGGTGCTCAGGAGCAAACCGCTGGCGAGGACGAGGGAGATTTTCAATGTGCGCATGCAAGACCTCGGTATTGTTTTTTGATGGGATTCAGAACCACAGCCGCACGCCGAGGACGAGTCGCGCTTCGCTGCGATCCTCGCCTTCTTCCCGGGCGTAATCGGCGGTGTTGCCGTAAGAGCGATTCCAGGTCACGCCGATGTAGGGCGCGAACTCGCGGCGGATTTCGTAGCGCAACCGCAACCCGACTTCTGTGTTCGACAGGCCCGAGCCGATCCCGCGTTGCGGGTCGTTTTTGCCGTAGACGTTGAGTTCGACGGTGGGCTGCAGGATCAGGCGGTTGGTCAACAGGATGTCGTAGTCGCCTTCGAGCCGCATCGCGCTCTGGCCGTTTTCGCCGAGAAACGCCGTGGCTTCGGCTTCGAAGTTGTACAGCGCCATGCCCTGCAGACCGAACGCGGCCCAGGTTTGTGGGGCGCCGGGTTTGAAGTCCTGGCGCACGCCGCTGACCACGTCCCACCACGGCGAAATCGCGTGGCCCCACAGGGCCTGGATCTCTGCGTCTTCGGTCTTGCCGTTGCTGCGTTCGCCCTCGGAGCGCAGCCACAGCCGATCGATGTCGCCGCCGATCCAGCCGGACAAATCCCAGGCCAGGGTGCTGGCGTCGTCGGCGTCCTGCCATTCGAGTTTGTCGGCGAGGAAGTAAGTGTTGATGGCGCTGTCGTGAACCTGGTGTCCGGCGTGGCTGGTGAACACGGCGGCGCGGTCGGCGTCGGTCAGCGCCGGGATCGGCGTGCGGCTTTCGGTCGGCGCGGCGGGCTGCATCATGCCGTCGTCCATGCTTTGCATATCACCCATTTGACTGTGATCCATGCCTTGCATGTCAGCCATCCGGCTGTGATCCATGCCCTGCATGTCGCTGGCGGCGAAGGTCTGGGACATCGACAGGAGTGACAAGGAAAACGCGGCGAATCGAGTCATGGTCGGCGTCCTCATTCTTCCACCCGCACTTCGCGGAACATGCCCATTTCCATGTGGTACAGGAGATGGCAGTGATAGGCCCAACGGCCGAGCGCATCGGCGGTGACGCGGTAAGTGCGGCGGGTGCCGGGCGGCATGTCGATGGTGTGTTTGCGCACCTTGAAGTCGCCATTTTCGTCCTCCAGATCGCTCCACATACCGTGCAGGTGAATGGGGTGGGTCATCATGGTGTCGTTGACCAAAATCAGGCGGATGCGCTCGCCGTATTTCAGACGCAGCGGCTCGGCGTCGGAGAATTTGATGCCGTTGAACGACCAGGCGAATTTCTCCATGTGGCCGGTGAGGTGCAACTCGATGGTGCGGCCCGGGTCGCGGCCGTCCGGGTCTTCGAACGTGCTGCGCAGGTCGGCGTAGGTCAGTACGCGGCGGCCGTTGTTGCGCAGGCCGAGGCCGGGGTCGTCGAGTTTCGGGGCGGTGGTCATGGCTTGCATGTCCACCAGCGGATTGTCCTTTTCGCTGTCGGGGTGCGACTGCATCGGGCCCATGTTCATGCCGGCGTGGTCCATGCCACTCATATCGCTCATGTCCATCGAGCCATGGTCCATGCCGCCCATGCCCATGTCGTCCATGGTCACCAGCGGGCGTGGGTCCGGTGCCGGCACCGGGGCCGACAAGCCGGCGCGGGCGGCGAGGGTTCCTCGGGCGTAGCCGGTACGGTCCATGGCCTGGGCGAACAGGGTGTAGGCCTCGGCGGCGGGCTCGACGATCACGTCATAGGTTTCCGCCACGGCGATGCGCAGCTCATCGACGCTGACCGGCTTGACGTGCAGGCCGTCGGCGGCGACCACGGTCATTTTCAAGCCGGGGATGCGCACGTCGAAGTAGCTCATGGCCGAGCCGTTGATCAGCCGCAGACGCAGCTTTTCACCGGGCCGGAACAGTCCCGTCCAGTTGTCATCGGGTGCGTGGCCATTCATCAGAAAGGTGTACGTGGCGCCGCTGACATCGGCGATGTCGGTGGGATTCATCTTCATCTGGGCCCACATCGTGCGATCGGCGACGGTGGCGCCCCAGCCTTTTTCGCTGACGTCATGGATGAAATCGCCGACTGTGCGCTTGTGGAAGTTGTAGTAATCGGACTGCTTTTTCAGGGTCTTCATCAGGCTGGCCGGGTCTTCGTCGGTCCAGTCGCTGAGCATCACCACGTAGTCGCGGTCGTACTGGAACGGCTCCGGCTCGCGGGCATCGATCACCAGCGGGCCGTAGACGCCGGCCTGTTCCTGCAACCCGGAGTGGCTGTGATACCAGTAGGTGCCGTGCTGGCGGACCTTGAATTGGTAGACGTACACGCCGCCCGGCTCGATGCCCTTGAAACTCAGGCCCGGCACGCCGTCCATGTTGGCCGGCAGCAGAATGCCGTGCCAGTGGATCGAGGTGTCGACCTTGAGTCGGTTGCGCACTCGCAACGTCACGGTGTCGCCTTCGCGCCAGCGCATTAGCGGGCCGGGCAGACTGCCGTTGATGGTCATGGCGGTGCGGGGCTGGCCAGTGAAGTTGACCGGGGTTTCGCCGATGAACAGCTCGAAGTCGGTGCCGCTCAATTCGTTCACTTGGCCGGGGCTGTTCAAGGCCCAGACCGGCGTGCGCCACAGGCCGAGGCCGCCGAGCAGACCGCTGGCGGCAAGGCCTTTGACGAAGGTACGTCTTGACGTGGTGGAAGGCATGCGCTGGAAGTCCCCGTTTGACCAATGACGAGGAGGCTAACCAGTGGCAGCTTTCAGCTGGCTGAGGGGCGGATTACAGTTTTGTCAGGTTCGGCCTACAGACCGAGCCCTTCCTGGACTACCAACAGCAGGTTGTTTTCCGTCAACGCAATCGCATCCAGTTGTTGCCCGGTCTCGATGGTCTGCAACCACCAGTGGCTTTCGCCGTGTTCGTCGACGGTGCGCAGCAGCGATGTTTCTTTGCCCGGCAAGTTGATCTGTACGCGCCCCGAGCCGTCTTCGGTGAAGCGGGCGATGGGGTCGAATGTCAGGCTGTGATGGTTGGCTTCGATGACCAATTGGTCGATGGCGTAGTCGTGGGTCTCGCCATCCGGTGAACTTTCGCAAACATGGGTAGGATTTCGCCGAATCTTCAGTCCGACTTCGGTGACCGGTTGCAACCAGCCCTCGATGCGGTGATACAAGGCGTAGACCTGAGCCGGCCAGCAATCGATCTCAAGTTCAGCGCAGGTGATTTCGTCAGCATGGGTGTGCCGGGTTTGTTTGAGTTTCGCGGCGAGTTCGTCTGCTTTACTCATGTCGGTTCCCTGTGGTGAATGCAACAGCATGGTAGTCCTTTCAAAGTAATGCAGGTTTTGCCCTGCGTCATGCGCTTGCAACACGGGCATGACTCAATCAGCGTCTGGCCAAATGACGGTCAGACCACAGAAACCACGGACGCACGCGTCCCAAGGAACGGGAACATGAAAAAGCTTTTTACAATTATGGCGCTGATTGCGCTGACGGTCGGTAGCATCGGCCTGAGTTCGGCGCGCCAGTCACACGCCAACAAGGCACCGACGGAGTCGGTGGCGGGGGTGTTCGATTACTACCTGCTGACGCTGTCCTGGTCGCCGACCTTTTGCCTGACCCATAAGGACGACCCGCAATGCACCGGCAAGGGCTACGGTTTTGTCCTGCACGGCCTGTGGCCGCAATACGCCAAGGGCGGCTGGCCGGAATCCTGCCCGCCGCTGACCAACCTGTCGGCCGCCGAGACGGCCAAAGGCCTGACGCTGTTCCCGACCAAGAAACTGCTCGATCACGAATGGAGCAAGCACGGCACCTGCAGCGGCCTCGGCGCTATGGGCTATCTGGACGAAGCGGACAAAGCCGTGGCCGCGGTGAACATCCCGGAAGAGTTGCAACCGTTCAGTAGCTCTTATTACTTCGAAGCGCAGGAAATTGCCGACCTGTTCCGCAAGAGCAATCCGGGCATCCCGTCAGACGGTATCGCCGTGATCTGCAACGGCCCGGAACTCTCGGAAGTGCGCGTGTGCATGGGCAAGGACCTGCAATTCGGCGCCTGCGGCAAGGGCGTGAAAACCCAATGCCGGGCGGGGGATATTCGAGTACCGCCATCGCGTTGACCGATCATAAAAACAGGCGCCTGAAAAGGCGCCTGTTTTTTTGCGATCAACCTCAAGCAAATCCCCCCGCATCCACACCCAATTCCCCCCGCAAAAACTCCACCAGCCCCCGCTGCAATCCACTCAACACCCCCTCGCGGCTGACCAGTGCCAGCTCCGTCGGCGGCAGCGGCGGCAAGTCCGTGCATACCCGATGCTCCGGCAACACTGCCGACGCCGGTAGCACCGAAACCCCAAGCCCTGAGGCCACCGCCGCTTGAATACCGGTCAGGCTGTGGCTGCCGAAGGCCACACGCCAGGGGCGTTGCGCCACGTCGAGCAGGCGAATCGCCCGTTGTCGGTAAAGGCAGCCTTGAGGAAACAGCGCCAGAGGCAACACGCCGCTGGATGAGTCGAACGCCGCGCCCTTGACCCACACCAGTCGTTCCGGCCAGGTCGCCCAGGCGGGGCCGCTGTCGGGTTCACGTTTGATCAGGGCGATGTCGATTTCGCCGCTGTCGAGGCGTTGGCGCAGGTCGAGGCTCATGCCGCTGACGGTTTCCAGCCGCGCTTGCGGGTGGCTGCGGGTGAATCCGGCGAGGATCAGCGCCATGCGCCGGGCGTCGAAGTCTTCCGGCATGCCGATGCGCAGGATTTCCAGGTCCAGATCGCTGGCCAGGGCTTCGCTGGCCTCGGCGGACAAGGCCAGCAGGCGACGGGCATAGTAGATCAGCAGTTCGCCGTGCTCGGTGACGCTGACGTTCAGCCCGGTGCGATCACGCAACAGCAGGGCGTGGCCGACCAGTTCTTCGAGTTTGCGCACCTGTTGGCTGACCGTGGATTGAGTGCGATGCACGCGTTCGGCGGCGCGGGTGAAGCTGCCTTCATCGACCACGCAGACGAAAGTTTTCAGCAGTTCCAGATCCAGCATGGCGGCGCTCTCGATATTTGTTTGGCAACTGACGGTTGGCTATTTATTTAATTTCACACTATCACCCCGAGTTCATAAGCTGAAGCCCTCACTTGCAGAGGAATGCCCCCATGACATTGATCCACACGCCGCGCCCGCAATGGCTGACCTTCGATTGCTACGGCACCTTGATTCAATGGGACGAAGGCCTGCGCGCCGTGGCCGAGCGGATCCTGAGCGAAAAGGGTGAACACGGGGTCGACGCCGGGCGCCTGATCGAGGTCTACGACCGCCACGAACATCGCCTGGAACAGACGCCGCCGCACCGCTCGTTTCGTGAGCTGAGCACCCTCGGCCTGCAATTGGCCCTGGAGGAACTGGGCCTGGCGAGTGCCAGCGAAGACAGCCAACGCCTGGCCACCGCGATCCCGCAGATGCCGCCGTTTCCCGAAGTCGTCGAGACCCTCGCGCAGCTCAAGGCCAAGGGTTTCAAGCTGTGCATCGTCTCCAATACCGATGACGACATCATCGCCGGCAACGTCGCTCAACTGGGTGGCCACATCGACCGGGTGATCACCGCGCAACAGGCCGGCGCCTACAAACCGGCGCCCCGGCTGTTCGACTACGCTCATGAGCAACTGGGCGTCAGCCGCGATCAGGTGGTGCACATCTGCGCCAGCCCGATGCTCGATCACACGGCGGCTCGCGACATGCATTTTCGCTGCGTCTGGATCGACCGTGGCACCGGTCGTCAGTTGCTGCCGGACTATCGGCCCGACGCAATCCTCAACACGCTGGACGAAGTCCTTCCGTTGTTCTCATCCCTTGGCTGGTCATAAAGGAATTTCGCCATGGCCCATACCCTGACCGGCAGCGCCCGAGCTACGCGTTGCGCCCCGTTGAACCTCGACAGCGAAGCCATCATCACCGCTCGCCACGAACTGGCGGCGTGCTTTCAACTGGCGGCGCTGCATGGGTTGGAAGAGGGGATCTGCAATCACTTTTCGGCGATGTTGCCGGGGCACGCTGACCTGTTTCTGGTCAATCCTTACGGCTATGCATTTTCCGAAGTCACGGCGCACAACCTGCTGGTCTGCGACTTCGATGGCAACGTGGTGGACGGCGCGGGCCAACCGGAGGCCACTGCTTTCTATATTCATGCGCGGCTGCACCAGCGGCTGCCTCGGGTGAAGGTCGCGTTCCACACCCACATGCCGAACGCGACGGCGTTGTGCCTGCTGGAGGGGCCGCCGCTGTTGTGGCTGAGTCAAACCGCGCTGAAATTTTACGGGCGCACGGCGGTGGACGAGCATTACAACGGGCTGGCGCTGGACGCGCGTGAGGGCGACCGGATTGCCGGGGTCATGGGTGAGGCCGACATTCTGTTTCTCAAGAACCACGGGGTGATTGTCGCGGCGCCGACCATCGCCGAAGCCTGGGACGATCTGTATTACCTGGAGCGTGCCGCGCAGGTGCAACTGCTGGCGATGGCCACGCAACGGGAGCTCAAACCGGTGCCGCACGCGGTTGCGCAACGGGCGTACGAGCAGATGCGCGAGGGCGATCCGGAAAGTGCGCGGGCGCATCTGCACAGTGCGATGCGGCGGTTGTCGAGCCGGGAGTGAAGGCGAGGGAAACGGGCAGGCAAAAATAATTCGCGTCGCAGGTCATCCAATTGCCTTGCGCGCCGATAGCAACAGGGTCGGGATTGTCTCGGTGGCACTTGGTTGCCCCGCACAACCCGGTGGGCTACGCTCACAAAAAACAAGGGTTCGGGCCTTTGCCCCTGTCGTACCTGCCCAGGACACGCTTTTGCCTATCCCCATTCATGATCCGCACCAGGCCCCTGGCGGCACACTCAAGCGTTTGCCCCTGCGCAAGGCGGCGGTGTTGTTCATCGTTGCCGTGTGTCTGTGCCTGTTCGGTTTGCTGTACTTGCAGATCGAACAGTCGCGGCGCCAGGATCTGGCGAACGCGCAGATGTCTTCGGCCAACCTGACCCGGGCCATGGCGCAGCAGGCCGAGGACACCTTTCTGGCGGCGGATCTGGTGATGACCAGTCTGGTCGACTGGATTCAGGAAGACGGTTATGGCGCGGCGCAAAAGACTCGTTTGCAGAAAACCCTCGCGCGGCGGGTACAGCAACTCGAGCAGTTGCACGGCATGTTCCTGTTCGACCGCGAAGGGCAGTGGGTGATTACCTCGTTCCCGAATCTGCCGCGTGGCAATGGCGTGGCCGATCGCGAGTACTTCAAGTTTCACCAGCAGAACGTGTCGTCCGTTGCGCATATCGGCCCGGCGATCCGCAGCCGCGAGAACGGCGAGTGGATCATCCCGATTTCGAAACGGATCAACGACCGCGCCGGCAATTTCCAGGGCGTGCTGCTGGCCGGGATCAAGATGTCGTACTTCGACAAGTTCTTCAAAAGCTTCAGCCTGGACGATAACGGCACCATGTTCCTCGGCCTGACCGACGGCACCTTGCTCGCCCGCCGGCCGTTCGACGAGTCCCTGATCGGCACCTCGCTGGCCAAGGGCGAGATCTATCAGACGCTGCTGCCCAATGCCTCCGCCGGCACCGCGATGATCGACTCGGTGGTTGACGGCGTGACGCGCCTTTACGGTTACCGGCAGCTGGAAAGTTATCCGCTGGTGGTGGCCGCCTCTTCGTCGCGGGACACGATTCTTCAGGGCTGGCATGACCGGGCGTTCCAGTCCAGCGTGATCGTGGCGCTGGTGATGCTCGGCGTGGGGCTGTTCGGCTGGGTGTTCATTCATCAAGTGCGCGATGGCGAGCGGATCGAGAAAAATCTGCGCAAGGCCCAGCGGGCGCTGGAGCAGATCGCCACCCACGACAGTTTGACCGGGCTGGCCAACCGGCGCCTGTTCGAGCGTTCTCTGGATGTGGAGTTTGCCCGGGGCGCGCGGCAGTCGAGCCCGGTGAGCCTGATCATGCTCGATATCGATTTCTTCAAAAGCTACAACGATGCCTACGGCCACGTGGCCGGCGACCACTGCCTGACGCAGGTCGCGCAGGTGGTGAAAAACTGCTGCCAGCGCAAATCCGACCTGGCGGTACGCTATGGCGGCGAGGAGTTCGCGGTGTTGCTGCCGGACACCGACATCAACGGCGCACTGGCGATCGCCGGGCAGATCCGCCGCAGTGTCATGGACAAGCACATCACCCACAGCGGTTCGCCCACCGGTTATCTCACGGTGAGCCTGGGCTGCTATTCCTTCATTCCGCTGGGCAACGACAGCCCGGAACTGTTCATCCAGCGCGCGGATGCGGCGCTGTATCAGGCCAAGAACGCCGGCCGCAATCGCGCGGCCGTGTTGTCGATGGACGTCGGCGTCGGCGAGTTACTGCGCTCGGATCGCTGACAAAAAAACAATCGGGTTCAGCCACAGGCCATGGCACTTACCACGGCCTGCTCTTGTTCGTTCAGCTGCCGGTGCCACCGCCAGCTCCACCCGTACCGCCGCCGGCCGAACCGGTCCCGCCGCCAGCCCCTGAGCCTGAACCGCTGGCGCCGCCGTTGGTGCCGGTGCCTTGGCCCATGCCATCGGAAGTGCTGCCGCCCGAAGGCGCGCCCGGGGTGCTGTTCGGTGGCTGGGTCGAGCCGCTGGTGGCGCCGGATTTGGTGCCGGTGGCATCGGCGCCGTCGTTTGCAGCAAAGCTTGCGGTGGAGGCGGCCAGCGTGGCGGCCAGCAGGATTGAGGTCAATGTGCGCGTCATCATGGTGTGTCTCCAGTCAGGGGATCTACCTGATATTGGTCTGACGCGCACAAGGCTTGGTGCCGGCCGGATGACGAGCGGTCAGAAGTCCACGGTCGCCGAAACCTTCAGCGTCCGCGGCGTGCCCTGGGTCAGGTAACCGCCGTTGGCCGAAGCCCAATAGGCTTCATTGGCGACGTTCTCCAGATTGGCCCGCAGGGTGATCTGCTTTTCATCCAGTTTGAAGGCGTAGCGCGAGCCGAGGTCGAAGCGGTTCCACGCCGGAATGCTCTGGGTGTTGGCCGCGTTCAGGTACTGGCCGCCGGTGCGCAACATCCGCGCGCTGAGGGCCGCGCCTTCGAGCCCCGGAATGTCCCAGTCGGCACCGAGGTTGAACTGGAAGCGCGGCACCCCGACGGCGCGGTTGCCGTCATTCACGCCGTTGCTGCTGCCTTCCAGTTCAGTCTTCATCACGGTCGCGCCGCTGAGCAGGCGCAGGCCATCGAGCGGTTCGCCGTAGATGTTGAGTTCCACGCCTTTGTTGGTCTGCTGGCCGTCGACCCGGAAGATCCCGTCCTGGGTGTAGCTCGACGGTTGCTCGATGCGATAGACGCCGAGGTTGGCGCCGTAGCTGCCCATGTCCACGCGCACGCCGGCTTCGATCTGTTTGCTGCGCACCGGGGCGAAGGTTTCGTCGCGGTTGATTGCCGTGGTCGGCGGCGTCGGGCCCTTGGCCAGGCCTTCGATGCGGTTGGCGTAGAACGACACGTGTTCCCACGGCTTGATCACCAGGCCGTAGACCGGAGTGGTGATCGATTCTTCATAGCTGGAGGTGCGGGCGCCGGTGGCGGTGCTCCAGCCGTCGACTTTCAGTGCCTGGCGGCGCACGCCGAGGGTCAGCAGGATACGGTCATCGACGAAACCGAGGGTGTCGGAAATCGCCTCGCTGCGCAGGATGTTCTTGCCAGTGATGCGCGGGTCGTTGATGTAGCTGGCAAACGAGGTCGGCGTCGGGCGCGGTTTGTCGGTGACGTTGTACAGGTTGGTGCTGTAGCGCCCGGCCGCGCCGATGGTTTCGAACGCCGAGCGTTGCTCGCCCCAGATGCCCGCCCAGCCGAGGTTCAACTGGTGCGTGACGGGGCCGGTGTCGAAGCGGCCGTTGAGCCCGGCCATTGCGCTTTTATTGTCTTCATCGTGTGGCGAATAGAGCATGCCGCCACGGGCGTTGCCGTTGAGGTCGGTGACGGTCAGCGACGAGTACACGCCGTTTTCGCGGGTGTGCTTGGCGCCGCCGGACACGTAGGCGGTCCAATTGTCGTTGAGGTCGTATTCGGCGCGGGCCATGCCGAAGGTGTCTTCGAGTTGCGAGTAGCTCCAACTCTGGGCGTAGCTGGCGTTGGCGTGCGGCACCTTGGGGGCTTTGGTCAGGCTCGAATCGACATAGATCACCGAGCGCCCCTGATTGATCACCTGCTTCTGATAACCGAAATCGGTCGAGACCCGCAGGCGATCGCCGCGATAGTCCAGGCCGACGCTGAACAGCGACGAGCGCTGGTCTTCTTCATCGACGGCGGTGTCGCCTTCGCGCTGCATCAGGTTGACCCGCGCGCCAAAGCGGTTGTCTTCGCCGAAGCGCTGGCCCAGATCCAGATGCCCGCCGACCCGGCCGTCGGCGCTGTAGTCGAGGGTGACGCTGCGCGTTGGCGTGTCCATCGCGCGTTTAGGTTGCAGGTTGATCCCGCCACCGATGCCGCTGCCGCTCGGGGTCACGCCGTTGACGAAGGCGTTCGGGCCCTTGAATAGCTCCACTCGATCCAGCGCTTCGACGGCGATGATCTGCCGGGGCAGCACGCCATAGAGGCCGTTATAGGAAATGTCATCGGAGGCCAGCGGCAGGCCACGGATCATGAACATCTGCGAGAAGTTGCCGAAGCCGTTGGACTGGCGCACCGAGGCGTCGTTGAGCAACACATCGCCGACGGTTTGCGCCTGCTGATCGGCCATGGTCTTGGCGGTGTAACTGGTGACGCTGAAGGGCAGGTCGTTGACCTCCTGGTTGCCGAGCATGCCGATCTGCGCGCGGCGGGCGACCTGTTCGCCGCCGTAGGTGGCGCCGCTGTCGTCGCGCAGGGCGCTGACATTGGTGGCGCCCAGTTCCAGCGCGCCGTCCGCCGCGACTTTCGGGGCCACGGTGTAGCCGTTGTGGCCGGTGCTGATCAGCTCGAAACCGCTGCCTTCCAGCAACCGGGCAAAACCGCTCTGCGCGGTGTAGCTGCCTTGCAGGCCGGGGCTCTGGCGATTGCCCAGTTGCGCCGGATCGAACGACAGCGGCACGCCGACGCTGACCGCAAACTGCGCCAGCACATGGCTGAGCGGGCCGGGGCCGATGTTGACGGTACGGCTGGCGCTTTCGCTGACGCTGTCGGCGGCGTTGGCGGCAGTCGGCAACAGTGCGCTGAAGGCCAGAGCCAGGCTCAGGTTCAGGGCTTTGAGCGCAAACGTGGCGGGGCGGGGCAATGGCATTGCGGTCATTCGGTGTTCCTGTCGGGGGCGTGGAATTGAAAGGTCTATCCACTCACCGGACGAGACGCGAAAAGGTATCAGCGAATACTGAAAATATTTTCCGAGGGTTCAGACACGGGGCTCCACCGACAGCCAATAGCGGGTCAGGCTGTTGATGTTCAGCGGTAACGTGTCGCTGAGCAGGCGCAGGCTGGCGTCGGTGTCGCGCAGGGAAAACGCCCCGGACACGCGCATCGCCGCGACGTCCGGATGGCAGCGCAGCACGCCTCGGCGATAGCGGCTCAGTTCGCCGAGCAATTCGTCCAGCCGCATGTTGCTGGCCAGCAGCATGCCCTTGTCCCAGGCCAGGCTGGCGGTGTCGAAGGTTTCGGCGCTGTCGAAGCTGTTGAGCTTGAAGCGCTGGCGCTCGCCGGCCTTGAGAATCGCATTCTGCTTGAGCAATTGCGGGGTGATCTGAACCTGGCCTTCGAGCACCGACACCTGGCTGCGCGAACCTTCGGTACGCACGCAGAACCGCGTGCCGAGCGCACGGGCGAGGCCTTGTGGGGTTTCGACGATGAACGGGCGGGCGGCAGCATCGCTGGCGGTGTTGATCAGCACTTCGCCATTGAGCAGCAGCACCCGGCGCTCGGCCGGGCTGTAAGCGATGTTCACGGCGCTGTCGGTGTTGAGCAGCAATTGCGTGCCGTCCGGCAATTGCAGGTTCTTCTGCTCGCCGACGGCGGTGCGCTGGTCGGCGGTCCATTGCTCCCACGGCACATGCTGCGAGGCAATGCCCAGCGGCCCGGCCATCAACAGCAAGCCGAGGCGGGTGAGGGTCTGGCGACGGCTCAGACCCTCCTTGCGGGACGCGCGTTTCAAGGTCTGGATCGCGACGTTGGCCGGCACGCTGCGCAAATCCCCCAACAACGCTTCGGCCCGCTGCCAGGCAATGGCGTGCTCGGCGCTGCGGGTGCGCCATTGGGCGATGGCCTGATGGTCGGACGGGGTCGCGGTGCCGGAATGCAGTTGCACCAGCCAGTCGGCGGCTTCGCCGAGAATCTGCGGATTGATCATCGACGAATTCATCAGGCGACACTCAGGCAGGCAATGAACGCGGCACGCATGTGGCGTTTGACGGTGATCAGCGAAACACTCAGGCGCGTGGCGATCTGCGCGTAGGTCAGGCCTTCGATCTGCGACAGCAGGAAGGTCTCGCGAGTCTGCTCGGGCAGTTCGCGCAGCAGTGCTTCGATGCGCCACAGGGTTTCGAGAATCAGGTAGCGGGTTTCCGGCGACGGCACTTCAGCGGCGGGCAAGTGCGCGATGGTTTCCAGGTACGCGCGCTCCAGGTCCTGACGCCGCCAGCGGTCGATCACCAGCCCTTTGGCGATGTGCGTCAGCAGCGCCCGTGGCTCGCTGCCCAGCGGCTTGATCACCTGGCGAGTGAGCAGGCGCAAAAACGTGTCGTGCGCCAGGTCGGCCGCATCGCAGCGACTGCCCAACTTGCGCTGCAGCCAGCCCTGCAGCCACCCGTGGTGTTCGCTGTAGAGCGTCTGGACTTGCTGATTCAACGGCTGATCGAGTGACGACATGAAGGGCAGATACTCGTTTCGGGCGTCCGTTGCCAGAGATGCAATCGAGAGTGCGATTAGGGTGCAATTAAGAATTGATCGCATTCTAGTGGCGCAGAACGAGTGCTGGCAATTGCCCTTTCACACTTTCTTTTCCGACGCCAAACGAGTGGCCTACCCGACTTCCGGGAGATTGGCTATTTGCCTGGCCCAACCCCGGGACTACCGTAGCCACACATTCATTTGCCCCGGAGAGTCGCCATGAAACCTCGTATCGATTTCTACACCGCGTCCCCAGATGCCCTGAAAGCGATGATCGCCCTGGAAACCGCTGTCTCCAAACTACCGTTGGAAAAGACCCTGATCGAACTGGTCAAGCTGCGTGCTTCGCAGATCAACGGCTGCGCGTTCTGCATCGACATGCACACCGCCGACGCGATCAAGGGTGGCGAAACCCCGCGCCGGTTGTTCGCCGTGACCGCATGGCGTGAAGCGCCGTTCTTCAGCGAACGTGAACGCGCCGCGCTGCTGTGGACCGAAACCCTGACCCAGTTGAGCCTGACCCACGCCCCGGACGAAGACTATGAAGTGGTCGCCGCCCAGTTCTCGCCCAAAGAAATGGTCGATCTGAGCGTCGCGATCAGCACCATCAACAGCTGGAACCGTCTGGCCGTGGGCTTCCGTAAGACCCCGCAAGCCTGATCGATCAATGTGCATCGGCACTCGGCGCGGCCGGTGGCTGCACCTTGCGCATCAAGGGCACCATCGCCGTGGCGATGCCGAAGCACACCATGATCATCAGGAACGTGTCGCCGTAGGTTTGCGTCTGCGCTTCACGGTAAGTCAGCAGCCATAACTGACGCAGGCTGGCGGTGAGGCCGACGTCGCCGCTCTGACCCAGCGCGGCAAAGTTGCCGCCGACCTGGGCCAGCCACTGATTCACCGCTTCGTTGCTGCTGTTCAGATGCTCCGCCAACCGCGTGAAGTGCAGGTTGGTGCGGTCGTTGAGAATGGTCGCGCACGCGGCAATCCCGATTGCACCGCCCAGGTTGCGCATCAGGTTGAACAGGCCCGACGCATGCTTCAGCCGCGCCGGTGCCAGACCACCCAACGTCAACGTCACCGCCGGCGGCACCGCCAGTTGCTGGGCAATCCCGCGCAGGGCTTGCGGCAGCATCAATTCTGCGGCGCCCCAGTCGTGGGTGATCGGACTGAATTCCCACATCGACAAAGCGAACAACGCCAGGCCCGCCATCATGATCCAGCGCAGATCGACGCGATTGGCCAGAAAGGCGTACAGCGGAATCGCCATGATCTGGAACACCCCGGTGGAGAAAACCGCCAGACCAATGTCCAGCGCGCCGTAGCCGCGCACCCGGCCGAGAAACAGCGGCGTCAGGTAAATCGTCGCGAACAGGCCAATCCCGGTGACGAAGGAAAAAAAGCAGCCGAGGGCGAAATTGCGATCCTTGAGCGCGCGCAGATCGACGATCGGATTGGCCACATGCAACGTGCGGCCGATGAAGGCCAGCCCGGCCAGGCCACTGATCCACGCGGTAGTCAGAATCGTCTGGTCACTGAACCAGTTCCAGCGCGGGCCTTCTTCGAGGGTGTATTCCAGACAACCGAGAAACAGCGCCAGAAACGCCATGCTCAAATAGTCCGCGCCCTTGAGCAACGAGAGTTCCGGCCGGTCGATCTTCACCAGCATCGGCACGGCCACGGCGACGAAAATACCCGGCACCAGATTGATGTAGAACAGCCAGTGCCAGGACGAAACGTCGGTGATCCAGCCACCGATCACCGGGCCCAGCGTCGGTGCCAGCGAAGCCACGGCGCCGATGGTTGCGGCGGCAATCACTCGCTGTTTGCCGGTAAAGAAAAAGAACGCCGTTGTGAACACCAGCGGAATCATCGATCCGCCGAGAAACCCTTGCAACGCGCGGAAGGCGATCATGCTCTGGATGTTCCAGGCGATGCCGCAGAGCAGGCTGGCCAGGGTGAAACCGACCGCTGATGCGCAGAACAGCCAACGTGTGGAGAACACACGCGACAGCCAGCCCGACAGCGGAATCACGATGATTTCGGCGATCAGGTAACTGGTCTGCACCCACGCCGTTTCATCGGTGCCGGCAGACAACCCGCCGCCGATATCACGCAGCGAGGCCGAGACGATCTGGATGTCCAGCAGCGCGATGAACATGCCGATGCACATCGTGGCGAAGGCGAACACCTTGGTCGCCGTCGCCATTTCGGTGGCATTGAATGGCTGCGCGGAGGCGGTGAGGGCGGTGCTCATGGCGCGCTGGCCACGGCGGTGGTTTCAGGTTGGGGGCGGGTGTCGACTTCAGCCGTCACCGACAGGCCCGGACGCAGGTGGCCGAGCACGCCGTCCGCCGGGTCGAGCAGGATCCGCACCGGTACTCGCTGGACGATTTTGGTGAAGTTGCCGGTGGCGTTTTCCGGCGGCAACACGCTGAACTGCGAACCGGTGGCCGGGGCGAGGCTGTCGAGGCGGCCGTGGAATTGCTGGCCGGACAACACGTCGGCGCGGATGCTCACGCGCTGGCCGGGCTTCATCCGCGCCAATTGGTCTTCCTTGAAATTGGCATCGACCCAAAGACCGCTGGCCGGCACCACCGACAACTGTTGCGAACCGGCCTGGGCATAAGCGCCGACCCGTGCGCGACGGTTGCCGATCACGCCGTCGACCGGGGCGCGCAGTTCGGTGTAGCCGAGGTTGAGTTGCGCCAGATCACGCTCGGCCCGGGCTTGCTGGAGGGCGGCGCGGGCCTGTTGTTTCCGGGTTTCGATCACGGTGAGCTGGCGTTGCGCGGCCAGCAGTTCGGCCTGGGCTTTGGCGCTCAAGGCTTGCGCGGTCTTGAAGGTGGCGTCGGCCCGTTGTGCGCTTTCCACCGACACTGCATTGGTGGTCACCAGGCGTTTGTAGCGTGCGTTGTCATCCCGCGAACGGGCGGTTTCGGCGCTGGCGGCATCAATGCCGGCACGGGCCTGACCGATCACCGCTTGTTGCAATTGTTCGGTGGCGTCGAGGTTGGCCAGCAGCGCTTCCTCGGCGGCGACCGCGCCTTCGGCCTTCGCCAGATTGGCGCGGTAGTCGCGGGCGTCGAGGCGGATCAGCACGTCGCCGGCCTTTACTTTCTGGTTGTCGCTGACCAGCACTTCCTCGATGTAACCGGCGACTTTCGGCCCGATCACCGTGACGTCGCCGCCAATGTAGGCATCATCGGTCTCTTCGAGAAATCGCCCGGCGCCCCACCAATGCACGGCGTACAACCCGGCGAATACCAGCGCGGCCATGCCGGCAGTAGGCAGCAGCAAGCGTTTGAGCAGGGGCGGTTTGGGAGTGCTGACCGGAACGGCGAGGTCGGGTTCTACGGTGGGCATGCTGGTCATGGCGTAATACCTGGGAAAGCGGAGTGGTTATTACGTCCGTAATATGACGCGAGTAATATTTTGTGGCAATTGATTTTTATCGCCGGTCGTCAGATGGAGGCGTTTAAAAAAGCTGATCATTTGTTTAAGAAATGTAAGCGCTGTAGGAAGCGTCTTGCATTTGCGTAGGAAGGCTCTGACTATCACCGCTATTGATGGGGTGGCATTAAGCCAGTTGATTGCAAGGATGTTGAGTGACGTATTTGCTTTGCGCTGTTTCTCGTAGTCGTTCCATGCCTCGCCCGCTGTTTTCGGCCTTGTTGTTGAGCGTGTGTGCGCCCAGCGTTCTCGCCGCCGAAGCTCCAGTCCTTGGCCAGGAGGTGCTGCGCCAGCAGCAACAGCAACAGCGCGACTTGCAACAACTGCAACTCGAACAGCGCAAGCGGCAACTGGAGCGCGGCGCGTTCGGTCCGACGCCTGCCACCCCGGCCATTCCTGAATCGATCAACCCCGACGAACGCTGCTGGCCCCTGAGCGGTACGCGCATCGGCGGCGTCACGCTGATCGATAAAGACAAGCTCAACGCTCGCGTCAAACCGCTGCTGGCGCCGTGCATGGGCGTCGGCCAGATCAACCATTTGCTGGCGACCATCACCGCGCTGTACGTGGAGAAGGGCTATATCGCCAGCCGTCCGTACCTGAGCAGCGCGCCGGCGGCGGGGCAGTCGCTGGATATTCTGGTCGACGAAGGCTACATCGAGTCCATCGAGCTGGCCGACCAGAGCCTGCCGGTGTCCCTCGGCGGTGCATTCCCCGGCATGCTCGGCAAGCCGCTGAACCTGCGGGATCTCGAGCAGGGGCTGGATCAATTGAACCGTCTGCGCTCGCTCGATCTGACCGCCGACATCGCTCCCGGCAGCCAGCCCGGTGCGTCAAAAATCATCCTGCGTTCACGTACTTCCGGGCAGTCACGCTGGGCCCTTGGTGCCGGTTTCGACAACCTCGGCAGCGCCAGCACCGGCCGTGATCGCGACACGCTGAGCCTGACCCTCGACAGTCCGCTCGAACTCAACGACCTGTTGAGTCTTAGTGCCAGCGACACCCTCAATCAGGGCGACCGCTACAGCCGCAACGCCAGCCTCTATTACGCGATCCCCTACGGCTACTGGACGTTCAGCACCTTCGCCAGCCACGCCGAATATCGCGCGCCGTTCAAGCTCAGCACGCTGACTTTCCACAGCACTGGCATCACCGATCAGCTCAGCCTGCGCGCCGACCGCGTGTTGTGGCGCGACCAGAGCCATCAGCTCAGCGCCAACCTGCAACTGGCGCACAAGGACGTCGACAGTTATCTGGAAAACGTCCGCCTCGGCATTCAGAGCCCGACCCTGACCGTGGCCGAGGCCGGGCTCAATCTGTTCTGGCTCGATCGCGCGGTGTGGAACCTCGACGTCAATTACGCCCAGGGTTTAAGCGGGTTCGGTGCCGACGACGATGCCGATCGCCAGGTCAAAAACCTGCCCAAGGCACAGTTTCGCAAGTACCGCGCCGGCCTCAGCCAGTGGCGCAACGGCCAGCTCGGTGCGCAAGCCTGGCAATGGCAGAGCCAGCTCAATTTGCAGTACAGCCCGGATCCGTTGCCGGCGATCGAACAACTGCTCGGTACCGACGATTCCGCCGTGCGCGGTTACCGGGTCAGCAGCGCGTCCGGCGCCAGTGGCGCGATCTGGCGCAACACTCTGCGCCTGCCGCTACGCACCGATTTGCCGGTGCAGCTCACCCCGCGCGTCGGCCTCGACCACGGCTGGATCAAGGCCGATCACGGCGCGTCGGTTCAACGCCTGAGCGGTGCCAGCATCGGCCTCAACCTGGGCTGGAAAAACCTGCAAGTGGATGTCGATTACCAACGCAGTCTGACCACCCCGACCGGACTGCACCGCGAGCCTGAAACCTGGCTGATGCGGGTCGGATTGCAGATATGAACATCAGTGAACAACAGCCATCGGACCTGAGCGCGACAGCCGTGGCCTGTAACTCAACGCGCAACGTGATGCCGCACTACACGGAGAGTTTTTTATGCCAATGAACACCTTTGCGTTTCATCTTTCCCCACGGGGCAAACTGCGCTGGGCCATCGCCAGCCTGTTCCTGGTCGCTCATCTGCCGGGCGCCATGGCCGGCGGTGTGGTGGTCGCGCCCGGCCCCGGCGGCACCGCGCAATTGCAGACCCAGGGCGGCGTGCCGATCGTCAACATCGTCGCGCCGAACGGATCGGGCCTGTCGCACAACCAGTTCCTCGACTACAACGTCGACCGCCAGGGCCTCGTCCTGAACAACGCCTTGCAGGCCGGGCAATCGCAGCTCGCCGGGCAACTGGCGGCCAACCCGCAATTGCAGGGTCAGGCCGCGAGCGTGATCCTCAACGAAGTGATCAGCCGCAACCCGTCGGCCATCAACGGCGCCCAGGAAATCTTCGGTCGCGCTGCCGACTACGTGCTCGCCAACCCGAACGGCATTTCGGTGAACGGCGGCAGCTTCATCAACACGCCGAACGCCAATCTGGTGGTCGGCCGTCCCGAGCTGAACGACGGCAAACTGCAAGCGCTGAGCACCCGCGCCGCCACCGGCCAGTTGCAGATTCAGAGCGGCGGCCTGCGCAATGGCGAAGGCTCGATCAACCTGATCGCACCGCGCATCGACAGCCAGGGTGCGATTGCTGCGCGTGACCAACTGAACCTCACGGTCGGGCGCAATCAGATCGACTACGCCAGCGGCCAGGTGAAAGCCGTGGACCCGGCGGGCAACACTACCGATCAACGCATCGACGCCAGCCTGTTCGGCGCGATGCAGGCCGGGCGCATCAACATCGTCAGCACCGCCGAAGGCGCTGGCGTGAAGGTCGGCGCTGTGCAAGTCGCCGGGCGTGACGGTGTGCAGATTCGTTCGGCGGGCGACTTGAGCGTCAGCGGTCAGGCGACCCCGGACAGCCTCGACGCGACCCGTGCCGGCATTCGCAGCGGCCAGGGCGACGTCGGCCTGCACAGCGGCAAGGACCTGAGCCTGGCCGCCACTGATGTCAGCGGTCGCGACGTGAAGGTCGAGGCCAAACGCAACCTGACCTTGACCACTGTCGAAAGCCGCAAGCTCCAGGAACAGCGCGAAAACTGGAACAACAGCACCATCGGCATCACCTGGGAAACCTACGAGCGCAGCAAATCCGACAGCGATTCGCGCCAGCACGGCAGCCAGATCATCGCCAGCCGCGATGCGCAACTGTCGTCCGGCAAAGACACCGAACTGAAAGCCGCCAAGGTCGACGCGAAGAACAACCTCAGCGTGCAAAGCGGCGGTGACCTGCGCCTGACCGCCGCCACTGAAAGCCACATCTGGACCGATCAGGGCAAGCACCGCAAACACCTGTGGAAAGCCGATTGGGACAGCAGCAGCGAAGAGCAGCGCAGCGTCACCAGCCAATTGAAGGCCGGCAACATCGCCCTGCAAACCGCCGCACTGTTGCGCTCCGAAGGCGCCGAAGTCGACAGCGCCGGTGATCTGCAACTGGCCGGCAAACAGGTGGAAATCACCACCGCGACCCACACCCATCGCAGCAGCGACAATCGCTATTCCGGTGACCTGGTCGGCGGCGGTTTCTTCGGCAAGACCGGCGACGCCGACAAGGGCGAGACCCGGCATCAGGGCAGCAAGATCAACGCCGCCGGCAAACTGCTGGTCAAGGCTGACGATGTGCGCATCAGCGGCAGCCAGGTGCGTGGCGCCATGGACGCCAGCGTGATCAGCGACAACGGTTCGCTGACCATCGACGGCGTGCAGGACACCTCGCACAGCAACAACCACGACAAGGACAGCAAGTTCTTCGGCATCACCAAGAACGAGTCCCGTCAGAACAGCAAGGACAGCACCACGGTGCGCAGCGAGCTGGCGTCTGACAGCAATCTCAAGCTGAAAAGCGCCAGGGACATCGAAGTCGCCGGTTCCACGGTGAAGGCCGGCGGTTCGCTGACAGCGGATGCGGCCGGTGACGTGAATGTGCATTCGACGCAGAACACCCGTGACAGCAGCAACAGCACGCAAACCCGTGGCTTTGACGCCTACGCCAGGGAGCAGACGGCGGAGCAATATCGCGCCGGCGTGCATTACGAAGACAAGGCGCAAACCGTCACCACCAACGACGTCACCCAGCAAGGTTCCAGCCTCAGCGGCGGCAGCGTGCAAGTGACGGCGGGTGGTGACGTGACGCTCAAGGGCGCCGAGGTCAAATCCACCGGCGGCGACACTACCCTGAGCGGCAAGAACGTCTCGTTGCTGGCCGAGCAGGACAGCCACGGCACCTCGACCGAAACCCGCAGCATCGGCGGCGGTTTCTATTACACCGGCGGCCTCGACCGCGCGGGCAGCGGTGTGGATTTCTCGCACAGCACCTCGCAAGACACCACCGGCAAAACCACCGCGCAAACCACCGGCGTGCAGAGCAGCGGCAGCCTGAACATCATCGCTGACAAACTCGTCACCGAAGGTGCGCAACTGAAGGCCGGCAACGGTCTGAACGTCGCCGCCAACGAAGTCGACAACCGCGCCGCCCACAACACCGAGAGCAGCACCCACAAAGAGAGCAACTGGTCGGCGGACATCGGCGCCAACGTCGAGTACAAAGACATCGCCCGGCCGATTGCCGGCGCCGTGAAAGAAGTGCTCGACGGCAAGGTGCCGGACAAGGATGCATTGGCCAATCTCGGTCAGCCGAACGTCGGTATCGACCTGGCAATCGGTCACGCCAGCGCCGATAAAACCGGGCAGAGCAGCAACGCCGTGGTCAGCCGGTTCGACGGCCAGACCGTGGATGTGAAGGTCGGCGGCACGCTGCACGACCAGGGCTCGCAGTACAACGCCAGCGCCGGCAAAGTAAACATCAGCGCCGATAAACTGGTGGCCGACGCGGCCAGCAACACCCGCAGCAGCACCGACAACGAGGTGGATGCCAAGGTCGATGTGCGCGTCTACACCAAGACCGGTGAAGACGTGAACGTGGCCGGCAGCGGTGCGGGTGGCAGCAGCCAGTCGAGCAAGAACAGCACCACCGCAGTAGTCGGCGGTTACGCTGGCAATCAGGGTGTGCACATCAATGTCGGCGGCGATGCACAGTTCGAAGGCAGTCGTTTCGATGGCGGGCAGGGTGGTGTCAGCGTCAAGACCGGCGGTGATCTGGCCCTGAATCAGGCCAACGACCGTCAGAGCAGCGACAGCGCCAGCCTGCGTGGCAATGGCTCGCTGACCGTCGGCACCTTGCCGGGCACCGACGGCACCAACGTCGATCTCGGCGCCGGGTTCCAGCTCGATCACCAAGGCAACCAGACCACCGACAGCCAGGCGCACGTCGCCAGCCTCAGCGGCAACGGCCCGGTGCAATTGAGCAGCGGCGGCAATCAGGTTCAGCAAGGCACGAAAGTCGACAGCGCTGGCGCTATCGACCTTAAGGCCGGCGGCAAGCTCGACCTGCAAGCGGCCACCGACACCCACGTCGCCAACGGCAGCAATCTTGGCGGTGGGCTGAAGGCGGGCGGCAGCAAGAGCAGCAGCGAGAAGAGCCACGATCAGGGCGGCAACCTCAGCGGCAACTTCAACATCGGTCGGGTCAATGAGAACACGCAAACCCTCACCGGTGGCCAGCTCAACAGCCAGAACGGCATCGCGCTGAGCGGTGATTCGGTGCATCTGCAAGGCACTCAGGTCAGCGCCCTAAACGTCAGCATCGACGCGCAGAAGGGCGGCTTCGTTCAGGAATCCGCGCAGTCCACCGACCACCGCAACAACTGGAATGTGGCGTTGAGCGCCGGCGGCAATCTGAGCCAAAGCACACCAACCGCCGCCGATGAAAAAGTCAGCAGCGACCACGGCTTCAACGCCGGAGCCAAAGTTGGCGTGGATTACCTGCAAGGCACCACCCAGCAGAACAGTCAGATCAAGGCTGACACGGTGGTGTTGAACAGCGCGGGCGACACGAGCCTGAGCGGTGCGCGGATCGATGCGCGCAACGTCAGTGGCAAAGTGGCCGGTGATCTGTCGGTCGAAAGCCGTCAGGACTCCAGCAATCACGCCGAGGTTGATGTGGATCTGGGCCTGAGCGCCAAAAAGACTCCAGCCGACGACAAGGGAAAACTCGCGGGCACCGACTACAAGCCAATGCTGAAAGTCGAAGGCGAATACGCGCACAAGGACAGCATCAAACAGGCTTCCGGTATTAGCGGTAGCCAGGGTGTGAACCTCTCTGTCGGTGGCGCTACGCAGCTGACCGGCGCGCGGATTACTGCCACCGAAGGCAAGGTCGATCTGGGCGGTTCGAAGGTCAGCAGCACCGACCTGAGCAATCTCGACTACGGTGTGAAAGCCGGCCTGGACCTGCCACACAAAACCGAAGAAAACGCACCGAAGGTTTCCCTTGAAAACGGCAACCTGAAAGTCGGCCCGGTGACGCTTGGCGGTCATCTGGACAGTCAGCCACTCCAGGCAGGTATTGACGAAAAAGGCTGAGCCACCCTGCGTTCAGGGCTGCTCAGCCGGGGGGCTTGACAGCCCTGCAATAATGGAATGTGCACCGCGATCTGCGCGGTGCACTTGATCACGATGCAGAGGAAGGTTTCCATGGACAATCAAGCACTCAAGGCCTTGTTCGACCAGCAGTCAGCTGTATACGACAAACAGTGGAGCGGCATGGCGCCCTTGCGTGATGCCCTGTATTTACTGCTGGATTCCGTGTTCGCGGGCTTGCCGGCGAATGCCCGGATACTCTGCGTCGGCGTGGGCACCGGTGTGGAAATGGCGCATCTGGCGCAGCAGTTTCCCGGCTGGGAATTCACCGCAGTCGACCCTTCGGGCGCCATGCTCGACGTATGCCGTCAGCGAGCGAAAGAGGGCGGTTTTCTCGCCCGTTGCCGGTTTCATGAAGGCTATCTCGATACGCTGACGGATGAATCCGGTTACGACGGTGCGACCTGTTTTCTGGTATCGCAGTTTTTGCTCGATCCCCAGGCCCGTATCGACTTTTTCCATGAGATTGCCCGTCGTCTGCTGCCGGGCGGGGTTCTGGCGAATGCTGATCTTGCCTCTGACACCGCATCGCCGGCCTATGAAGCATTGCTGCGTCACTGGATGACGCTGATGGAATCGGCCCAGGTGCCGGCGCAAATGCTCGAGCGAGCGCGTCTGGCCTATGCCCGGGATGTGGCGATCCTGCCGGCGCCGCAAGTCGCCGGTCTGATCGAGTCGGCCGGGTTCGAGGCGCCGGTCCAGTTCTTTCAGGCGGGTTTGATGCACGGGTGGTTCTGCTCGCGCAAGGCAGAGATTAACGCGGGTTAGAGCGCTGGAGGGGTAGGGAAAACAGCTTCGTCGGCATTCCCGAGGAATACGTTGCTTCGGCTTAATAGGAAGCATTACTATTCACGCCCCTTTCCTCAGCGCGCCGCAATGATCCCCATGCTGCCCCGCAGACCCGGCTTTCTCGAGCATTACGAAGAGTTGATCGGCACCTGGACCCGTCGCCTGCGCAATCGCTCGCAGGCCGAGGATCTGGCGCACGACACCTTTGTGCGGGTGCTCGAATCCGATTCGTCGGCGGTGCAGCAACCCCGGGCATATTTGCATCAGACCGCGCGCAACATCGCGGTGGACGGCTATCGGCGGGAGGACCGGCGGGGTGCCATGGAGTCGGAGGCGATCGATCTCAGTGAGTCGCCGACCGGCGATCCGGAGCATTACATGCATGCGATCCAGCTGGCCGATTCCATCGAACGCGCGCTCACGGAGCTGCCGGTCAACTGCCGACGAATCTTCGTCTGGCAGAAGATCGAGGGCCTGACCCAGGCGGAAATCGCCGAACGCCTGGGCCTGTCCAGGAACATGGTGGAAAAGTATATGATCCGCACCCTGCGGCATCTGCGTGATCGCCTGGACGGGGCGCAATCATGAGCCGTGGCGTCTTTTCATCCCCAGCCAAACAGGACATTCCATGACGGATACTCGTGATTGCGCGTGCGGGCAAACAACGGTGCGTGATGACGCGGCACGCTGGTTTGTGCGTTTGCAGGAGCCGG
Organism: Pseudomonas sp. B15(2017); assembly: GCF_002113215.1. Classification (NCBI taxonomy): domain Bacteria; kingdom Pseudomonadati; phylum Pseudomonadota; class Gammaproteobacteria; order Pseudomonadales; family Pseudomonadaceae; genus Pseudomonas; species Pseudomonas sp. B15(2017). Next base: position 34,936 of record NZ_NEJZ01000026.1, read on the forward strand.
CCATCAGTGTCGACGAACAGCAGCGCTTCGACGCGTGGCTGAACCAGCATCCGCAGCACCGTGACGAATTCCAGTTGCTGCAAGGCTTGTGGACGGCGGCGGATCTGCTGCCGGCGCCACGGCTTAAAGCTTTGTGCGAAACCCCGCCAGCGCGGCGCGAACGCCGTCCGTTGTTGCGTTATGCCGTGGCGGCCAGCGTGGTCGCGGTGGCGCTCGGGCTCGGTCTGTTCAGCGGTTTGAATCATCCGTCGGGTTACAGCGCTGAATTTGCCACCGGGCTCGGCGAGCGCAAGCATGTGGCGTTGCCGGACGGTTCAGTGATCGACCTCAACAGCCGCAGCCGCCTGCAGGTGCGTTTCGAGAAGGATCGCCGGCTCATCGAGCTGACCGAAGGCGAAGCGATGTTCAGCGTCGAGCACGACATTTCCCGCCCGTTCGTGGTCGAGGCCGGCAGCGGCAAGGTCACGGTCACCGGCACCCGCTTCGACGTGCGGCGTGACCTGACCCAGACCCGAGTCGCGGTGGAACAGGGCACGGTCAAGGTGCAGGGTCGTGATGCGGCGGATGCCGATTTCATCAGCCTGACCGCCGGCCTCGGCACGCGGATCGATGCCCGGGGCAAAGTGGCGCCAGCTTACGCGGTCAACCCGGCGGAACTGACGGCCTGGCGCAGCGGCAAACTTGTGTTCAACAACGCCAGCCTCAGCGAAGTCGCCGAGGAAGTGTCGCGTTATCGTGACAAGCCGCTGAAAGTCTCCAACCCCGCCGTGGCCAGTCTGCGCCTGACCAGCGTGTTCAAATCCGACAACACCGATGCCTTGCTCAAGGCCTTGCCGAGCATCCTTCCGGTGGCCGTGCGCACCCTTGCCGACGGCAGCCAGGAAATAATTTCAAAATAAAATTCAGGTTTTTTTCGAGTTCGTCGTCTTCCTGTTTAACTGCAACTGGTTTGCATTAACAGCCGCACACTTTTGCGATCCACAGGACTCCGTTCGACGTGAAAAACTCCACCACTAAAAACAAAAAATCCTCCTGGTTGCCGCTGGCGCTCGCGCTGGCGGTCAACGCCGCCGTGCCGATGGCTTTCGCCGCCGAAGCCATTCACATCCGTGCACAGCCGCTGGGTCAGGCCTTGAGCGAACTCGGTCAGCAAACTTCGTTGCAGGTTTTTTTCAGCCCGGACCTGGTCGCCGGCAAACAGGCGCCGGCGGTGGACGGCAATCTTTCTCCGGAGCAGGCCCTGCGCCAATTGCTGCAAGGCAGCGGTCTGGATTACCAGATCAATGAAGGCTCGGTGACCTTGTCGCCAGCCCCGACTTCCGCTGACAGCGGCCCGCTGGAGTTGGGCGTGACCGACATCAAAGTGGTCGGCGACTGGCTCGGCGACGCCGACGCCGCCGTGGTGCAGAACCACCCCGGCGCGCGTACGGTGATCCGTCGTGAAGCGATGGTCGAGCAGGGCGCGATGAACGTCGGCGACGTGCTGCGCCGTGTACCGGGCGTGCAGGTGCAGGAAGCCAACGGCACTGGCGGCAGCGATATTTCGCTGAACGTCGGCGTGCGGGGTTTGACGTCGCGTCTGTCGCCACGCTCCACCGTATTGATCGACGGCGTGCCGGCTGCGTTTGCCCCGTATGGCCAGCCACAACTCTCGATGGCGCCGATTTCTTCCGGCAACCTCGACAGCATCGACGTGGTCCGAGGTGCCGGCTCGGTGCGTTACGGGCCGCAGAACGTCGGCGGCGTGATCAACTTCGTGACCCGCGCGATCCCGGAAAAAACCACCGGTGAAATCGGCACCACCCTGGAAACCTCGCAGCACGGTGGCTGGAAACACATCGACACTGCGTTCCTTGGCGGCACCGCCGACAACGGCATCGGCATGGCGCTGTTGTACTCGGGCGTCAACGGCAACGGTTACCGCGAGCGCAACAACGGCAACGACATCGACGACGTGATCCTCAAGACCCACTGGGCACCGACCGAGCAGGACGATTTCAGCCTCAACTTCCACTACTACGACGCCAGCGCCGACATGCCCGGCGGCCTGACGCAGAAGCAGTACGACGACAAACCGTTCCAGTCCGACCGCGACTACGATGGGTTCAGCGGCCGCCGCAAGGACGTGTCGTTCAAGTGGATCCGGCAGATCGACGAGCGCACCCAGGCGGAGGTGCTGACTTACTATTCCGACAGTTTTCGCGGCAGCACCATCGCCGCCCGCGATCAGAAAACCCTCAGCTCGTTCCCGCGTTCCTACTACACGCTGGGGATCGAGCCGCGTGTGTCCCGTGTGTTTGATGTCGGCCCGACCACCCAGGAAGTCAGCGTCGGTTACCGTTATTTGAAAGAGGCGATGCACGAGCAATCGAGCCGTCTGGCGCTGGTCAACAATGTGCCGGTGGTCACCAAAACTTCCGATGGTCACGTATTCCAGGACCGCACCGGCGGCACCGAGGCCAACTCGGTCTACATCGACAACAAGATCGACGTCGGCAACTGGACCGTGACCCCGGGCATTCGCTTCGAGCACATCAGCACCGACTGGCATGATCGCGCCGTGCTCGACACCGCCGGCAAACGCGTGCCGGAGAAAAATCGCAGCATCGAAAGCAACGAGCCGTTGCCGGCGCTGAGCGTGATGTATCACCTGTCTGATGCGTGGAAGTTGTTCGCCAACTACGAGACGTCGTTCGGCAGCCTGCAATATTTCCAGCTCGGCCAGGGCGGCTCGGGTGACCAGACCGCCAACGGCCTGGAACCGGAAAAAGCCAAGACCTACGAAATCGGCACGCGTTACAACGATGACGTGTGGGGCGGGGAAGTGACGCTGTTCTACATCGACTTCGATGACGAACTGCAATACATCAGCAACGACGTGGGCTGGACAAACCTCGGCGCGACCAAGCACCAGGGTATCGAAGCTTCGGTGCACTACGACATGGCGGCGCTCGATCCGCGCCTCGACGGCCTGACCGCCAACGCCGGCTTCACCTACACCCGCGCCACGTACGAAGGCGAGATTCCAGGCTTCAAGGGCCGCGACCTGCCGTTCTATTCGCGTCAGGTGGCCACCGTCGGCCTGCGCTACGACATCAACCGCTGGACCTACAACATCGACGGTTTTGCCCAGTCCAAACAGCGTTCGCCCGGCACCGGCGTGAATGCTGATGGCAGCTTCAATGGCAATTACATCACCGAAGGCACGGCGGACGGGCAGTACGGCGACGTTCCGGGTTACGTGACCTGGAACGTGCGTGGCGGGTATGACTTTGGTGCGCAGTTGTCGAACCTGAAGCTTGGCGCCGGGGTGAAGAACATCTTCGACAAGCAGTACTTCACCCGTTCCAGCGACAACAACTCGGGGATCTATGTGGGCACGCCGCGGACGTTCTTCGTGCAGGCCAGCGTAGGCTTCTGATCTGCATCGATTGTTCCCACGTCGAACCGTCTGCGTGGGAACGATCTGAACAGATCAGATCAGGCTCAGACCTTCAGCGCTTTCCCGCCAATCGCCACCGCCACCAGCAACGTCGCCATCAACCCGAAGGCAAAACTCAGGCTGCTGGCGTGGGCGACAAACCCGATCACCGCCGGCCCTGCCAGAATCCCTGCATAACCCAGTGTGGTGATTGCCGGCACGGCGATGCTTTCCGGCATCACCGTCTGTTTGCCCACCGCCGTGTACAGCACCGGCACGATGTTCGAACAGCCGGCACCGACCAGCGCATAACCGAGCAGCGCGGCTTGCCAGCCCGGGGCGAACGTCGCCAGAAACAATCCCGCCGCCGCCAGCAGACCGCCAAACAGAATGATCCGCGTCGCACCCAATGCCCGGACGATCCGGTCACCGGTCAAGCGGCCGGCCGTCATGGTCAGCGCAAACGCTGCATAACCCAGCCCTGCATAGGCAGTATCGATCCCGCGTTCCTGGGCCAGAAACACTGCGCTCCAGTCCAGCGCCGCGCCTTCGGTGAGGAACACGATGAAACACATGCCGCCGATGAACAGCACGATTCCGTGGGGCACCGCGAACGCCGGCCCCGAGCTTTCACTGCCGTAAGGCAACATGTGCGGGACGGCTTTGAACAGCGCCGCGATCAGCACCAGGACCACCACCAGCATCGCCGCCAGTGGCGACAGCCCCAGACCGAGCAGGGCGCTCACGCCCGCTGCACCGACGATCCCGCCGAGGCTGAACAGGCCGTGGAACCCCGACATCATGTTCTTGCCGCTGGCCCGCTCTACGATTACTGCTTGCAGGTTTACCGTCGAATCCACCGTGCCGAGCCCGGCACCGAACATGAACAACGTGGCGATCAGCGCAGGAATCGACGACACCGTCGCCAGCAACGGCAACGCCGCACAGATCAGCAGCGTGCCGCCGGTGGCCACTTTTTTGCAGCCAAACCGCGTGGCCAGAATCCCCGCCAGCGGCATCGCCAGAATCGAACCGACGCCCAGGCACAGCAGCAACAACCCCAGCGTGCCCTCATCGAGCCCGGCCCGCGCCTTGGCATACGGCACCAGCGGCGCCCACGCGGCGATGCCGAGTCCGGCAATGAAAAAGGCGATGCGTGTGGAGATCTGTTCGAGGCGTCCGGGAACGAACGTGTCTTGAGGGGTGAGGCTGGTCATAACGATCCTTGGCAAAAAACGTTTCAGCAGCGGACATCCTTGCACAGCTCTTCTGTGGGAGCGAGCTTGCTCGCGATAGTGTCGTGTCAGTCGACGCTCATTGACGGATACACCGCCATCGCGAGCAAGCTCGCTCCCACAGGGAATTGCGTTTTACAGTGACGCCTTTGACAACTTGAAACCGAGGGGCGGTTCATGACGCAGTTCTACGATGCACGGGGCAATATCTACGGGGTGATTTCACCGCAGGCGCTGCGCGACTCGGGTATCGATCTGCCCGCCAGTGCCACGCAGTGTGCCTTGTCACGACAGGCGTGGAGCCACGCCGCGATTACCTTGTGTTGCGATTGGCCCGAAGGTCGTCGTCCAGCGGGTAGCAAGTCCCATCGCAGCGATGGCTTGCTGATCGGCCCGTTTCAATCTTCGCCACCCTTCGACCTGCTGATCGTCAACACCGACGGCACGCTGGCCGAGCGCAGCGGCAACGGCCTGACGATTTTTTCTCAGGCACTGCTTGAGCAGGGGCAGATGCCGCAGGAGGGCGCGACGATGCGGGTGCATCACGACAAACAGGATGCGCAGTCGCCCGTGTCGACCTCGGTGAAACCGGCGCAAGTGGCGGGCGTGCAAGGCTTCTGGCTTGATCTCGGGCAGCCCGATTTCGGCCCGGCGGCGGTTGGTGCGCTCGGCGTTGAACCGGTTCCGTTCAACGGTGCGCAGGTCAGCCGTGTTCGACCGTTGGCGCAACTCGATCCTGCCTGGGCACACAGCCAGTTCGTACGCATCGGCAATCCGCATTGCGTGACGCTGGTGCAGGACGAAGCCGCATTGCCGAGCAACGCACAGATGCTTGAATCGCCGCTGACGGACAGCCTGACCGCCATCGCCTACGCCATGCCCACCGGCGCCGGCCAGCCGTGCCCGGCCGGGGTCAACCTGCAATGGGCGATGCGCGCCGGGGATCAACGCATTGTGGCGCGGGTGTTCGAACGGGGCGAAGGCCCGACCGCTTCCTCAGGCACCAGCGCCAGTGCGGTGGCGAGCGCGGCGTGGCGGGTGGGCTGGGTGTCGGCGGGAGAAGTTCAGGTGGTGATGCCGGGCGGTACGGCGCCAATCCTGCTGGAGGAGCGCGACGGAGAACTGACCGGCGTGCGTCTGTTCGGCACCGCAGTGCGCGACGAAAAATAGCTGCAACCTCAAGATCAGAAGCGCCCGACGGTGTCGTTCACGGCACCGCTGGTGAATGCGTTATTCGCGCCGGCCTGCCAATACACCGCCGCCTGAGTCTGGCCACGCACGATGCACTTCCACTCGAGTTTTTGCTGACCCGGCACCTCAACCCTGGCGCTCCAGCGGTTATTGGCCAATGTCAGTGCTAGCGCATGCTGCGGGTCCCATGCCCCGAACTCCAGCGATGAACCCGCTGCATAGACGCTTTCGCCCGGTTGCGGATTGGCGTTGTCGCAATGCACGTTGACTGCCACCGTCGCAGGTTCGACAGGGCCGGTCCAGATCCGGATATCGCCGTTATCCCAGCTCAATGTCGGCGTGCCCAGGCCCTGTGGCAGCTGCTGCAGATCGGATTTCAGGGCGATCACCAATGTGCCGCGCACGCCCTGTGTGGTGGCGACCAGCCCCTTATAGGCGGTGTTGAAGCGAACCGGCGAATCCGCGCGGACACCGGCGGCCTTGCGCAGTTTGATCAATTCCCGGATCAGTTGATCGCGCTGCCAGTCGTACATGTGCGGCCAGTACACGGTCGGTGTGCCGGGACTGCTGAGGATGTAGGCGTAAGCAAGATTGACCTGAGGATCGGGCAACGCCCAATGATGCTGGCCGCCGTAGGCGCCAGGTGAGTAACCGGTATCGTGGTTGTCGACGAAGGTTACTGCGATTGCGCGCCAGGCGGGATCCGGATTGCCATTCAAACCGTGGCGCCAATCGGCGAGTGAGCCGTTCTGCATGCGCTCCTTCAGGGCAAAATCGAACACTGTGCAATGCGAGCGATCCGACCAGTCCTTGAGCACATCCTGCCAGCTTGCACTGCGTCGCCAATCGCCCTGCAGGTATTCGTCGGGGCCTTTCCAGTTTTCGCCGACGCAGAACTGCTGGTTGCCGAAGGCGTTCATCCAGCGATCCACCGTTTCCGGTGCATAACCACGGACGAAGTCAAAGCGCAGGCCTTCAGCACCATAGTTATCGCGCAAGTTGCTGAATTCTTTTTTGAAGGCGTCGAAGACTGTTGGGTGAGCGGTGTTCAGATCCGCGGCGCCATCCATGAACGCGTCGCCTTCGTCACATTGCGCGCAGTCATGCCGCCACTCATTGCTCCCACGGGGGAACATGGAATAGACCGCTTGGTCGCTCATGTGATTGGGCACCACGTCGTAGACGACTTTTACTCCGGCATTCTTCAGAGCTGACGCCGCCGCCTTGAGTTGCTGATCGCTGCCATATTCGCTGTTCTTGTCGAAGTTGCTCCAGAAATAGCCTTCGCCACCACCGGAAGTCTGAGCCTGGCTGTTGGACCAGCTTGATTTATCCATCCAGGGTGGCGGGAACCAGACAAGGGTGAATCCATCTTTGCCAATGGTCGTCGCCTGTTGCGCAAGTACCGAATACCAAGGTGTTTGATTGCGGCTTGAGTTCCAGTGAAAGCCCTGCAACAGGATTTCTTCACCGCTGCCGTTGCGAACGCCAGCCATCGCCGCTGCCGTTGTGGCGATCATCAGGCAGACAGCGAAGCTCAGGCGAAATGGTGAAGTCCCTTTCATGGTCGTCCCCCCGGGAACGATGGATCCCTTGGGGCTTACTGTGAGCCGGCTCGCAGCAGTTGTCGCCTGTCAGATCTGACAGGCTGGCGCTAACCTTTCGCGATAAAACCGCTGCGAACCATAACCGCTGCTCAACCCTCCATGAACTCCACCACCGGCATCTGCCGTTTCATCAGCACCTTGCCGTTGCGGATCGAATACAGCGGCAGGCCCTGACTGCGGATCACTTCGTAGTCACTGTCCGCCGAGAGGATCAGCAGGTTGGCCGGGCGGCCCTGTTCCAGACCGTAGCGTTCACCGAGGTGCATGGCTTTGGCGCTGTTGTCGGTGACCAGATCCAGCGCGCTTTGCAGGTTGCGGTAGCCGAGCATGTGGCAGATGTGCAGGCCGGCTTCGAGCACCCGCAGGATGTTGCCGTTGCCCAGCGGATACCACGGATCGACAATCGAGTCCTGACCGAAGCAGACATTCATCCCGGCTTCGAGCAATTCGTTCACGCGGGTCACGCCACGGCGTTTCGGGAAGTTGTCGAAGCGCCCTTGCAGGTGAATGCTTTCGGTCGGGCAGGAGACAAAACTGATCCCCGAATGCCCGAGCAGGCGGAACAGTTTGGCGCAGTAGGCATTGTCGTAGGAGCCCATCGCGGTGGTGTGGCTGGCGGTCACGAGCGCGCCCATGTCGCGGCTGCGAGCCTCTTCGGCCAGCACCTCGAGGAAGCGCGAATGCGGGTCGTCGGTTTCGTCGCAGTGCACGTCCACCAGACAGCCGGTGCGCTCGGCCAGGTCCATCAGGAACTTCACCGAGCTGACGCCCTGATCGCGGGTGTACTCGAAATGGGGAATCCCGCCGACCACGTCCGCGCCCATGCGGATCGCTTCTTCCATCAGTTCGCGACCATTGCTGAACGACTCGATGCCTTCCTGTGGGAACGCGACGATTTGCAGGTCGATCAGATGACGGCTTTCCTCGCGCACTTCGAGCATCGCCTTGAGCGCGGTGAGTTGCGGGTCGGTGACGTCGACGTGGGTGCGCACGTGCTGGATGCCGTGGGCGGCCAACGTCTGAATGGTTTTCCTGGCCCGGGTTTTGGTGTCTTCCTGGGTGATGGTGACCTTGCGTTCGCCCCAGCATTCGATGCCTTCGAACAGCGTGCCGCTCATGTTCCAGCGCGGCTCGCCGGCGGTCAGGGTGGCGTCGAGGTGGATGTGCGGCTCGACGAAGGGCGGCACCACCAGATTGCCGCCGGCGTCGAGGTCGTCGGGGCCCAGGGTCGGCGCTTCGGTCTGGCGCGCGATGCTGCGGATCAGGCCGTCTTCAAGGTGCAATTCGTGCAGACCTTCCTGGTTGCGCAGTCGGGCGTTGATGATGTGCATCGGGCGAATCCTTTTATAGATCTTGTAGAGGGGCGGCCGCGTTGCGGGCGCCGAGCAGGCCGGTCACTGCGATATACGTTAACGCGGCAACGGCGATCCCGACCAGCGGCGCGACCCACGGCGAGCCGAACGCCGCGACGGTTCCGGCCGCGTAAGCCGCGAGCCCCGGCCAGTTGAACGCCGGTAACCGTGCGTCGGCCAGACGCGGATAACGTCCGCGCCAGCGGAAGAAAAAGTCGGCCATGATCACGCCGCCAATCGGCGGGATCACCGTGCCGAGCAGGATCAGATAAGGCACCAGCATGTCGTACATGCCCAGCAGCGCGAGCGCCGTGCCAATCACCGCGCCGGCCAGGGTCACGGTCTTGCGGCGACCGGTGCGCAGCAGGTTGCAACCGGCGACGGCGAAGTTGTAGATGGTGTTGTCCTGAGTACTCCAGATGTTCAGCAACAGCATTGCCATCGCCGCCATGGCGAAGCCCTGCAACAGCAGCACTTCGACCACGTCGGGTTGTTGATAGACGATTGCGCCATAGGCACCGATCAGCACCATCAGGCCGTTACCGATGAAAAAACCGATCAGGCTGGCCAGCACCGCGACCCGCGCCGAACGGGAAAAACGCGTCCAGTTGGTGGCCTGGGTCGCACCGCTGACGAAGGTGCCGAACACCAGCGTGATGGCGGTCGACCAGTCCAGCGAACCGCTGGGTACGACGCTGAGCAATCCGTCGAGGCCACCTACTTTCACCGTGGCGACCCACATCGACAGCATCAGCAGCAACATCATCGCCGGCACCGCGATGTACGACAGGATCTCCAGCCCGCGATAACCGACATACGCCGTGGCGCAGAACACCAGACCGAACAGCACCATCAGCCCCAGCACCGTGCCTTCGTTCAGATCGAAATATTTGCCGAGCACCACGGCGGCTGTCGCGGTGCCCCAGGCGTACCAGCCGATCTGGGTGAACCCGAGGATCAGGTCGCTGAGCTTGCTGCCGACTTCGCCAAAGCAGAAGCGTCCCATCAGCACCGAATTCAGGCCGCTCTTGAAGGCGATGTATCCGAGGCCTGCGGCGTACACGCCGAGCAGCAGGTTGCCGATGACGATGACGGCGAGCATCTCGCCGAAGTTGAACGCCACGCCGAGCTTGCCGCCGGCAAACATGGTCGCGGTGAAAAAGGTGAAGCCGAGCAGCACCATCGCCGTGGAGGCCAGGCCTTTGCGCGCGTGCATCGGCACTTCGCTGAGGGGGTAATCGTTGCCGGGATCGTTTTGCGTCATGGGGCGTTCCTTGCTGGAAAGGGGAGGACGCGAAGAGGTTGCAGCGGTCGTGCCAAACGCGATGTTGCGGGTATTTATAGACGAGACACGGATGATCGGCGCGAAAGCAGTGCATGGGGCGTCCTGCCGAACCATGTGGGAGCAGGGCCGTTCCCACAGGCGCGCGCAATGGGGTCAGAGGAACCGCTGCAGGGCGGCAACAATGGCTTCCGGCGCATCCTCCTGCACCAGATGCCCGGCATTCGGGATCGGGTGAAACTGCGATCCGGGAATCAGCTTGTGCAACTCGCGCCCGCGTTCGATGGGAATCCACTGATCCTCCTCACCCCAGAGAATCTGCACCGGGCAGCGGATCGTCGGGTACAGCGGCTGCGCTTCCAGCGTGTAGCGCTGATCCATCTGCGCGATCTGCCGGTAGAACGCTGCTTGCCCCGGATCGCCCAGCCACGGCTGTACGTAGGGCGCCAGTTCATCATCCGGAATGTCCCGGTGAATCGCCCCGCGAATATAGGTCGGGACAATGGCGCGCTGGATGTAATCCGGCAGGCCGCTGAACGCCGCTTCATGCTGGCGCACGTGCTGTACGAACGGCGAACCCCACGGCGTCAGCGCCACCGGGTCGATCAGGGTCAGGCTGCGGTAATCCTTGCCGTTGAGCAGATGCGCGCGCAACACGGTGGCGCCGCCGAAGTCGTGGGCGACCACGTCCGGGCGTTGCAGATTCCAGTGGTCCAGTAACCGCACGAGCAATTCGTTCTGCACGCCGAGGGAGACATCGGCGTCCGGTTGCTCGGATTGCCCGTAGCCCAGCAGGTCGAAGTAGTGCACGCGGTGCGTGGCGAAAAAGTGCGGCGCGATGCGGTGCCAGACGTAAGAAGAGAATGGCGTGCCGTGCACGAACACCAGCGGCGGGCCGTCGCCGCGCACCCCGTGGCGAATCTGTCGCCCGTTGAAGTCAAAGACCTGATCCAGCAGCCAGTCCGTCATGGGCCTGTCCTCTTGGCGGTTTCGAGCCAAAAAGCATAGGCGTAAAAAAACAGCCTCGGGGGCTGTTATTCAAACACTGAGGCGCCTTCTATCCCTGTGGGAGCGAGCTTGCTCGCGAAGGCGTCGTGTCAGGCAACACTTGCTTCACTGGCAAACCGCTATCGCGAGCAAGCTCGCTCCCACAGGGCTTTTCGGCGACTTCAGGATCGGTTACTCGCCGCGATAGATGCAGCCGCTGGTGCAGGTCTCGTGGATGCGGATCGCACTGAGTTCCGGCAGCAGGGGCTTCAATTCATTCCAGATGAATTTGGCCAGCACTTCGCTGGTCGGGTTCTCGAGACCCGGAATGTCGTTCAGGTAGTTGTGATCCAGTCGCTCGTACAGCGGCTTGAAAATCGCCTTGATCTCGGAGAAATCACGGATCCAGCCGGTGTGCGGGTCGATGTCGCCGCTCAGGTGAATCGCCACTTTGAACGAGTGACCGTGCAGGCGTCCGCACTTGTGGCCGTCCGGTACGTGGGGCAGGCGGTGGGCGGATTCGAAAGTGAACTCTTTGAAAATTTCCACAGTGATTTCAGCTCTGTTCAGATGGCGTTCGCCGCAGCGAATTCGGGCAGGCGGCGAGTTTACCAGCTTGTCCAGGGCTGTGCTGACTAAAGGGTCAGCAAGCGCTCGGCGAGGCGACCATTGGCAGTCAGTTCAAGGAATTCGTCGCCCAGCCGGCGGCTCTCGTCCATCGCCGCGCGCCAGTATTTCTGCCGGCTCGGCGCGTCGCCCATGAAGCGCTTGAAGTCATTACGGTCGGGAAGTTTGCCGTAGGGCAGGCGCGCCAGGTATTCCTTGGAGGGCGCGAGCAACAGCACGTCCTGCAAGCGCTCCACCGAGGCTTTGCGCCACGGCAGGGTCTTGTCGAACCAGCCCGGAATCACCCGGTCGGTGAAGTGCGGATAGAGCACGATGCCGTCGCCGCTGTAGGGCAGGTCAAGGTGATAGTCCAGCAAGCCGCCGTCGCGGAAGGTGCCGGCACCGGCGCCCGGCAGGTCGCGCACGCCCTCCATGACCATCGGGATCGAACCCGACGCCAGCAGCGCCTGACGCAGGTTTGTGGCATCGAGGGCGACGAAACGCGACGGGAAGTCATTCAGCGCATGCACCGGCGGCGCCAGACGCGGGTCGTGGATGATCAGCCGTTCGAAGTGCCGCGACAATCGCGCGCGGCCCCGCAGGTTGTCGGCGATCACCGAGCCCAGCGCCAGCCCGAGCCGGCCGCGATGGTCGTCCGCCAGCCCGCCGTGGCTTTTGACCACCATGATGTTCAAGCGGTAATGGGCGTTGGTCAGAAGGCTGGCGTCGCGCCCGTCGAGCAGGTCATCGAGCATGCGCTGCGAACTGCGGCTGACGTCGCTGATGGTCACGCCTTTGTTGAAGTTCTGCTCGGTGTACAACTGACCGAGGCGACGGATGCCTTCGGCGGCGTCCGGCAGACAGGCGCTGGCGAACCGCCAGGAACCGACCGATGCACCGATCAGCGAACGCTCACGCGGCGCGGCCGGCAACCACTCGCCGAACAACGCCAGATCCAGCCCCTGAATTCCCAGCGCCTTGGGCCCGCCGGCAGCGCCGGGCAGGGTGCCGACGTCGGCGGCGTTCAGGCCTTGGGCACGAATGCGCGCCATGGCCCGGGGGCCGGCCTTGAGGGTGAGGGACGGGAACTTGATGTGAATGGCGGTCATACCGGTCTCGATCGTTAGCAAGCGAAAGATTATAAGCACATGTTGCCAGCTCTGCAGGAGCAGGCCCGATGATGGCCATTCAGTTTCAGTTAAGTTCCCGGCGCTAAGGTGGCCACAAAGGAAGCACCACCTCACAGACGGAGATCTCCATGAAAATTCTCGCGAGCCTGTTCATCGCGTTCCTGCTGTTTGGTCTCACCGCCAACCGTGCTCATACCCGCGACCTGCTCGCAGATGAAGCCCGGAAACTGATCGACGCTGGTACCATTGTGCCGATTGAAACCGTCATGGCCACGGCCAGGGCTCGCCATCCGGGTTCGACCCTGATCGATATCGAACTGGAAAAGCGCTATGGCATTTACCTGTATCAGATCGAGCTGAAAGACTCGCAAGGTGTGGAATGGGAGCTGGAACTGGACGCAAGCGACGGGCTGCTGCGCAAGGACCATCAGGACACTTAATGAAATCGTTTTTACCTGATTCATCGACGCGCGCCACGGGCCTTCTGGCCCTGGCGCTCGTTGCATTCTGCTCGGTGACGCTGGCGCGCGACCTCAATCAGGACGAAGCCCTGCGCCTGCGTCAGCAGGGCGTGATTTTGCCGCTGGAGCAAGTGCTGCATAAGGCAATGGAGCGCTACCCCGAGGCGAAACTGCTGGAAGCCGAGCTTGAAGAGAAGCACGACGTCTACATTTATGAAGTCGAGCTGCTGACCGTCGAAGGTGTGGCTCGCGAGCTGCATTTCGAGGCCGCCACCGGCAACCTGATCAAAGACAAGGAAGATTGACCGATGCGCTTGCTTCTGGTGGAAGACCACGTACCGCTGGCTGACGAACTGCTCGCCGGCCTGCAACGTCAAGGCTATGCGGTGGACTGGCTGGCGGACGGGCGCGATGCGGTCTATCAGGGCAGCAGCGAGCCCTACGACCTGATCGTCCTCGACCTCGGTCTGCCCGGCGTGCCGGGGCTCGAGGTGCTGACGCAATGGCGCGCCGGCGGTCTGACGATTCCGGTGCTTATTCTCACCGCCCGCGATTCCTGGGCCGAGCGTATTGAAGGCCTGAAGGCCGGTGCCGACGATTACCTGACCAAACCCTTCCACCCCGAAGAACTGTATCTGCGCATCCAGTCGCTGCTGCGTCGCTCCAAGGGGCAGGCCAACCAGCCGACGCTCCAGGCCGCCGGTCTGCACCTGGACGAGGGCCGCCAGTGTGTCGTGCGCGACGGTGCCGACATTCAGCTGACCGCTGCCGAATTCCGTCTGCTGCGCTACTTCATGCTGCATCCCGAGCAAATTCTTTCCAAAAGCCACCTCGCCGAACACCTCTACGACGGTGAGACCGAGCGCGATTCCAACGTGCTTGAAGTCCACGTCAATCACCTGCGGCGCAAACTCGGCAAAAGCGTGATCGAAACCCGTCGTGGTCAGGGTTATCTGTTTGGCGGACAGGCTTCGTGAGATCGATCCAGCGCCGTTTGAGCCTGGGGCTGATCAGCGTGATGGTGATCGTCGGCCTGGTGCTGGTGCAAACCAGCCTGTGGCTGTTCGAAGTGGGCTTGCAGCGTTACCTCGAAGCGGGTCTGCGCAACGACAGTGAAAACCTGCTGGTGGCGCTGGTGCGTGGCCCGCAGGGGCTGCAACTGGATGAGCGGCACTTGTCGCCGGCGTATCAGCGGCCGTTTTCCGGGCACTACTTCCGTATCGATTTCGCCGACAGCCACTGGCGTTCCCGCTCGCTGTGGGATCAGGAACTGCCGATGCTTGAACACCCTGGTCTGCACAGCAACCTGCAATTGGGGCCGGACGGTCAGCAATTATTGGTGCTGCGTTCGGACTATCGACGGCTCGGTCAGTCGATTTCCATCAGCGTGGCCCAGGATTACACGCCGGTGCGCGAGAGCTTCCAGCGCATGCGGCAGATCGGTCTCGGCCTCGGGCTGGCCGGGTTGTTGCTGATTCTGCTGTTGCAACGCCTGACCGTGCGCCGCGCATTGCGGCCGCTGGAGAAGGCTCGTGAACAGATCGCCCAGTTGCAGCAGGGCCAACGTTCACAACTCGATGAGCAAGTGCCGGCGGAACTGGAGCCCCTGGTGGCGCAGATCAACCATTTGCTGGCGCACACTGAAGACAGCCTCAAGCGTTCGCGCAATGCCTTGGGCAATCTTGGGCATGCGCTGAAAACTCCGCTGGCGGTGCTGCTCAGTCTGGCGTCGAGTGAACAGCTCGATGCACATCCGCAATTGCGCAAGATCCTCAAGGAACAACTGGAACAGGTTCAGCAACGGCTGAATCGCGAGCTCAACCGCGCGCGCCTGGCCGGCGATGCGCTGCCGGGGGCGTTGTTCGATTGCGACGCCGAGCTGCCGGGGCTGCTGTCGACGTTGAACATGATTCATGGCGAACATCTGGATCTGAGTTACGTGGCTCCTTCGGGCCTGCAATTGCCGTGGGATCGCGAAGATTTGCTGGAACTGCTGGGCAACCTGCTGGACAACGCCTGCAAATGGGCGGATGCCGAGGTGCGGTTGAGTGTGGTCGAGACGGCTGAAGGTTTTGTGTTGAGCGTGGAAGATGACGGGCCGGGGATTCCCGAGGCGCAGCGGGCCCAGGTGTTCAGCCGGGGGACGCGGCTGGATGAGCAGACCCATGGGCATGGCTTGGGGCTGGGGATTGTGCGGGATATTGTCGAAACGTGGGGCGGGGTGCTGGTGCTGGGCGAAAGCGAGTGGGGCGGGTTGAAGGTGCAGATTCAGTTGCCTCGGCGGTGAGCCCGCCCCCACAAGGTTTGTGGTGAGCGGGCCTGAGCGTCACACGCGAAACTGATCCATCAAACTCTGCTGCTGATTCGCCAGACTATTGAGCGACTGACTCACCCGCGCCGATTCATTCGCCTGCCCCGACAGCGACTCCGTCACATCACGAATCGTCGCCACGTTGTTGTTGATCTCTTCGGCCACCGCGCTCTGCTCTTCGGCAGCGCTGGCGATCTGCAGGTTCATGTCGCTGATTACTGTCACCGCATCGCCGATCTGGCGCAGTGCGGTGACGGCCTGGCCGACCTGTTCGACGCTGCCCTGGGCCTGACGATGGCTGTTGCCCATCGAACCGACCACGTCCTGGGTACCATTCTGCAATTGCTCGATGACCTGGCGGGTTTCTTCCACCGATTCCTGGGTGCGGCGGGCGAGGTTGCGCACTTCGTCGGCGACCACCGCAAAACCGCGGCCGGCTTCACCGGCGCGGGCGGCTTCGATGGCGGCGTTCAGGGCCAGCAGGTTGGTCTGCTCGGCAATGGCGCGGATGGTTTCCAGTACCGTGCCGATCTTCTCGCTGTTGGCGGCCAGGCCTTCGACCTGCACCATGGCGGCGCTCATGTCGGCGGCGAGGGTGTCGATGCTGGCGGTGGTGCGGTCGATCACGGTCAGGCCCTGACGCGTGGCGCGGTCGGCATCCTTGGCGGCTTCGGCGGCTTGTGCCGCACTGCGGGCCACGTCCTGGGCGGTGGCGCTCATTTCGTGGGACGCGGTGGCGACCTGATCGACCTGACGGTATTGCTGCTCCATGCCGGCGCTGGTCTGGGTCGCAATCGCCGAAGACTGGTCGGCGGTGTTGCGCGCATCCTGCACCGAGCGTTTCACCTCGGCGATGATCGGTTGCAGCTTGTCGAGGAAGCGGTTGAACCAACCGGCCAACTGGCCGAGTTCGTCTTTCTTGTCGTAGGCCAGACGCCGGGTCAGGTCGCCTTCACCGCTGGCGATGTCTTCGAGCATGTGCGCTACGCCAAGGATCGGCCTGGTCACGCTGCGTGCCATCAGCCACACCAGCAACAGGCCGATCAGCGCGGCGAGTACGCCCAGGCTCAGTTCGATCAGGGTGCCCGAGGTGTTGCTGGCATCCAGCTGTTGCTTGAGCGCTTCGGCGCGTTCTACCAAGACTTTTTCCGGCACATCGAGCAGCACGCCCCACGACGGGCCGCCAGGAATCGGCTGGAACGGCGACAGCACTTTCAACTGCGCGTTGCTGTGCAGGCTGCTGACGGTTTGGCTCGACGCAAGCAGACGCAGCAGTTCGGCGCCGCTGGCGGTGTCCACGGCATCGAGACGCTGGCTGAGTTTGTTGGCGTCCGGGCTGTAACCGGCAAGCAGGCCGGCGGGGCTGATGATGCTCACGGCAGTCTGGCCGTCGTAGAGCTTTTTGCTGGCGCTCTGGCTGATTGCTTGCAGGCTGTTGAGGTTGATGTCCACCGACAGCGAGGCGATGACTTTGCCGTTGACCATCAGCGGGAACACGATGCTGGTCATCAGCACCTTTTGCCCGTCGATCACATAAAAGTAGGGTTCGATCACGCACGGCTTGAGCGTGGTGCGCGGGCAGGTGAACCAGGCGTTGGCCGCCTGGCCGCTGGGGCCGGTGCTGGTGTCGGCCATGTCGCTTTCCGGCAGGGCCATGGAGGTTACTTTGCCCGGTGTCGGTTGCGACCAGTACAGGGCGAAGCGGCCCTTGTCGTTGCTGCCTAATTCAGCTTGCCCGGCAAATAGCTCGTCTTTGCCGTCCAGCGCGTTGGCTTCGAACACCAGCGACAGGCCGAGCAGATCCGGGTTGGCCTGCAGCGCCGATTTCACCTGACGGGTCATGTCCTCACGCAGGTCGAAAGCGTCCAGAAAGCGCTTCTCGGCCTGTTCGCGCAGGAACAGCACCTGACGCGAAAAACCATGACCATATTGATAGGCGTCCATGAACTGCTGGCGAATGCCCGCCGCCTGGACTTCGCCTTGGGATTCAATGCGGGCCTGGGCCGACTCGGTGAGCATTTCCATGCTCGAAGCCTTTACCAGTTCGGAACTGTGCTCCATGCGATACAGCGAAAGACCCACCAACAGGGTCACGATACCGGCCAGGCAGAGCCCGGCGAGCAGGGTGATTTTCCATTGGATGGAAAGTTGTCTGAGCGACATGGAGACGTCCTTATTCGATAAATATCTGAGACTTTGCACTGTAACGGCCGCGTTTCGAGTTTCTTTATGGCGTAAATGCAATGCGGCGAATTGACGCATGTTGTGGCCGATATGCCGTCTTCAGCAACCTGATCATGGAAAGTTACACAGTGCCGCGACCGCTCGCTTTGACACTGCGCCCGCTCTGCGGCACAGTGCGCGCCCTTCTAATAAGACCCTCTATGCAAATCCGCTGGCGAGCCGCGTGGCTTGCCGGCCGGACTCATCCTGTCTGGCGGTGGATGGCTTCACCGTCGTGTTTTTGAGGTAGTGAAATGAATGCAGTGATTGCTGCGGTCGGCGTCATGCTGATCCTCAGCCTGTCCCGGGTGCATGTAGTGATCGCGTTGATCGTCGGTGCGCTGGTCGGTGGCCTGACCGGTGGTCTGGGCATCGACGCCACGCTCAAGGCGTTCAACAGTGGCCTGGGTGGCGGGGCGACGGTGGCGTTGTCCTACGCGTTGCTCGGCGCTTTCGCCGTGGCGATTGCCAAGTCCGGCCTGGCCCATGCGCTGGCCGACAAGGCCCTGGCGATGGTCGACCGCCAGCATGCGAGCGGTGGTGGCAGCGTCAAATGGCTGCTGATCGGCCTGCTGTGGGTGGTGGCGATCGCTTCGCAGAACATCCTGCCGATTCACATCGCGTTCATTCCGCTGCTGGTGCCGCCGCTTCTCTATGTCCTGACCAAGTTGCAACTGGATCGCCGGCTGATCGCCTGCGTCATGACTTTCGGCCTGATCACGCCGTACATGTTCTTGCCAGTGGGCTTCGGCAACATTTTTCTCAACGAGATCCTGTTGGCCAACGTTGCCCGCAGCGGCGTGGACATCAGCGGCATCAACGTCACGCATGCCATGGGCATTCCGGCACTGGGCATGCTGGCCGGCCTTGGCATGGCATTCATCAGCTATCGCAAGAAGCGCGTCTACGACCTGGGGAAAATCGAGCAGGTCGAGCAGGTGGCGGTGCAATACAACCCGCGAAGCCTGTTGATCGCCGGTGTCGCCATTGCGGCGGCCTTCATTATTCAGCTGCTGCTGGACTCGATGATTATCGGGGCGCTGTCCGGTTTCCTGATCTTTTCGGCATCGGGCATCGTCAAATGGCGCGAGACGGATGATCTGTTCACCGAAGGCATGAAGATGATGGCGATGATCGGCTTCATCATGATCGCCGCATCCGGATTCGCCGAAGTGATGAAGGCCACTGGCGAGGTGCAGACGCTGGTCGAGTCTTCGGCGTCGTGGATCAATCACAGCAAGGGCATCGGTGCCTTGCTGATGCTGCTGGTCGGGCTGCTGGTGACCATGGGCATCGGCTCGTCGTTTTCGACGGTGCCGATCCTGGCGGCGATTTTCGTGCCGCTGTGCGTGCAACTGGGCTTCAGTCCGATCGCCATCGTTTGCATCGTCGGCACGGCCGGTGCCTTGGGCGATGCCGGTTCGCCCGCGTCCGACTCGACCCTTGGCCCGACCTCCGGTCTGAACATCGACGGCCAGCACCATCACATCTGGGACACCGTGGTCCCGACCTTCCTGCACTACAACTTGCCGCTGCTGGCGTTCGGCTGGGTGGCCGCAATGGTCCTCTGACTTGATTGTTGATCGTTCCCACGTCGAGGCGTCGAACCGTCCGCGTGGGAATGCAGCCCGGGACGCTCCGCGTTCCAAAGCGTGACGCAGAGCGTCACAAGAGGCATTCCCACGCAGAGCGTGGGAATGATCTGCGTCGAGCGTCCGCGTGGGAACGATCTCAAGCCCCAGCTCAACTTTTGGTTTCGCGTGCCGTTATAGCCTGTAACCACGCCAACAAAACCAAAAAAGTGAGTTCCCTATGCGCCTGAGTCTCAAGGCTAAAGTCCTGTCCCTTGCCGTCCTTCCGGTCTTGCTCTTTGCGCTGGTGATCAGCCTGACCACGCTGTTCATCCTTCAGGAACAGGCGCGCAAGGAAGTCGAACAGACTCGCGAACGCCTGCTTGGCGACGCCAAGGCCACCCTGGCCAGCTATGTCGCGGTGGCCATGACCACCATCAAACCGTTGTACGACGCTGCCGCTCCCGGTGACGCCGAGGCGCGGGCGCAGGTCATCAAACTGTTGTCGAGCATCAAGTACGGCAAGGACGGCTACTTTTTCGGCTACGACTCCGAGACCGTGCGCCTGTTCAAGGCCAACGATCCCGAAGGCGTGGGCAAAAGCTTCAAGGACAACCGCGACCCGAACGGCGTCTACGTCAATCGCGACCTGGTGAAAGTCGCGAAGGACGGCACCCACTACCTGCAATACAGCTCGCCGCTGCCGGGCAACGCGCAAGTGCTGGTGCCGAAACTCGGCTACACCGAATACCTGGCGAAGTGGGACATGGCGGTCGGTACGTCGGTCAACCTCGATGGCATCGAAGCGCAAGTGGCGGTGGTCGAGGCCAAGGTGCAGGAACGCATGCAGGGCGTGGTGCTGAGCATCGTCGGCGTGGCGGTGGTGGTGCTGCTGGTGATCGCGGCGGCGGGAATGCTGCTGGCCAATACCATCCTGCGACCGCTGACCCTGATGAAAGCCAACCTCGATGACATCGCGGCGGGCGAGGGCGACCTGACGCGGCGCCTGACCATCACCAGCCAGGACGAACTCGGCGAACTGGCCGGCTCGTTCAACCGCTTTGTCGACAAAATCCACGGCCTGGTGCGGCAAATCACCGAGATGACCTCGCAACTGACCGGACTGGTGACGCAAGTCTCGGATCAGGCCCAGCGCTCCGATCAGGCCATGGAGCGTCAACGCCACGAAACCGATCAGGTGGCCACGGCGATCAACGAAATGTCCGCCGCCGCCCAGGAAGTCGCCAAGAGCGCGCAGAACGCTGCCGTCGCCGCGCAGCAGACCGACGAAGAAGGTCAGACCGCCAAACGCGTGGTGGCCGGCAGCATCAAACAGATTCATGCGCTGGTGGACGACATCCGCAGCAGCGGCGTGTCCCTCGACAGCCTGCAACAGGACGTGTCGTCGATTGTCGGCGTACTCGGGGTGATCCGCTCGATTGCCGAACAGACCAACCTGCTGGCGCTCAACGCCGCGATCGAAGCGGCCCGGGCCGGTGAGGCCGGACGCGGGTTTGCGGTGGTGGCGGACGAGGTGCGGGCGCTGGCGTCGCGCACACAGATCAGCACTCAGGAAATCCAGGGGATGATCGATCGCTTGCAAGCGGGGACGCAGTCGGCGGTTGAAGCGATGCGCCGTTCCAGCGAGGCGGGTGACGGTACGTCGGCCCAGGCCAATCAGGCGGGGGCGTCGCTGGATGCGATGGCGGATCTGATTGCGACGATCAACTCGATGAATGCTCAGATTGCCAGCGCCGCTGAAGAGCAGACGGCGGTGGCGGAAGAGATCAACCGCAGCGTGCATCAGATTGCGGTGGCGGTGGATAACGTGGCGGATGAGACACAGTTGGGGGCGCAGACTTCGCGCAGTCTGGCGGAGTTGGGGCAGCGGCTTGGGAAGTTGGTGGGGCAGTTCCGTATCTGATGGCGTTGTCGGGACAGATCATCAGGGTCTGTCCCAATACGGCACCTCGCCAAAACACTCAACAAAGAAATCAATCACCGTCCGCACCTTCACCGACAACCGCCGGCTCCCCGGCCACAGCACCGCAATCTGCTGCGGCTCCACGCTGTTCGACACCTGATACTCCCCCAGCAACGGCACCAGCGTGCCCTCACGCACCGCTTCACCGATCAGCCATGACGGAAACATCACCAGCCCCAGTCCTTGCACAGCGGCCTGGGTCAGCGTGTCCGCGTGGTTACCGGTGATCGGGCCCTTGACTGCATACGGCGTCCACTCGCCCTGATCCTGACGGAAGAACCAGCGTTGCTGGCCGGTCGCGCCCTTGTAGGCCAGACACTGGTGGCGGGCGAGGTCGTCGGGATGCCGGGGCGCGCCGAAACGCTTGAGATACGCCGGGCTGGCCGCGACCTGAAAACGGTGCGGCGCCAAAATCCGCGCCTGCATGCTCGAGTCGTGCAGCGGGCCGATGCGGAACAGCAGGTCGGCGCCTTCCTGCAGCGGATCGATGTAGTGGTCGGTCTGCTGGATGTCCATTTGCAGCTTCGGATAGCGCTCGCACAATCGCCCGAGCCATGGCGTGAGGTGACGCTGGCCGAACACCACCGGGGCGTTGATCCGTACCAGGCCGGTCGGTTCGCTTTGCTGTTCCTGCAAGGCCTGTTCGGCCTCCTCCAGTTGCACCAGCACCAGCCGCGCGTGATGGCCGAGCATGCGCCCGGCTTCGGTCGGCGTGACCGCGCGGGTGTGACGGTAGAGCAATTGCTGGTTCAGCGCCTGTTCCATCAACTGGATCTGCCGGGAAATCGACGAGGGCGCAACACCCTCGCGGCGGGCGACTTCGGAAAAACTGCCATGGTCGAGCACCGCCACAAACAGCCTTAGCGCCTTGAATCCCAGTTCGTTGAGCCCGTGCATCGTCTGTCCTGTTGTGCGAGTTGCGCAAAAGTGTTGTCCGGATGCTCCCATTTATCGCACAGCTGCGCCAGCCGATAATCCGCGCCATCGTTTCCTTCAGAGGTTTTCAGATGCAGTCGTTTGATGAAGTGAGTGCTGCGCCGGCCCCGGTCGCCCGGCCTGGTTTGCGTTTGTTGCTGTTGCCGCTGGTGATCATGGCCGGCATGGGTTTGTCGGTGGAGGCCGGATTGCTCGGGCCCTTGGGTGAGCAGGTCGGGCATTTGTGGGCGACCTTGAGCATCTTCGGGGTCGGGACGGCGATTCTGTTTTTGTTGTTGCTGTTTGCGGGGCCACAGAAGGGGCCGGCGCTGACCGACTTGCCGCGCTGGCAGTTGATCGGCGGATTTCTGGGGCCGATGTACGTGGTGGTGTTGACGCTGGCCACGCCGCATATCGGCATCGCCATGACCATGATCGCGATTCTGTCCGGGCAGGTCGGCAAGAGTGTGCTGATCGACCATTTCGGCTGGTTTGGCGCCACGCGCAAGAAGGTCAACGGTGAACGGTGGCTGGCGTTGGGGTTGATTGTGGCGGCTTTGGTTTTGATTGCGCGGGGGTGAGTGATGAGTCTGGTTATTTTGTTGGCGGTGGTGGTGTTGGCCGGTGCGGTGTTGAGTGTGCAGGCGGCGATCAACGGGCGGTTGGGGGAGACCGTTGGGGTGCTGCGCAGTAGCCTGTTGACGTTTGCGGTCGGCGCCGTGAGTACGGGGCTGCTCATCCTGTTTTTCGAACCGGCCCAGGCGATCAGCCTGCTGGACGTACCGAAATGGCAGCTCAGCGGTGCACTGTTCGGCGTGGTGTACATGATGGTCATGGTGGGTGCGGTGCCGCGCATCGGTACTGCGGTGGCGACGGTGGCGGTGATTGTCGGGCAGTTGGGAATGGGGATGTTGATCGACAATTTCGGTTGGCTGGGCAACCCCGCCATTGAGCTGTCGGGCGCGCGGATTCTGGCGATGGTCTGCCTGGGGCTGGCGCTGGTGTTCATGTATCGCAGCAGTGTGCGGCAGGCGGACTGACAGCTTCTACACTGGTGGTACGACCTGCTCTTCAGGTCTCAGACAACCACCACCGAAGGAGTCTGTCCCATGCCAGATAGAAAATGCGATTGCCCGGGCTGTAATTGCAAGATCAAGGAAGGCGACCACGCTTATGTGGCGCACGGTAAACACTATTGCTGTGAAGCCTGCGCGCATCACCATAAGGACGGTGAAGCATGTACCGGCAAGGGATGCCACTGCGCGCATCCTAAATAACGCAAGCCATGAAAACGTGGAGCCTAGTCAGGCTCCACTTCCAGTTTCAGGCTGTCATCGTCCAGCCGTTCGACATGGCGGACAGTCCCTTGCAGCCGACGGCCTTCAACGCTGACAACGACGGTTTTGGCTTTTTCGAGGTCTTGCGGCAAGGGCGCCGGCACGCGCAGGGAGAAGCGGAAGGGATCATTTTCGACGGGCTCCAGACCCACCGGACAGTCGACGCTTCGGGTCATGCGGCCAAAGAGCGTGTCCAGACCATAGTCCAGGTGCGCCGGGCTGTTGATGGTTGTCATGTGTGTTCCCCCGAAATAATCCCCAGCTGCGCGCAAGCTTAGCTTGCCGGACGCCACGTCACGTTTTCCACGCCGAATTTTTCTGCCATCGGCTTGCTGGTCTTTTGCACTTTCTCCCGGCCGAAACGCGGGATGCGGCCGACCCCTGCGTCGCAGCTTGCCCAGTGCCACGCCTCGGTGTTGTCCATTCTGTCCGAGCGGATAATGAACGACTTGGGCGCGCCGTGAAGGGTGTATTCGATGACAAACAGTTTTGCGTTGTTCATAAAGCCGGTCTTCCTCCCTGTGGTAATAGAAGGATCGCTGGGCATCGGGAAAATTCACTCGGATTGTCCGACGGTATCTATCAATGGCGAGGGACCGGGCTGACTGGTTACCATGACGCCTTCGCCAATCCCGATGAATGTTCCACATGGCCCTCGCCGCACCTCCTGACCTCACTGACACCGATGTGCCCGTACAGCCGCTGGCGCGCACCTATCCGCGCGGGTTGTTCATCGAGCCGCACGAGCATGTCTGGGGCCAGTTGCTGTATGCGATGAGCGGGGTGATGTGGGTCGAGACGCCGCACGAGGCGCTGGTGGTGCCGCCGCAGCGGGCGGTGTGGTTGCCGCCGGGGGTGCCGCACGGGATTCGCGTGGTGTCGGATTTGCAGATGCGCAATATCTATCTGCGCCCGGCGCTGGCGGCGACGCTGGATGAGACGGTGCAGGTGATTGAGGTCGGCGGTTTGCTGCGCGAGTTGATCGTCGGGCTGGTGGCGCAAGGTGACAGCGGAGATGCCGAGTATTACGAGGCGCTGGTCGGGCTGGCGCTGCTGGAGCTGAAACGTGCAAGGCGTTCACAGCTGAAGATCCCGTTGCCGGACGATGCAGACCGGCGGTTGATGAGTCTGTGTCAGGCGGTGATGGCCGCGCCGTCGCTGGACATTCCTTTTGAGCAACATGCCGAGAACGCCGGGGCCAGCGTGCGCACCCTGGCGCGGTTGTTCAAGGAAGGGCTGGGCATGGGCTTCGCCGAGTGGCGGCGTCAGGTGCAGTTGGCGACGGCGGTGGCGGAGTTGATCCAGGGCGTGCCGGTCAGCGCGATCGCCCGTGAGCTGGGTTATTCGCCGAGCAGTTTCAGCGACATGTTCCGCCGGGAGCTGGGTGTCGCGCCTTCGCAGTTCGATGGCGGGCCGCTCGCCGGCTGATTTGGCCGAAATTCAGAAGTCCTTGGCCGGTGCCGGTCGCAGCCTTTCCCTAGACTTCGCCCATTCCCTTTGTGTGGCGGAGTGATCCCATGAATTACCTGATTTCACTGGGCGTCGGTCTGGGTGTCGGCCTGCTGTATGGCGCGCTGGATGTCCGTTCTCCGGCGCCGCCGACCATCGCGCTGGTGGGCCTGCTGGGCATGCTGGCGGGCGAGCAGTTGTGGCCGATGGGCCGGCAACTGGTCAGTGGCTGGCTGTTCTGAATCCTGTCTTTTCCTTCGGTGGAGATTTCCATGAAAGCACTGCAATTCGATAAAACCGGCGAGCTGTCGTCCCTGCGCTTCGTCGAGGTGCCGACGCCGGTGCCGGGGGCCGACGAGGTGCTGGTGCAGATCAAGGCGGCGGGCCTCAATCCCAGCGACGTGAAGAACGTGCTCGGGCGCTTCCCGTACACCACGCTGCCACGTATTCCCGGTCGGGACTTTGCCGGTGTGGTGGTCGAAGGGCCGCAGGCGTTGATCGGTCAGGAAGTCTGGGGCACCGGGCGTGAGCTGGGCTTTTTTGCCGATGGCTCCCATGCGCAGTTCGTCAAACTGCCGGCCAATGGCGTGGCGCACAAGCCTTCGCATTTGAGCTTCACCCAGGCTGCCAGCCTCGGCGTGCCTTACACCACGGCGTGGGATGCACTGGAGCGCAGTCTGGTCAGTGCCGAAACCCGTTTGCTGGTGATCGGCGGCGGGGCGGTGGCGGCGGCGGCGCTGGCGTTGGCCAAGGTGCGCGGCGCGCAGTTGCTGGCGGCAGCGCGGCGTCCGGAGCAGGTCAAAGACTTGCAGGCTCAGGGTTATCAGACGATTCAGCTGGATAAACCCGAGGATCTGGGTGCACAGGTCAACGCGGTGTATCGCGGTGGCGCCGATGTGATCTTCGACACCACCGGTTTCTGGCTGCCGGCCTCAGTCGCGGCATTGGCGCCCTTCGGGCGGATCGCGATCATCGCTGCGCCGGTGGACGGGCATGTGCAACTGCCGGCACTGGCGCTGTATCGCAAGGGCGGTTCGGTAGTCGGTATCAACTCGTTGCTGTACGGCGTTGAAGCCTGCGCGGCGATGCTCGAGCAGTTCGGCCGGTTCTTCGACGAAGACCTGCTGCCACTGCCGCAAGGGCTGGTCGAAGCGCCTCTGGCCGAAGGGCAGGCGCGCTATGCGGATGTGAATCAGGGCAGCGGTGACAAAGTGATTCTTATCCCCTGATCGTCGCTGTTATTCATGTCATCACATAGCCCTGTGGGAGCGCGTTCGCACCCACAGGGCTTTGTGGGTTTCAGGACTGCGGGACGCCGTTCTCCCACGCCGACCAGTTTTTCAGGATGTCCTGCACCAGCGGATTCCCCGTGCGATAGAGGTTTTCCAGGGCCGGCACAAATCCGCCCTGATCGGCGTACTTGAGCAGGTTGTCCACTTCGCTGCCACCCGGCGCCGGGCGGTCGAAGTCAGAGCCGGCGCGCACCACGGCGAGGCGCTGCACGTCCACCAGGCCCTCGCGGCTGGCGCGCAACAAAGCCTCGTAGGTGGAGTTGTCTTCCTGTTGGGTGGTGCAGTACTCGCCCTTGTTGTCGGTCAGCAATTTGGTCCAGACCTCGGCGCGTTCGCTCAGGCGTGTGCCGGAGAACCAGGTGTTGCCCGCCAGCGTGTCGCAACGGGTGACCACCGGCGGCTGATTGGCCGGTGCTGCCGGGTATTTCAGGCGCCATTCGGCCGACTCTTTGCTTTCGCTCAGTTTGACCTTGTGGCTCAGGGCGAAGGCCTTGGCTTGCAGTTTCGGGTTGAGTTCGAAGACTTCGGTCTTGTAGTCCAGCGGTGGTTTTTCGTTCGGGCCTTTGGTGTTGATGCCGAGGTAACCGGTCGGCCAGCTCGAGGGTGCATCGCGCGAGTCCAGTTCCCACTGGGTGCCGAATTCGACCAGATAATGCGCCCACGCAGCGGTACCGATGGTCCCGTGTTTCGGGCTGATGCCGGCAATCCCGGCAATCAGGAAGTAGCTTTTGCGCAGGTCGAATTTCGGCGACAGCGCCAGTGCCAGGGTTGAGGCGGCGGCGTTGGTCTGGCCCATGCCGGTCGTCATCAGGCACACCTGCTGCGTGTTGCAGCGAATCGTCGGGTACTCGGCCGACAGGCCCGGTACGCGGATTTCCTGCTTGAGTTCGAGGCGATCGATCCAGTGCTGTGCCTCCGGGGCGAACATGGTGATCAGCACCACTTTCGGTTGAATCGGTGCCTCGGTCGCCCACGCGGGGGACGAGAGCAGGGCGGCAGCGGCCAGTGATACACGCGTCATTGCTTTCATGTTTGCTCCTTGATTCAGAACTGATAACCGATGCCGGCGTAATAACCCCAGCCATTGGAACGTGCGCGGAAGTTGCCGTCGCCGAAGTTCAGCTCGCTGCCGTCCTCCCAGTTGCCGCCGTTGTGGAAGTAACGGCCGACCAGGGTGAAGCGCAAGTGGGTGAACGAGTACAGCAACACGTTGGTCGCCACCGTGGCATTGGCGGTGCGCGCCGGGTTGTCCTTGTGCAGGTCCGAGCCGAAATCGAAGTTGGTAAAGCCGATGTAGGTCAGCGACGCACCGTTGCTGAATTTGTCGATCGGCACGATGTACTTGAGCTGTGCGCGGTAGCCGTCCCACGAGTATTCATTGCTGGCGCCGTAGTTTTCCCACTGGTAGCGCCCGTACAGGTTAGCCGACAGATTGACCCGCGAATGGGTGTCGATGTCGGTGCCTAAACCGCTGTACAGCGTGTTGGCGCGATTCTCTTTGCGGCTGCCGTGATCGTAGATCCAGTCGAACGCCACGTACCATTCCTTGAACGGCCCGATGGCCAGGCTGCGGCCGGCGAGGTAGTCGATGGAGATGCGCGGTTCGTGCTCCATGAACACCGGCGAACCGTGGTCCCACACACCTTTGTCGTGGCTGTTGCCGATGTTGAAGATTTTCGGGATGTCGATGTAGCCGTACAGCTCGAACGGGCCCTTGCGCCCGAAATACTCGTATTCCAGGTAGATGTCGTCGGCCGGTTGCGGGCCGAAGCTGATGTCCTTGCTGCCGATCAGGGTCAGGTCCTGGTTGTACCAGTCCGACAGGTATTCGCCTTTTTTCGGTGGGCTGACTTCGGGGCTGAGGGCTTCGCCCTGGGCGGATTCTTCGGGCAAGGCAGGTTGTGCCAGTGCTGTCTGGCTGAGAACTCCGGTAACGCCGGCCAGTAGGAGGGAAACAGCAAAGGTACGCATACCGCGACGGCGGTGGCTGGAAGAAATGTGCATTCAAAGTCCTTTTTGTGGATCGGCCCCGTAACGGCGGGGTGGTGCGATTGTGGAGGCAAAGTGTCGGGATTGACGCTTCGCAAACGTTTGCACAAGTCATACCAGTTTTGCGCGCGCACCTGATGGATCCTTATTCCTGAAGGCTCTATCACAAAAGTATTAATGCCATTTAACCAATGTTCCATTGCAGGGCATCAACTAGCGTCTTTGGGGAATGAGACGGTTGGAAGACCGTCGCGCTCTTGATGCGCGTGTTCGATTTGCCTGCCGTTGCGCGCTTTCAAGGATGAAATTGACCACGAAAGGAGTATCCCGTGGAAGCAAGGTTTGGTGTCGCCCTCGTTTCGCGTTTTTCCCCGCTTTCCCTTGCTGTGCACCTGAGCGTTGCCGGATTTCTGTTCGGCGGTGTCAGTGCACCGGCGCTTGCAACCTGTTCCACTGCCGGATCCACGGTGACCTGCACCGGGGTGCCGAGTCTGCCGCTGTTTCTCAATGACTTCAGCAGTGCCAGCAACGGCCTGACGGTCAACGTCAACTCGGGCGCGCAGATGAACGCGACGCTCGGCGGCAAGGTGCTCAACCTGACGGGCGTCAACATCAGCCTGAACAACTCCGGCACCATCGACCCTGCATTGCTGGGCCTGGTGTCCGTGCTCAGCGGCGGCGCGTTCATCGGAACGGGCGCCTCCAGCACGGTCAGCGTGCTCAACAACGCCAGCGGCCTCATTCGTGGCACCGGCATGTTGCTCGGCCTCAACCTGACCAGCATCGATGGCCTGGGGATAGGGGTCAACAATGCGGCGGCCGGCACCACCACCATCACCAACAACGGGACGATCACCTCGACCGGTCTGTCGGTGGGCGGGATCACCCTGGCCGATACGCCGGTGGTGGGTGTGTATGGCGGTTCACAAGTCGTCATGAACAACAGCAGCACCGGCACGATCAACGGCCGGGTGGCCTTCGAGACATCGGCGGCGGGTAATACTTTCACCAACGCCGGTAACATCACCGGCAGCGTGTCGATGGGCGCGGGCAGCACCAATACGTTCTACGCGATCACCGGTTCGAGCGTAAACGTCGGTGACGGCGTGCAAGTCACCGTCGGCCTCGGCGGCCTGATCGGCATCAACCTGACCTTCGCCCCGACCGGTACGATCGATGGCGGTGCAGGTGGCACCAATACCCTGATTCTGCAAAACCCCATAGGTGTCGGCGGCGGCACCACCGGTTCAGGCACGGCGTCCAGCGCCACCTATGTCAACTTCAACAACCTGACCCTCAACAGCGGCACCTGGACCCTGCAGGGACCGTTGGTCAGCGGGGCGACGACCCTCAATGGCGGTGTCGCGCTGTTCAATGACAATGGCGCGTTCGGCAGCGGTGTATTGACGTCCAATGGCGGCATCCTGCAGGCCAGCACTGCCGGACTGAACATCAGCAACCTGATCTCGCTGGGTGCCGGCGGCCTGACGGTGCAGGGGACCAACGCCACAACGCTCAGCGGCGTGCTGTCCGGCAGCGGCGGCCTGACCAAGATCGGCAGCGGCCAGCTCAACCTCAACGGGGTCAATACCTACACCGGCAGTACCGTGCTCAATGGTGGCGTGGTGCAGGTGGGGAACAATCAGGCCTTCAGTACCGGCGGCATTACCGTTGGCGGCGCGTCGAGCATTTCGGCCTCCGGCCCGATTTCGTTGAACAACGCGCTCACCCTCAACAGCACACTGACGGCGACCGGCACCGGGGCCCTGACCCTGGGCGGGCTGATCAGCGGCGCCAGCGGCCTGACCAAGACTGGCAGCGGCAGCCTGACGCTCAGCGGCGCCAACACCGGTTACAGCGGCACCACGACCCTGAGTGCCGGCACCTTGCGCGTCGGCAACAACAATGCCTTGGGCACCGGGGTGCTCAACACCGCCACCGGCACCAGCCTGGACAGCACCGCCAACGTGACGTTGGCCAACAACATCGGCATCACTGGCGCGTTGAACGTGCTCGGCAGCAATGCCCTGACCCTGTCCGGCATTCTCTCCGGCACCGGCGCGATTACCAAGAGTGGCACGGCCAGCCTGACCCTGACCGGCAACAACACCAACAGCGGCACCACCGCGCTCAACGGCGGTACCTTGCTGGTCGGCAGCAACACCGCCCTCGGCACCGGCGCGCTGAATGCGGCGGCGGGTACCACGCTGGATGCGACCACGGCGGTGACCCTGGCCAACGCGGTGGCGCTGGCGGCGGACCTGACCATTGGCGGAACGCAGGCACTGGGCCTGAGCGGGGTCATCAGCGGTGCCGGCAACCTGATCAAGAACGGCACCGCGAACCTGACCCTCAGCGGCAATAACACGTTCTCCGGCGGTACGACGCTGAATGCCGGGACGCTGATTGTCGGTTCCAATACCGCGCTGGGCACGGGCGCACTGACCACGGCGGCGGGCACTACGCTCGATGCCAGCGCCACCGTGGCGCTGGGCAATGCCGTCGCGCTCGGCGGCAACCTGAACATTGCCGGCAACGCCAACCTGACCCTGGGTGGCGTGGTCAGCGGCAACGGCGGGCTGACCAAGAATGGCGCGGCCAACCTGATTCTCAGCGGCGCCAACACCTTCCTCGGCGGCACCACGTTGAATGCCGGTACTCTGACTGTCGGCAATGCCGGCGCACTGGGCAGCGGCAGCCTGACCGTCGCCAACGCCGCGACCCTGGACAGCAGCGCCGCCGTCAGCCTGAACAACGACGTAGCGCTCAACGGCAATCTGAGCATCGGCGGCAGCAATGGCCTGACCCTGGGCGGTGTCATCAGCGGCGCCAGTCAATTGATCAAGAACGGCACCGCCAACCTGACCCTCAACGGCGTCAACACCTTCACCGGTGGCACGGCGCTCAACGCCGGCAGCC
This sequence comes from Pseudomonas sp. B15(2017), assembly GCF_002113215.1. Lineage (NCBI taxonomy): Bacteria > Pseudomonadati > Pseudomonadota > Gammaproteobacteria > Pseudomonadales > Pseudomonadaceae > Pseudomonas > Pseudomonas sp. B15(2017). Next base: position 66,198 of record NZ_NEJZ01000026.1, read on the forward strand.
TGACCGTCGGCAACGCGGCGGCTCTCGGCACCGGCACGCTCACCGTCGGTGGCTCGGGCGGCTCGCTCAACAGCAGCGCCAACGTCACGCTGAACAATGCGATTGCCCTCAACGCCAGCCTCACGGCCGGTGGCGCCAACCCGCTGACCCTCGGCGGCGTGATCAGTGGCGGCAGCAACCTGATCAAGACCGGCGCCTCGACGCTGAGCCTGACCGGCAACAACACCTACACCGGCAATACGGCGTTGAATGCCGGGACCCTGAGCGTGGGCTCCAACACCGCGCTGGGCACCGGTGTACTCAATGCGGCAGCCGGCACCACGCTGGATGCCAGCACCGCGACAAGCCTGGCCAACAACGTCAACCTCGGCGGCAACGTGACCCTCGGCGGCAGCAATGCCCTGACGCTCAATGGTGTCGTCGCCGGTGTCGGCGGCCTGATCAAAAACGGTCCGGCCGATCTGATCCTCAACGGCGCCAACACCTACTTCGGCAACACCGCGTTGAACGTCGGCAAACTGATCGTCGGCAGCAACATCGCGCTGGGCAGTGGTGTGCTGAATGCGGCCGCCGGCACTACGCTGGATACCAATGCCACCGTCAGCCTGGGCAACCAGGTCAACCTTGCCGGCGCGCTGAATGTCGGTGGCAGCGCCGACCTGACCCTCACGGGCACCGTTGCCGGGGCCGGCAGTCTGGTGAAAAACGGTGCGGCCAACCTGAATCTGAACGGCACCAATACCTACATCGGCGGCACTACCTTGAACGCCGGTACCGTGACCGTCGGCAACAGCTCGGCACTGGGCACGGGGGCCTTGACCGTCGGCGGTGCCGCGACGCTCGACAGCAGTTCCTCGCTGGCCAGCCTGGCCAACGCGGTTGTCCTTAACGCAGCGCTCAGTGTCGGCGGTACCCAGAACCTGGCCCTCGGCGGTGTCGTCAGCGGCGCCGGCCAGTTGATCAAGAACGGCGCGGCCAACCTGACGCTCAATGGCAGCAACACCTTTGGCGGCGGCACCACGCTCAATGCGGGCACGCTGACGCTGGGCTCGGCCGGTGCCCTGGGCAGTGGCGGCCTGACCGTCGGTGGCGCAGCAACGCTGGATAACAGCAGTGCGCTCAGCGTCGGCAACAACATCACGCTCAATGCCGACCTGACCGTGGCCGGCAACAACGGTCTGAACCTCAGCGGGGTGATCGACGGTGCGGGCAACCTGATCAAAACCGGCCTGGATGACCTCGCCCTCAGCGGCACCAACACCTTCACCGGTGCGCTGAACATCCTCTCCGGCAGTGTCAGCACCCTGACCGGCGGCGCACTCGGCAATACCTCCGGCGCCAACGTCAGCGCCGGCGCCAGCCTCAACCTCGGCAGCAACGCCAGCCTCAATGGCCTGAGTGGCAGCGGCGGCGTGCAGATCGGCGGCGGTAACACTTTGACCGTGGGCGGGGTCAGCAGCACCAGCACCTTCGACGGCGATCTCAGCGGCAATGGCGGTTTGACCAAAGTCGGCACCGGCACACTGAACCTGACCGGGATCAATGGCCTCGTCGGCAACACTGCCGTCAACGGCGGCACCCTGAACCTCAGCGGTTCGCTGGCCAGCGCCCAGGTCAGCGTCAATACCGGCGCGAGCGTCACCGGCAGCGGTTCGATTCTCGGAACCCTCAACGTCAACAATGGCGGCCACCTGGCGTTGTCTTCGGGCAATACCCTGTCTGCCGCGTCACTGGTTCTGGCTGCCAACAGCAATATCGATGCGAACCTCGCGACGCCATCGACCACCTCCCTGATGAACATCGGCGGCAACCTGACACTCGACGGCAATCTCAACGTTACCGATGCCGGCGGATTCGGCGTCGGGGTCTATCGCTTGTTCAACTACACGGGGGCACTGACCGACAACGGCCTGACCGTGGCCGGTGTACCTGTGGGGTTTGGCCTGGGCGATCTGGTGGTGCAGACCTCGGTCGGTAACCAGATCAACCTGTTGGTGTCCGCGCCGAACGCCAATATTCGCTTCTGGGATGGCAGCCAGACGATCCCGAACGGTACGGTCGATGGCGGCAGCGGAGCATGGGATGCCGTCAACACCAACTGGACCAACGTCAACGGGACGCTCAACCAGAGCTGGGCCGGCGACTTCGCGGTGTTCCAGGGCACGGCGGGCACGGTGTCGGTCAACGGCACGCAGCTGTTCACCGGGATGCAGTTCCTCACGGACGGCTACAACGTGGTCAACGGTACGTCGGGACTGCTGACCGCCGTCAACGGCAGCGGCGGCACCACGGCGATGCGGGTTGATCCGGGCGTGACTGCCACGGTCGGCGTGAACATTGACGGCAGCGGGATTCTCAACAAGCTCGACAGCGGCACCCTGGTGCTCAACGGCGCCAACAGCTACACCGGCGGCACGCAACTCGATGGCGGCACCCTGGTGGTCGGCAGCAATACAGCACTGGGCAGCGGCGCGCTGATCGCCAACGCCGGAACGCAACTCGACAGCAACACCGCCGTGACCCTGACTAATGCGACTACGCTGAACGGTAACCTCACCGTGCTCGGCAGCAATGCGCTGACCCTCAACGGTGTCATTTCCGGTACCGGTGGCTTGATCAAGAACGGATCGGCCAGCCTGACGCTCGGCGGCAACAACGCTTTCCTCGGCCCGGTGGCACTGAATGCAGGCGGTCTGATCCTGGCGTCGAACGCGGCGCTGGGCTCCGCCACCCTGAACGCGGCGAACGGTACCACCCTGGATGCCAGCGGCGCCGTCACGGCGGGTAATGCGATCAACCTGGCAGGCAACCTTGGCGTGGTCGGCAGCAACGATCTGACACTCAGCGGAGCCATCAATGGCGCCGGCAGCCTGACCAAGAACGGCGCAGCCAATCTGATCCTCAGCGGTGCCAACAACTTCCTCGGTGGCATCACCCTCAATGCCGGCACTCTGACCGCCGGCAGCAACGGCGCCCTCGGTCTGGGCAACCTGACCGTGGCCGGCGCGTCGGCGCTGGACAGCAACACCTCGGTTTCGCTGGGCAACAACGTGGTGCTCAACGCCAATCTGACCAACACCGGCAGCAGCGACGTGACCCTCGGCGGTGTGGTCAGCGGAAGCGGGGCACTGATCAAGAACGGGGCCTCCAACCTGACCCTCAACGGCATCAACACCTACAGCGGCGGCACCACGCTGAACGCCGGCACCGTGACCCTCGGCACCTCGGCGGGCTTGGGTTCCGGCGCGGTGACCGTGGCGGGCGCCTCGACTCTCGACAGCACGGCGCCGCTGGTGCTGGCCAACAACCTTAACGTCAATGCCAACCTGAGCGTGGCCGGCAACAACAACCTGACGCTCGGTGGCGTGATCGCCGGCGCGGGCACATTGACCAAGAACGGTCTGGCCGACCTGACGCTGACCGGCAACAACACCTTCAGCGGTATCTTCGACGTGCAGGCCGGCAGCCTGACCACGCTGGGCAACTCGGCGCTGGGCAGCAACGCCGGGGTCAATCTCGGCGCTGCGGCGACTCTCAACCTCGGCGGCTCCGGCAGCCTCGCCAGCCTGACCGGCAGCGGCACCGCACTGATCGGCGGCGGCAACACACTGAGCATCGGCGGTAACAACGCCAGCAGTATTTTCGACGGCGTGCTCACCGGCACCGGCGAACTGAGCAAACTCGGCACCGGAACGCTGACCCTGACCGGCCTCAACAGCCTGACCGGTAACACCACGGTCAACGCCGGTACTTTGAACGTCAGCGGCTCGCTGGACAGCGCCAATGTGCTGGTCAACAGCGGCGGCACCCTGACCGGCGGCGGCTCGCTCGGCGGGGCCGTGACCGTGGCGGACGGTGGCCATCTGGCCGGCGCTACCGGCAGCACGCTGTCGGTGAATTCGCTGGTGTTCAACGCCAACTCCAACTTCGATGTCGGCCTCGGCACACCGGTGGCCGGTGGCGGCAACGCGCTGGTCAACGTCGGCGGCAATCTGACCCTCGACGGTTCCCTCAACGTCAGCGATATCGGCGGATTCGGCAGCGGCGTATATCGCCTGATCAACTACACCGGTGGCCTGACCGACAACGGCATGCTGATCGGCACCGTGCCGGGCAGCGTCACGCCGGGCGACCTGACCCTGCAAACCGCGCTGGCCAACCAGATCAACCTGCTGGTTACCGCACCGGGCGTTACCGTGCAGTTCTGGGACGGCAACCAACTTGTCGCCAACGGTTCGGTGGATGGCGGCAGCGGCACCTGGGGCACCGGCACCACCAACTGGACCGACGTCAACGGCAACACCAATCAGGCCTGGAGCAACAGCTTCGCGGTGTTCCAGGGGACGGCGGGCACCGTCACGGTGAACGGTGCGCAAACCATCACCGGCATGCAGTTCGTCACCGATGGCTACAGCCTGCAGAACGGCACGGCCGGTTCGCTGAATCTGGTCAACGGATCGCTGGGTAACGCGACCGTGCGGGTCGACCCGAACGTCACCGCCACCGTGGGCGTGGCGCTCAACGGCGCCGGCACACTGGGCAAGTACGACACCGGCACCCTGGTGCTCAACGCGGCCAACGGTTACACCGGCGGCACCGCGCTCAACGGCGGCAAGATCGTGGTCGGCAATAACTCGGCCCTTGGCACCGGCGTATTGACCGCCGCCAACGGCACGGCGCTGGACAGCAACACAGCGGTCAGCCTGGCCAACGCCGTGGTGCTCAACGGCGGACTCACCGTCGCCGGCTCCAACGCATTGACCCTCGGCGGTGTGGTCAGCGGCAGCGGCAGTCTGATCAAGACCGGCGCATCGAGCCTGACCCTCAACGGCAGCAACACTTACAGCGGCGGTACTCAACTGTCCGGCGGCTCGCTGATTCTGGGCAACAACAGTGCGATCAGCAGCGGCGCCCTCAGCGTGCTGGGCAACGGCACCCTGGACAGCACCTCTGCACTGCAACTGGCCAACGCCATCAACCTGGGGGCGCAACTGACCCTGGCCGGCAACCAGGACACCACGCTGATCGGCGCGATCACCGGCAGCGGCAGTCTGGTGAAAAACGGCAGTGGCGACCTCGTCCTCAGCGGCGCCAACACCTACAGCGGCGGTACGACGCTGAACGGCGGCAGCACCCGTGGCGACACCAGCAGCCTGCAAGGCGCCATCGTCAACAACGCGACGCTGACCTTCGAGCAGAACAGTGACGGCAGCTACACCGGCAATCTGACGGGCGCCGGCACACTCAATAAAACCGGTACCGGCGCCTTGCTGCTGACCGGCAACAATACCTTCACCGGCAACACATCGGTGCAGGCCGGTTCGCTGAACGTCATCGGTGTGCTCAACAGTGCCAACGTCAATGTCGCCAGCGGGGCGAAAATCGGCGGCAGCGGCGTATTGGCAGGCGCCGTACAACTGGCCAACGGTGCGACGCTGACGGGCGGCGGCACTGCAACGCCGTTGTCGGTCGGTTCGCTGGTGTTGTCGTCGGGCACCAACCTGGACTTCTCCCTGGGCTCGGCTGCGAGTTCCACCACGGTGGTCAACGTCGCCGGCAACCTGACCCTCGACGGCACGCTGAATATCAGCAACGCCGGCGGTTTCGGCACCGGGGTCTATCAACTGTTCAGTTACGGCGGCAGCCTGACCGACAACGGTCTGGTCTACGGCAGCCTGCCGGTGTCGGCGGCCAACCTGACCCTGCAGACCGCGCTGGCCAATCAGGTCAACCTGCTGGTGCAGAACACGCCGGGTGAAGTGCAGTTCTGGAACGGCGGCACCACCAACCCGGATGGCAGCATCGGGGGCGGAAGTGGCGTGTGGGGCCCGGGCACCAACTGGACCGATCCGAGCGGTACTCAGGCGCTGGCGTCGAACGGTCAGTTCGCCGTGTTCGGCGGGCAGAGCGGGACGGTCACCGTGCAAGGCAATCAGAACTTCACCGGGTTGCAGTTCCTCGCCAGCGGTTACAACCTGGTTCCAGGTGCTGGCGGTACGCTGACCCCGGTCAACGGTCCGGGCGGCAGCCTCGCGCCGGTGCGAGTGAATGCCGGTGGCAGCACGGAAATCTCCGTACCGCTGGTGGGCAGTGGCGGCATCGAGAAGCTCGATTCCGGCACTCTGGTTCTCAGCGGGGCCAACACCTACAGCGGCGGCACCACCGTCAGCGGCGGTACGCTGATCGGTAATACCCTCAGCCTGCAAGGCAATATCCTCAACAACGCCTCGCTGGTGTTCCAGCAGAACGCCAATGGTCAGTTCAACGGACGCCTGAGCGGTGTCGGAGCCATGGCCAAACGCGGTGCGGCACGCTTGCTGTTGACCGGTAATCAACCCTTCAGCGGCACCGTGGCGGTGGATCAAGGTGTGCTGCAAGTCGGCAGCCGCGCGGCGCGAGCCTCTCTCTCCGGGCAGGTCACCGTGGCCAATGGCGCAGGCCTGAGCGGGAATGGCAGCGTCGGTTCGGTGGTCAACCATGGCGTGGTGGCTTCCGGTGGCGAGGACGGCACCTTGAGTGTCGCCGGCAACCTGAGCAACGCCGCCGACGGTGTGCTGGCCCTGACCGTCAGCTCGCCGACCGCCACACCGCTGGCGGTCGGTGGTAGCGCCACCCTGGGCGGCGGTCTGCAGGTCAACAGTCTGGCACCGTTCACCGGCAATACCGTGTACTCGCTGATCACTGCCGGTGGCGGGGTGACCGGCACCTTCAGCACCGCCGATCTGCCGCAATACGCGTTCCTGAATACTGCGCTGGTGTACGACGCCAACGCGGTGAATCTGGTGGTCAGCCGCAACGGCAACTCGTTCGTCGACGTCGCCGCCACCCGCAACCAGCGCAACACCGCTTCGGCGTTGATGCGCAACGGCGCGGCGGGCAGTGCGTTGCAGGGCGAAATCGTCAACCTCAGCGTGGCCGGGGCACGCAACGCCTTCGACAGCCTGTCGGGGGAAATTCATGCCAGCACCGCCAGCGCCATCCTCGAGGATTCGCGCTACGTGCGCGACGCGGTCAACGACCGTATGCGCCAGCCATCGTGCAGCGCGCCGGACGATCCACGCCGCGCCCTGGCCCCAAGCGACAACCAGCTGAGCAGCAACGGCTGCCACGGCGAAATGGTCGGTTGGGCCCGTGCCCTCGGCGCCTGGGGCGAGTCGGACGGCGACAGCAACAGTGCGAAACTGGATCGCAACCTGAGCGGCTTCATGCTCGGCACTGACAAGCAGCTCGACGACCAGTGGCGCGTCGGCATGGCCGCCGGTTACACCCGCAGCGATCTGGATGCCCATGACCGTCGCTCGGATGCCACGGTCGAGAGCTACCACCTGGCGGCGTACCTCAACTCGCAATTCGACGCTTTGGCAGTGCGTCTTGGCGCGGCGTACAGCTGGCACGACATCGAAACCAAGCGCGATGTCAGCGTCGGCGCCTACAACGACCGGTTGAAGGCCAATTACGACGCGCGCAGCGCTCAGGTGTTCGGTGAAGTCGGCTATGCCATAGAAGCGGCCGGAATTGCCCTGGAACCGTTCGCCGGTCTGGCGTACGTCAACTACGACAGCGACAAGGCCAAAGAGAAGGGCGGAGCAGGGCGTCTGCGCGCCGAGTCCGATCAGGACATCACCTTCTCGACCCTGGGCGTGCGCGCCGGCAAGGTCATCACCCTGGCCAACGGCGGGCAATTCACCCCGCGTGCGGCGCTCGGCTGGCGGCATGCCTTCGGCGACACCAAGCCTGACGCCGACCTGACCTTCATCGACGGCGGCGCCTCGTTCAACACCCAGGGCGTGCCGATTGCCAAGGACAGCGCAGTGGTCGAAGCAGGCGTGGACTTCCAGATCAGTCCGACCGGCAAACTTGGCATCGGCTATTCGGGACAGCTGTCGAACGAGAGCAACGACCATGCGATGACCATCAGCTTCAGCCTTGGGTTCTGATTCAGGAGCGAAGCACTTCAGCCGCCCGCAAGGGCGGCTTTTTTTTCCCGATCACAGCCAGCGGCAGTTGCCTTCACCGGCACTTGGATCTTGCTGTAGGAATTTGCTGAAACTACAGGTCTGTTTCTGGCATCACGGACATGTCCTACACGATTAAACGATTGTCCTGACTGCGTCGAACCGTAGACCCACGCAAAGTCCCGAGCCTGAAAAAGGTACAGGGAAATGTGGATGTTTGGCGCCAGCACACCCGTTGTATTCACACTCGAAATAGAGGGTTTTCCCCACGACCTTCAGGTCTTCGAATTCCGGGCCAGGGAAGCGCTCAACCAGACCTACGAGGTCGAACTCGAGCTGGTCAGCGAACGCCGCGACCTTGATCTCGAATCCCTGCTGCACCAGCCAGCCTTTTTGTCGTTCTGCCCGGACGGCTCTGGCATTCACGGCCAGATCCATCGGGTCGCCCAAGGTGACTCTGGCACACGCCTGACCCGCTACCAGATTGTTCTGGTGCCTCATCTGGCCTATCTCGCCCATCGTCATAACCAACGCATTTTCCAGCATCAGAGCGTGCCGCAAATCATCGCTCGTGTGTTGAGTGACCATGGCATGCAGCCGGATGCCTGGTGCTTCCAGCTCAGCGCCGAATACCGGCCTCGCCTGTATTGCGTGCAATTTGACGAGACGGACCTGTTCTTCATCCAGCGCTTGTGTGAAGAAGAAGGACTGCACTTTCATTTTCAGCACAGTCGCGATGGGCACCTGCTGGTATTCGGTGATGATCAGAGCGCCTTCCCTATGCCGGCTGCACCGACGGCCTATGCACAAGGCAGCGGCATGGTTGCCGAAGCGGCGGTCATAGACCGCTTCAACGTCCGCCTGGAAACCCGCACCACACACGTCAGCCGCCGTGATTACCACTTCGAAAAGCCAACCGTGCAACTGGACGCCGAAGCCAAAGAGACGCGGCTTCCAGTGCTTGAGGATTACCGCTTTCCGGGTCAGTTCGCTCATCGTGACCGGGGTAGACATCTCAGTCAGCGTGCCCTTGAGCGGCATCGCGCCGATTACCGTCAAGCCCGGGGGCGCAGCGATCAGAGCCTGCTGCGCAGTGGCAGTTTCGTCGACATGAGGGAACACCCACGCGACGATTACAACGGATTATGGCTGCTGACCAGCGTCGATCATCTTGGCCGGCAACCGCAAGTGCTGGAAGAGTCAACGACCGACCTCGCTACCGCAGACGGCTTCACTCAGGGCTATCGCAACCACTTCGTTGCGACGCCCTGGGACGTCATTTTTCGCCCCGCCCTCGAACACCGTAAACCCCGAATCAACGGCAACCAACATGCCGTGGTGACCGGGCCGCCCGGCGAAGAGATTTACTGCGATGCCTATGGTCGGGTGAAAGTCCAACTGCTGTGGGATCGCGAAGGCCAACTCAACGAACAATCCAGTTGCTGGTTACGCGTAGCTACAGGTTGGGCTCATGACCAATACGGCAGCGTGCAGATTCCGCGCGTCGGCATGGAAGTGCTGGTCGGGTTCACCGAGGGCGATCCGGACAAACCGTTCGTCCTGGGTTGTTTAGCCAACGCCGTGACGCCAGTGCCGCTGGATCTGCCAGCGGAGCAGACCCGCAGTATCTGGCGCAGCCAGAGCAGCCCCGGTGGCGGTGGTTACAACGAACTGCGCATCGAAGACAGAAAAGGCGCGGAAGAAATCGCCATTCGCGCCCAGCGTGACTTCGTCCAGCTGGTGCTCAACGACCAGCGTGTCCAGATCGACAACCAGAGCACGGTGGTGGTGGGCGGGGTGGCCAGTCATGAATTGCGCAGCGATGAACACCACCTGACACACGGCAATCGCCTGACCGAAATCAAGCAGGACGATCATCTGTGGGTGCAAGGCGACCGCCACATTCGTGTCGCCAGTCAGCGCCTGAGCGCGGGCCAGCAGATCCATATTGGCGCAGGCCAGCAAGTGGTCATCGATGGCGGGACTCACGTGACGATCAAGGCCGGCGGGCATTGGTTGACGCTGGGGCCCGAAGGCATTTGCAGCAGCGTGCCGATTCTGCAGGGCGGCGCACCTGCGCCGGGAATGGCGGCGGAACCGTTGGTGCCTGGGGCGTTGCCGTTGTTGAAAGTGGCATTTGATCTGATTCGGCAACGCCACGCCCTGGTGTCTGCGCGCGCCTCGCGTTGCCTGATCTGCGAGGCTGCCAGCGCGTGAGCCTTTTGACTGATTTGCCTGACGATTTGCCATGGACCCGACAACAGGCTTTTTTGCTGCTGGACGGGGCGACGATCAGTGATCTGCCAACGCGGTTGAGGCAGATCAGCCCTTCGGTCAGCACATTGGCTCTGTATGACCAGCCACCCTTCGCGGCACTGCGCGATCTGTCGCCTCTGCTCGTGGCCATCGAGCGGGCTGACGAGCCATTGGCACGGTTCTTCCTGCAACACGCGGCGCAAGAGTGGGGCGTGCTGTTGTTCAGCTGCGCGCCGATGCACAGCGTTGGCGAGCATTTGCGCAAACTGCTGAGTGTCGAATTGCCGGCCGGGCAATCGGCGCTGTTGCGGCTGGCCGATGCCGGGGTGGTGCATGCGCTGTATGCCAGTGGCGATCAGCGTTTGTTCGGGCCCTTGACCTGTGTGGTGACGGCGGACTGCGTCAACGATGCCTGGCACATCCATCGGCCTCGGCAGGCTGAATGTCCGGAGCTTCCTGTTCCTTATTGCCTGAACCCTGAACAGAACGCGGCGCTGGATCAGGTTGATCGGCGCCGAGCGCTGCTGGATCTGGATGCGCACCTGTTGAAGCACTTTTCCCGATTCCATGTCGGAGAGAGCCTGACCCAGCGCTGGCCAGCGCTGCAGCAAATGGAAGCCGAGGCCAGCGCGCTTGGCCTGCTCAGCCGATCAGAGTTGTTCAACTACGCCAACCTGTTGGCGTTGCTCGACAGCCGCGATATCGCCCAACACCCGCAAATCCACCACTTGTTTCACACGCCATCGCTGCAATCACCGGGCGAGCGTATCGCGCTGGCCGTTGATATGGCGCAGCGTTGGGCCCGTCAAAGGGAACGCCCATGACCCATCCCGCCATCCTCGACGCTGCCGCCGCCTCGAAAGCCCCCATCGTTGCGCCCGCAGCTTGCCCGCTGCAACAAACCCATGTGCAACTGTTGCCGTTGAGCTACGGCCTGGTGGAAAGAGCGTTCGATCCGGGCACCGAATTGAAATTGCCGTACACCTTGACCGCGCGCCCGCTGGGCATCCGTCGTC
>NZ_NEJZ01000027.1:0-71051 GCF_002113215.1 Pseudomonas sp. B15(2017)
GGCCGACCGGAACATACGCTTATCCTTAAGCAAAGAGGAAAAGAGCGCGATGTCCAAACCGTCCGTGGTTCGTGCTCGCGAGAATTGGCGGGCACGCTACCAAGAGCGCTTTGCGGGTAATGTAGGCAGTTTCTTCAAATGGAGTGGGAAAGGTCGCTTATGCGCGACGCCCTGCTCAACAACGCTCCTTGAATGCAGGGCACAGGGCACAAAAAAGCCGACATCACTGTCGGCTTTTTTGGATCACTGTTTCGGCGCGGGCGCCGGTGCAGTGGCCGGTGCAGCAGGCGCCGGGGCTGGCGCCGCGCTGCCCGGTTCGGTCGGTTTCGGCAGCGGGTCGTCGAACAGGTTCAGCCGTTCGCGCAACTCGTGGGCCGGCACCGGTTGCTGATCCGCCGGCAAGGCGTTCGGGTCGACCGGGGTGGCCGGAGCCCCGCCGTTCTGACCTTGCTCTGCCGGTTTTGCGGCATCGGCACCTTGCGCACCTTCGATGGCCGCCTGGGCTTTTTTGGTCAACACCACGATGTCGATGCGGCGGTTGACCGGGTTGAACGGGTTCTCCTTGTCAAACAGCGCCGACGAGGCGTAACCCACCACGCGAGCCACTTGAGCGTCCGGATAACTGCCTGCCACCAGTGCCCGCCGCGCGGCGTTGGCACGGTTGGCCGAAAGCTCCCAGTTGCCGAAGTCGCCGTTGCCCACGTAAGGCTTGGCATCGGTGTGGCCGCTGATGCTGATTTTGTTCGGCACCGCTTTGATGGTGTCGGCCATGGCCAGCAGGATGTCTTCGAAGTATGGCTTCAGGCGTGCAGAACCGGAGTCGAACATCGGCCGGTTCTCGGCGTCCATGATCTGGATGCGCAAGCCGTTCGGCGTGATTTCGAACAGGATCTGGTCCTTGAATTTCTGCAACTGCGGGTTCTCGTCGACCTTGTTCTGCAGTTCTTGCAGCAGCAGCTCCAGGCGTTCCTTCTCGACCTGCTCGGCCATGCCTTCGACCTGATCGGTGTCGACCGTGACCTTGTCCGGTTGCGGCTGAGACTTCACTTCAGGGTTGAGGGTGTTTTCCGGCGCCAGGGTCGGCGTGCCGCCCAGATCGATGATGTACGGCGTACCGCTCTCGGAAAAACCGACCGGGTCCTTGAAGTAACCGGCGATGGCGATCTTCTGCTCCGGGGTCGCGGTGGACAGCAGCCACAACACCAGGAAGAACGCCATCATCGCCGTCGCGAAGTCGGCGAAGGCAATCTTCCACGCCCCGCCGTGATGCCCGCCGGCAATGCGCTTGACGCGCTTGACGATTATTGGCTGGTTATTTTCCATGGCTTAACGACCGCGAACGGCTTGTTCCAGCTCGGCAAAGCTTGGACGGTGAGCCGGGTACAGAACCTTGCGACCGAATTCGACAGCCAGCGACGGCGGCATGCCGGAGGCCGAAGCCACCAGCGAGGCCTTGATGGCTTCATAAACGTTCAGCTCTTCCTTGGCATCGTGCGCCAGCGAGTGCGCCAGCGGGCCGAAGAAACCGTACGCCGCGAGAATACCGAAGAAGGTACCGACCAGTGCCGCACCTACGTGCAGACCGATGGACTTCTGATCGCCGTCACCCAGAGACGCCATGGTCACCACGATACCCAGTACCGCCGCGACGATACCGAAACCCGGCATGCCGTCGGCAATGCCGTTGACGGCGTGCGATGGGTGCTCCAGTTCTTCTTTCAGGCTGTAAAGCTCCATGTCGAACAGGCCTTCCAGCTCGTGGGGAGCCATGTTGCCGGAGGACATGATGCGCAGGTAATCGCAGATGAACGCGGTCATGCGTTCGTCTTTCAGTACCGCCGGGTACTTGGCAAAAATCGGGCTCGCGGCGGCGTCTTCGATGTCGCCTTCGATGGCCATCATGCCTTCACGGCGGCTCTTGTTGAGGATCTCGTAGATCAGGCCGAGCACTTCCAGATAGAACGTGTGGCTGAAACGCGAACTGAACATGCTCAGGGACTTCTTGAGCACGTGCATCGTCATGTAACCGGGGTTGGCCTGCAGGAATGCACCGAGTGCCGCACCGCCGATGATCATCACCTCGAAGGGCTGGATCAGGGCGGCAATCTTGCCGTGGGAGAGCACGTATCCGCCGAGCACGCTCGCGAATACGACGATGATGCCGATAATTTTAGCCATAGGTAGAAAGGTACTTGTTTAAGTCGGGTTCAAGGTCATATTCGGAAGTTAAAAAATCTCTTCTTCTACTTATCGGCAAAACTGCGCCAGACTATAGCCAGTTCAGGCGAAAAGCCAATTTAGCCCATGCCGGGCGCGTCTACAGTCAGTGAAGATCTCGTCCAGACATGGCTAATGAAACGAACGTCCCACACGTGAAACCGACCACACTCGATGGCTGGGTGAAGTTGCTCGACAGCGTTCGCCTGCCAGTACCGCAAGACGCCCATGACCGAGTCTGCCGGGCGATTCGAGATGACCGCCGCTCGCTGCGCGACATCGCCGACCTGATGCAGGACAGCCCGGCGCTGGCCTTGAGCATCATCCGCGAAGCCAACCGCCACACCCATGGCAACATGACCGCGCCGGCGGAAAACCTTGAAGTGGCGATCAATCGCCTCGGCCTTGGCCGCACCGAAGAACTGCTGGCGCGCCTGCCCGCCGAACCTGCCGCGCAAATTCCCCAGGCCCTGCGCCAGCTGCAGATGATCAGCCAGCACGCCACGCAACAGGCCAACGGCTTTTTTGCCAGCCGCCTGGCGCGACTTTGGCAGGACATTCATTGGGGCAGCCTGCTGTTCCTGTCGCCGCTGTGGCCGTTGGCGCTGACCTTTCCCAAATTGCTTGAAGAGTGGGAAGTGCGGGTTATCCACAAAGGCGAATCAGCGCGCGTCGTGGAAAAGCAGCTGTTCGGTGTGCGCCTGCTGAAAATCGGCGAAGCGCTGGTGGAAGCCTGGCGTCTGCCGATCTGGGTGCAGCAGGGCTATCGACTGCTGCTGAACGAGCAGCGCGAACTGGTCAAGGTCCTGCGCATTGCCCGCGACGTCGATCATCCGCTGCGCCAGCAAAACCGCCTCGATGACGATCCGACCCTGCGCCGCTGGCTCAATCAACCGGCCAACACCGTGTTGCTGGCCAACGGCCTGGCCCTCTCGGCGCAACAAGCCTGGGACAGTCCGCACAGCGAGCGCTGGCAATACCTGACCAGCCTCTACCTGCAAATCTCGATGGACGAGGTGCAACAGCAGCTGCACCAACAGGCTGCCGTCAGCGCTCGCCTTCATTCCATGCCGGACCTGTGGCACCCGGCGGTTTCGCTGTTGTGGCCGTGGGGAACCCGTCGGCTGCCCGCCGGAATGCTCCCGGCGGCGGCGCCGTCCGCTGAAGATCTGACCCAGTGGCGCCGGCAGTGCGCCGAACTGCTGGCCGTGCCAAGCCGTTTCACCAACGCCATGAGCCTGACCGTCGCCGCCCGTGACGCGCTGGTCGCCAGCGGCATGCGCCGGGTGATGATCCTGATGGCCGACCGCAGCCACGCTAATCTGCGCGTCCATCAAACCTCGGGGTTGCCGAAGGAAGCCGCTGCGCTCAATTTCGTCGTCAGTCAGAGCTCGGTGCTGCAACGCCTGCTCGCGCAGCAGGCGCAAGTGCGGATCACCCCTGACAACAACGCCCAGTTTTCCGCCCTGCTCCCACCTTCGCTGCGCACGCTGTTTCGTGGCGAGCATCTGTTCCTGCGCTCGCTGGTGAACAACGGCCGGGTGATCATGATCGTGGTCGCCGACCAGGGTGGCGGGCCGTTCGCCGACATCACCGTACAAGCCTTCGGCAAAACCGCGCAGTGCATCGAGAAAGCCCTGCACAGTTTTAGCCAGCGCGGCCAATGACAGCTACAATCCATCCCCTTTGTGCTCTGGAGACCTCACATGTCTGATTTCTCTGGCCTGGCCCTGGTGATCGAGCCGAGCGACCTGCTGCCGCGCCTCGAATCCCGCGATCTGATTCTGGTGGATCTGACCAGTGCCGCCCGCTACGCCGAGGGACATATTCCCGGCGCACGTTTTGTCGATCCGAAACGCACTCAGCTGGGTCAGGCGCCGGCTCCGGGCCTGTTGCCGAGCAAAGAAAAACTCGAAGAACTGTTCGGCGAGCTCGGCCATCGCAAGGACGCGGTCTACGTGGTCTATGACGACGAAGGCGGCGGCTGGGCCGGGCGTTTCATCTGGCTGCTCGACGTGATCGGTCACGACAAATACCACTATCTCGACGGCGGTCTGCCGGCGTGGCTGGCGGAAGGTTCGCCGATGTCGATCCAGATTCCTCCGGCGGCGGGCGGCCCGGTTGCCCTGACCCTGCACGAGGAACCGACCGCCACCCGCGAATACCTACAGAGCCGTCTCGGCGCCGCTGACCTGGCAATCTGGGACGCCCGCGGGCCGCTGGAGTATTCCGGCGAAAAGGTCCTCGCGGCCAAGGGTGGACACATCCCCGGCGCGGTCAATTTCGAATGGACGGCGGGCATGGATCAGGCGCGCCAGTTGCGCATCCGTACCGACATGCCGCAGATCCTGGAAAACCTCGGGATCACCAAGGACAAAGAAATCATCACTCACTGCCAGACCCACCACCGGTCCGGTTTCACTTATCTGGTGGCCAAGGCTCTCGGTTATCCGCGGGTCAAGGGCTACGCCGGTTCCTGGGGCGAATGGGGCAACCACCCCGATACCCCCGTCGAGCTTTAAGGATTTTTAAGGACAGTCATGAAAGAGCGTTTGTTTATCATCAGCCAGTACCTGCTGCCGCATCACCTGCTGTCGCGCCTGGCCGGCTGCGTCGCCGAGTGCCGTGTGCGCTGGTTCAAAAATGCCTTCACCACCTGGTTCGCCAAGCGTTATCAAGTGGACATGTCCCAGGCGCTGGTTGAAGACGTAACCGCTTACGAGCACTTCAACGCCTTCTTCACCCGTGCCCTGAAAGACGGCGCACGTCCGCTGGACCAGACCCCGGGCGCGATCCTCAGCCCGGCCGACGGCGCGATCAGCCAGCTCGGCCCGATCGAGCACGGCCGCATCTTCCAGGCCAAGGGCCACAGCTTCAGCGTGCTGGAGCTGCTGGGTGGCGATGCGGCGAATGCTGCGCCGTTCATGGGGGGTGAATTCGCGACTGTTTACCTGTCGCCGAAGGACTACCACCGCGTGCACATGCCGCTGGCCGGCACCCTGCGCGAAATGGTCTACATCCCGGGCCGGATCTTCTCGGTCAACCAGACCACCGCGGAAAACGTCCCTGAGCTGTTCGCCCGCAACGAACGCGTGGCGTGCATCTTCGACACCGAGCGCGGCCCGATGGCCGTGGTGCTGGTGGGCGCGATGATCGTGGCCTCGATCGAAACCGTGTGGGCCGGTCTGGTCACGCCACCGAAGCGCGAACTGAAAACCTTCCGCTACGACGAAGCTGCCCGTGCGCCGATCCATCTGGAAAAAGGTGCGGAACTGGGGCGCTTCAAGCTGGGTTCGACCGCGATCGTATTGTTCGGGCCGGATCAGGTGAAATGGGTTGAAGAAATCAAGGCCGGCTCGCCGGTACAGATGGGTCAGGCCCTGGCACTGTCCAACGCCTGAACCTGTTGATCCGCCCTTTCACACGTCTGCGAAGGGGCGGACACAACCTGAGTGGCGTCGTTACTCTATCTGCCCACGAAAGCCGATCGGCCCTTCGTTGGCGCAGATATGGCTGCCGCCGAGGTTGTTCCCTCCGTCACTGAACGTGACGTTCAACGCGATAACGTTCTGGTTATCCCGCCCGCCGATCACCCACTTGCCACAAGCCTGGTAGTGCCTGCCGAAATGGCACCAGGCCAGCAGGCCAGCGGTAAAAAAGCCTGACAATCGCCTGCGAAACAGGCCACAACTGCTAGAGTTTTTGGCATTGCCCTATTCGCCGCCGGAGCTTGCCACGGCATGAGTGAGCCACGATCACGCCCCCAACTGAGCGCCCCGACGCCCACGCAGTTGCGCCTGTCCTTCTGTGAAGCCACCCCACGCGACCTCAAACGCTGGATCGCCAACCTGCCCAAGGCCAACATCGGCGAAACCGCGCGCCTGCTGTATCAAGGCCTCGGCGAACTCAATCAACTGCTGACGCCCAGCGACAACCGCCTGCATCTGCTGGAACTGTTGCGGCCCGAGGTTTATTTCGTCTGCCAGCACCTGGAGCGGCACTTTCTGCATCAGGCGATCATGCTCGATGAGCGCTCGCGCAAGATCAGCAATCTATGCCAGGCCCTGCAAAGCCAACTGGCCATCGGTTACAAACAAATCATTCTGCGGATCGCGCCCAAGTACTCGCGGGATCGTGCAGCCCTGGTGAGCGAAGCGCTGCAACGCGCGGCTCATGCACTGAAAGCGCAACTGGTTCGCGCCACGCAGCTGTACAGCGCCGCGCCGGAACAGCTGTGGTTCGAGTTGCATCAATTGTTTCGCTGCGCCTGCGAGCTGCAACTGCAACATCGCCGGGTGCGCGACGACCTTGCCAGCCTGACCGGCGAGTTGAGCGTCGAGCACACCTACCTCGCCGCCCTGTTGCTGGGCAGCGCCCGTTGTAATCAATTGCGACAGAACCAGATCGCACGCCTGGCCCAAGTAGTGGTACCGTGGAGTGCCTGGCTGAAACTGCACCCCGCCAATCAGGGCGAGGGGCTGTTCGCGGTTTCGGCCGAGATCGACGCCGGCCCGCGTTACCGCTCCCAGTTTCGCAGCGAGCAACAGGCCCTCCTGCTCGGCTTCGATCCGCAACCGCTGGTGAATGCCATCGAAGCCCACCTGCTGCATCAGGATGCGACCACGCCGCTGCCCGTACCGGCCGGTCTGACCCTCGACACCCTGCAACATTTGCACGCTACCTGGGGCGAAGCCGCCGAACGCAGCTTCCAGCGCACCGTCGGCCAGGGCAACCTGACCGTATGCGTCGGCATGAGCGCCCTGCACTTCTACCTCGGCGGCGAACGCACCTTCAGCGAACTGCTCAAGCACCCCGGCGCCCGTGCGGCGAATTTCAGCCGCGCGGTGGTTCAGGGCGAAAAGGACAGCTGGAGCCAAGCCTTCGATGCCGCGCCGCAGAGCACGTCCGATGAATTGTTGCCCTACGAGGAAATCCGCTACGAACCACTGATCGACGATGAAGGCGACACTGACAGCCCGCCGCATTACCCGACCTACGCCTTGCCCGTCATCAATCACAGCCCCGGTGGTTATTGCCTGGCCTGGCCAAAGGACGTACCGGCCGAATTGCAGGCCGGGGAAATGGTCGGGATTCAGGACAGCCTCAATCAGGGCTGGAGCATTGCCGTGGTGCGCTGGATCCGCCAGGTGCGCGGCGCCGGCACGCAAATGGGCATCGAACTGGTAGCTCCGCATGCCCGGCCATGCGGGTTGCAACTGGTGCGTTCGCGGGATGATCACAGCCAGTATCTGCGCGGTTTGCTGTTGCCGGAGATCAGCGCAATCGACTTGCCGGCGACGCTACTGGCGCCGCGACTGCCGTTTCAGGAGGGCAATAAAGTGCTGATCAACACACAGGGCGAAGAGCACCGCGCCGGACTGGATCGGCGGGTGGCCAGCACTCACAGTTTCAATCAGTTTGCCTATCGCTCGCTGGAGGGTGCGCAGAATGGCGGGGGCGAAGAGGATTTCGACTCGTTGTGGAAATCCCTTTGAGCCAGGATCGCAACCGAGGGCTGCGATCCTGTGCACGGGTCAGAGCTGCCCGTCGCGATCCCGGAAGCCCAGCAGGTACAGCACGCCATCCAGACCGAGGGTCGAGATCGCCTGCTTCGCCGACTGCTTGACCAGCGGCTTGGCGCGGAACGCCACGCCCAGACCGGCGATGGCCAGCATCGGCAGATCGTTGGCGCCGTCACCCACGGCGATGGTCTGCTCCAGGCGCAAACCTTCTTTTTCAGCCAGCTGCTTCAGCAGATCGGCCTTGCGCTGGGCATCGACGATCGGCTCGATGGCCACGCCGGTGCACTTGCCGTCGACCACTTCCAGTTCGTTGGCGAACACGTAGTCGATGCCTAGTTTGGCCTGCAGTTGCTTGGCGAAGTAGGTGAAGCCGCCCGACAGGATCGCGGTCTTGTAACCCAGGCGCTTGAGTTCGGCGAACAGGGTTTCAGCGCCTTCGGTCAGGCGCAGCGAGGCACCGATCGAGTCCAGCACGCTGACATCAAGCCCCTTGAGCAGCGCCAGACGCTCTTTGAAACTGGCGCGAAAGTCCAGTTCACCGGCCATTGCCCGCTCGGTGATTGCCGAAACCTGGTCGCCGACGCCGGCGGCTTTGGCCAGCTCGTCGATGACTTCGGCTTCGATCAGGGTTGAGTCCATGTCGAACACCGCCAGACGACGGTTGCGACGGAACAGCGAATCTTCCTGGAAGGCGATGTCGACGTTCAGCTCCTGGGCCACGCTGAGGAATTCGGCGCGCAAGGCCTGCGGGTCGGCCGCTTCGCCGCGCACGGAAAACTCGATGCAACCCTTGCCCTTGTCCGCCGGGGTGTCCAGCGGCATGCGACCCGACAGACGGTCGATATGGTCGATGTTCAAGCCATATTTGGCGGTGATCGAACTCACGGCCTGCAACTGGCCGGCGGTGACTTTGCGGGTCAGCAGGGTAACGATGTGGCGTTTTTTGCCCTGATTGCCCACCCATTGCTGGTAATCCTCTTCGGATACCGGGGTGAAACGCACCTGCTGGTCGAGCTCATAACCCTTGAACAGGATGTCCTTGAGCACCGACTTGCCTTGCAGGGAGTCGGGAATTTCCACCAGGATGCCGAACGACAGCATGTCGTGGATCACCGCCTGACCGATGTCGAGGATATTCACACCACCCTGCGCCAGTACACCGGTAATGGCCGCCGTCAGACCCGGACGGTCGACTCCCGTGATGTTAATCAGGACGATTTCGCGCAACGCGCACCCCCGCAACTGGAAAAAAACCGCATTCTACCCACTTTCAGTGACCATCGGGCACCGCCAGCGCTTTGCCGGTCTAGGGCCTGTCGCTATACTGCGCGTCAACTTCACGGACAAAAGAGCCGAGCTCAGTGAACCGGCCCACGCCAGTTAAAACCGATAACTTCTTTCTGCTGATCTTCCGTGCACTGCGCCACCGCCGTGTACCGATTGCATTGCGCATTGCCAGCCATAACGTGATCCTGGTCGCCCTGGCCCTGGTGATCTATGCCTGCGTGATGGGCCTGCAGTTCAAGCAGGCCATGCACGAGCAGGCCGATGCGCTGGGCGAAAGCCTGACCACGCAGACCGCCACCTCCGCGACCGAGCTGCTGGTGTCCAACGACATCCTCAGCCTCAACGTGCTGCTTAACAACCTGACCAAGAACAAGCTGGTGGCCCACGCCGCCATCTACAGCGTGGACAACCGCATCCTCGCCGAGTCCGGTCAGCGGCCCAAGCACGGCCTGCTGGGCGAAGCCGAGGGCATGTACGAGAGCAAGATCACCTTTCAGGACGTGACCGCCGGGCAACTGCGCATCAGCCTGGACATGGATCAGTTCCAGCAGCCGATGACCATCAGCCTGCAAAGCATGGGCATCCTGAGTGCGATTCTGCTGGCACTGTCCCTGGCCCTGAGCCTGCGTCTGGGCCGGCACATCTCCACGCCGCTGCTGCAACTGCGCGTGTGGCTGCGACGGATCGACGAATACACGCCGGGAATCGAGCGTCAGGACGAGATCGGCGATCTTGCCCGCCAGTTACACGCCAGCTATGCCCCGGAGCCGGCCGAACCGGAGCCCGAACCGGAACCCGAGTTCGACGACGAGCCGGAATTCGAAGTGCGCAACCTGCGTGATCCGAGTTTCGACGAAAGCCGCCCGATGGCCGCGCACAAGCCTGCCCCACGCCATGTGGTCAGCACCGTTGAAGACGACGATGACGAAGATCCGTTCGCCGACCTGCGTGACGAGTCGCTGAGCGAATCCGCACAACCGGCCGTGCGCCGACCGACCCCGAGCGTGCCGCAACATACGGCGGTGCTGGCGGTGCAACTGGGCTCGCAGGAACAACTGCGCCGCTTGCCGCGTGCGCGCCTGGAAGAGTTGCAGGATCGCTATCGCGACTGTCTGGAACAGGCCGCTTCGCTGTATCAGGGCGAAATCGAAACCCTGAACGATGGCAGCACGCTGATGCTGTTCCACACCGAAGACAGCGGCGACGATTACCTGACCAACGCCATCTGCTGCGGCGAGCTGCTGCGGGCGCTGGGCCACCAGTTGCAGATCGAAGTCGCCGACAGCGGCATCACCCTGCAATTGCAGCTGGGCCTGACTCTTGGTGACGAACTGTTCGGTCTGAGCCAGATTGACCTGCTGTTGACCGACAGCGCTCAAGACGCCCTGGCGCTGTCGCAACACAGCCGCAACCTGCTGCTGGTGGAGCGCAAGATCGGTGACGACGCGCTGATCCGCCAGCGTGCGCGGATCCGGCCGATTGCCAGCCCTGAAGGCGCCTGCTGCGTGGAGCGTTTGATGGAGCCATATCCGTCGATGCTCGAGCGGCAACTGGCGCGGATGCATGAGCGTCGGGCCTGAGGCCTTGATGTAAAGAAGCCCGCAGATGATCACTCGTCTGCGGGCTTCTTTGTGTGTGGCGTTCTGGATTCTTTATGCACTCTCGACAGCCCCTCACCCTACCCTCTCCCTCCAAGCGGTCCGACGTTTCGGGAGGGTTCGGGTGAGGGGCTTTTGATCGTCCACTCAGAGCCCAGACACAACAAAGCCCGCACAAGGCGGGCTTTGTCCTGACTCGTTCCAGCCTTAAAAGCGGAACACTTCCATATCGGTACGAATCGGCGAAGCCATCGGGATCTTCGGCTGCTTCTCGGCTTCCGCCGCCGGTGCTGCCGGCTTCGGTGCCGGTTTGCGTGGCGCTTCGGCAACCGGTGGCTGGTTGGCCAACGGCTTGAGCGCGACCGACAGTTGCTCGGCCAGACGCTGCAGCAGAATGCCTTGCGCCTGAA
Organism: Pseudomonas sp. B15(2017); assembly: GCF_002113215.1. Classification (NCBI taxonomy): domain Bacteria; kingdom Pseudomonadati; phylum Pseudomonadota; class Gammaproteobacteria; order Pseudomonadales; family Pseudomonadaceae; genus Pseudomonas; species Pseudomonas sp. B15(2017). The sequence goes on from NZ_NEJZ01000027.1 coordinate 11,035, forward strand.
CCTGGGAAGCCGTGCTGCCACTGTGCAGTTCTTGCAAGTGGACGATGCGGTTGTCACGCACCTGGCCACGACGGTCGAGCAGTCGCCACTGCGCGTCAAGAATCGCCGGCTGTTTTGCGCCGGAGTCCAGACGAGTGATGGTCAACAACACTTGAACATCGGGCGTGAACCCGGTGGTCGCCGGTGCCAGTACCACCCGCTGGCTGTCCAGACGACCGGCAACCTGACGCAGCAGCAATTGATCGATATCCGACGAAAGGCTACCAGCCCAGCGACCATCGACCGAGGCTTGCAGGCTGCCGTCCGGTTGACGCTGCAACAGGGTTTCCCGCTGCAGGTAATCGGCAACGATTACAGGACCCAGCAGAACTGCCATGCCTGAGCTTTGGGCAGGCTGAGCCGGACTTCCGCTGTCCAGCTGATACAGCGACACCGGCTGGTGAACGCTGCAACCCGCCAGGCCAAGAACGCCGGCGAGCAGGAAAATAAGGGGGCGCAGAGAAGTCATCATCCCGTCCAGGTGGCCGCCACAAGGCTGACCACAGTGAAAATACTCAGCAAATATGAAGAACGCTCGGCCACGCCGGCGCTTGGAAAGGCCATATCATCCGTGAATATGCGTTCCGACTCCAGCGCCAAAGCGCCGATCTACGGGTTAAATCGAAGATCGGACGCTCTAGAGAGGCGTTCTCACTCATTTTCTCCGCCGGAGAAATCAGTACGAACGCCCCCTGGCCGCTTAATTGAGGTTTTCGACGAGCAGCGCATCCACCCGCTGGAAGCCACGTGGCAGTTTGTTACCACGGCGACCACGCTCACCTTTGTAGTGTTCGAGGTCGTCGGCCTTCAGCGACAAGGTACGTTTTCCGGCCTGCAGCACCAAGGTGGCGCCTTCCGGAAGAACGGCGATGTCCGTGACATATTCTTCGCGACTGGCCACACGCTCACCGGAAATACCGATGATCTTGTTGCCTTTGCCCTTCCCTAATTGTGGCAGGTCGCTGATCTTGAAGATCAGCAGGCGACCCTCGGTCGTTACCGAGGCCAGCCAGTTGTGCTCGCGGTCGGCCACCGGACGCGGCGCGATCACCTTGGCGTTGTTCGGCAGGCTCAACAGCGCCTTGCCGGCCTTGTTCTTGGCTTGCAGGTCTTCACCTTTCACCACGAAACCGTAGCCGGCGTCAGAGGCGATCACGTACAGCGAGTCCTCTTCCGGCATCAGCACACATTCGAACGTTGCGCCCGGCGGCGGCGTCAGACGACCGGTCAACGGCTCGCCCTGGCCTCGTGCCGATGGCAGGGTGTGGGTGGCCAGCGAGTAACTGCGGCCCGTGGAGTCGATGACCACGGCCGACTGGTTCGAACGCCCCGCCGCCGAGGTCTTGAAGCCGTCGCCAGCCTTGTACGACAGGCCGGTGGCGTCGATATCGTGGCCCTTGGCCGAACGGATCCAGCCTTTTTCCGACAGCACGACGGTGACTTTCTCGTTCGGCAGCAGATCGTGCTCGGTCAGCGCCTTGGCTTCAGCGCGCTCGACGATTGGCGACCGACGGTCATCGCCGTAGGTTTCGGCGTCTTTCAGCAGCTCACTGCGAACCAGCTTCTTCAGCTTGGCTTCACTGCTCAGCAGCGCTTGCAGCTTGGCTTGTTCCTTGAGCAGTTCATCCTGCTCGTCGCGCAGCTTCATCTCTTCCAGTCGCGCCAACTGACGCAGACGGGTATCGAGGATGTAATCGGCCTGGATTTCGCTGAGGGCAAAACGCTCGATCAGTTTGGCTTTCGGCTGATCCTCGGTGCGGATGATGTGAATCACTTCATCCAGGTTGAGGTAGGCAATCAGCAAACCGTCCAACAGGTGCAGGCGGCGCTCGACCTTGTCGAGGCGGAACTGTAACCGGCGACGCACGGTCAGCACGCGGAATTCCAGCCACTCCACCAGCAACGCACGGAGGTTTTTCAGCTGCGGCTTGCCGTCCAGACCGATGATGTTGACGTTGACCCGATACGTCGACTCCAGCTCGGTGCTGGCGAACAGGTGCTGCATCAACGCTTCGTGATCGACGCGGCTGTTGACCGGGATGATCACGATGCGGCACGGGTTCTCGTGATCGGATTCATCGCGCAGGTCGGCGATCTGCGGTGCTTTCGACGGCTTGGCCTGCATCAGCGCGGCGATCTGCTCCAGCACCTTGGCCCCGGAGACCTGGTGCGGCAGCGCGGTGATGATGATGTCGCCGTCCTCGACGTGGTACACGGCGCGCATGCGCACCGAGCCCTTGCCGGTTTCGTACATTTTCAGCAGGTCGGCGCGCGGAGTGATGATTTCCGCTTCGGTCGGGTAGTCCGGGCCCTGGATGTGTTCGCAAAGCTGTTCGACCGTGGCTTTCGGCTCGTCGAGCAGGCGCACGCACGCGGTGGCGACTTCGCGCAGGTTGTGCGGCGGCACATCGGTGGCCATGCCCACGGCGATACCGGTGGTGCCGTTGAGCAGGATGTTCGGCAAACGTGCCGGCAACACCAGCGGTTCCTGCAGGGTGCCGTCGAAGTTCGGGCCCCAGTCTGCGGTGCCCTGGCCCAGTTCGCTGAGCAGCACTTCGGAATAACGTGACAGCCGCGCTTCGGTGTAACGCATGGCGGCGAAGGATTTCGGATCGTCCGGCGCACCCCAGTTACCCTGGCCGTCCACCAGCGTGTAGCGATAGCTGAACGGCTGGGCCATCAGCACCATCGCTTCGTAGCACGCCGAGTCGCCGTGGGGGTGGAACTTGCCGAGCACGTCGCCGACGGTACGCGCCGACTTCTTGTGCTTGGAATCGGCATCCAGCCCCAGCTCGCTCATGGCGTAGACGATACGCCGCTGTACCGGTTTCAGACCGTCGCCGATATGCGGCAAGGCACGGTCCATGATCACGTACATGGAGTAGTTGAGGTAGGCATTTTCGGTGAAGTCAGCCAGCGACCGGCGTTCTACGCCATCTAAGCTGTCTGCAAGGTTGTCGCTCATGCGGGCCTCATCGGTTCGTTGTCTGGCGCAGCAGCATGGTGCCGCCGCGCTGAGTAAATTCAAGTTTGTTCAGGGCGCTCATGCCGAGCAGCACCTGATTGCCATGCAGGCCGGGCGCCACCAGTGCGCGGACATCCCGCAGCACGATGTCGCCCAGTTGCAGGCGGTCGATCCGGGTGCGATAGCCCTGGCTCAGGCCATTGGCCGTGCTCAGGGTCACACCGAAACCTTCTTCCAGCCGAAGGTTTTTCGCCACTTCGGCCGGGATTGCCACGTCGGTCGCGCCAGTGTCGAGCATGAACTCCACCGGCCGACCGTTGATCAGGCCGCTGGCGACAAAATGTCCCTGGGCGTTGCCGATCAGTTTCACTTCGATAAAGCCGTTACCCTGCTGCGAAGCCACTTCCACATTGGGATTGCGCTGGCGCTCTTCCCACTGGCCGAAGAACCGCGTGGCCAGAAACAGCGCCGCGCACCAGGCCAGAATCATCAACACCCGACCGGCGCGCCTGCCCGGCGGTTGCTGGCTCATGGCTTGGCGCTCCAGCCACCCTCGGGCGCGGCGAATCGCCAGATGATCGGGCGGACCTCGCCATCGGCCCGGGGACCAAAATTGTTGTCGACGCCGATCCAGGCACCTTGAGCATCGACCACCAGCGCCTCTTCCAGCCCGAAGTTCTGCGAATAACGACGATTGGCCTGCAACAACTCGGCCGCATACGACCAGCAAAGCTCGACCTTGGCCGTCAGCGCATCGCGACGACAGATCTGGTACGCGTTGCGCTCAAGGGTAAACAGTTTGCCGTTGAACAGGGACACGTCGGAAAAATCCCGATTGACCGGGCGGGCTTTCGGGAACTGCGGCGGTTGCATTTCCATCCCGCCCTCGCTGAGCAGCACGCAGCGCCCGTCACAATCCCAGACCGTCTGCTGACGCTTGATCATCAGCAAGCCACGGCTTTGCCGCTCCGCAGCCAGCCACATCTGATCGCCCGCCGGATTGATCGCCAGGCCTTCGAATATCGCGTTGAACTGCAGCAACATCCCGCTGGCCCGCGCCTCGCGGACCATCATCGGCGAGATTTTCAGCCACGACGACGGCCCCTGAGGCGGCACTTGCAGCACCGCTGCGTGGGCTTCGCTGACAATGTAGCGGTTGCCGGCGCTGTCGCAGGTGATGCCTTCGAAATCCAGATCGCCGCCCCGAATGAACGAAGCCGCCCAGGTGCGCGAGCTGATGCCCCACGGCAAGCCGCTGTCCGGCACTTTCGGCGGATCGATGCGCACGGCCGTGGCCTGCCAGACCCGGTCGCGGATATCGAGACGGTAGATCTGGTCATCGTCGCGATCCGAAACGGTCCACAGATCATTGCCACACAAGGCCAGCCCCGACAGGTTGCCGCCGCGCATGCCTTCGACCGGGTGCTCGGCGAGCACGCGCAGCTCTTGCGCAGGCTCTGCCGACACCGTCATCGAACCCAGCAGCAATGCACCCGCCAAGGCCCAGCCAAACCGCATCAGGCCAGAACCTCGGCGAGGTTGCCCTTGGATTCGAGCCAGGTCTTGCGGTCGCCGGCGCGTTTCTTCGCCAGCAGCATGTCCATTATTTCCGAGGTCTGGGCGAAGTCGTCCCCGAGGGTCAACTGCACCAGGCGCCGAGTGTTCGGGTCCATGGTGGTTTCACGCAGTTGCGGCGGGTTCATTTCACCCAGACCCTTGAATCGGGTGACCTGCGGCTTGCCGCGTTTCTTCTCGGCCACCAGACGGTCGAGGATCCCGTCGCGCTCGGCCTCGTCGAGGGCGTAGTAGATTTCTTTGCCCAGGTCGATGCGGTACAGCGGCGGCATCGCGACGTAGACGTGACCAGCGTCCACCAGCGGGCGGAAATGCTGGACGAACAAAGCGCAGAGCAAGGTCGCGATGTGCAGACCGTCGGAGTCGGCGTCGGCGAGGATGCAGATCTTGCCGTAGCGCAGCTGGCTCATGTCCTCGGCGCCCGGATCGACACCGATGGCCACGGCGATGTTGTGCACTTCCTGGCTGGCCAGCACTTCGCTGCCGTCGACTTCCCAGGTGTTGAGGATCTTGCCGCGCAACGGCAGGATCGCCTGGAATTCCTTGTCCCGCGCTTGCTTGGCCGAACCGCCGGCGGAATCACCTTCCACCAGGAACAGCTCGGAACGCATCGGGTCCTGCCCCGCGCAATCGGCCAGTTTGCCCGGCAATGCCGGCCCCTGGGTGATGCGCTTGCGCTCGACTTTCTTGCTGGCCTTCAGACGACGGCCGGCGTTGCTGATCGCCAGTTCTGCCAGCGCCAGACCGGTTTCCGGGTTGGCATTGAGCCACAGGCTGAACGCATCCTTGACCACGCCGGAGACAAATGCCGCCGCTTCACGGGACGACAGACGTTCCTTGGTCTGGCCGGAGAATTGCGGTTCCTGCATCTTCATCGACAGGACGAAAGCGATGCGTTCCCAGACGTCCTCCGGGGCCAGTTTGACGCCACGCGGCAGCAGGCTGCGGAATTCGCAGAACTCACGCATCGCATCGAGCAGCCCCTGACGCAGACCGTTGACGTGGGTACCGCCCTGCTCCGTCGGAATCAGGTTGACGTAGCTTTCGGTGACCGAAGTACCGCCTTCAGGCAGCCACAGCAGGGCCCACTCGACCGCTTCCTTGGCGCCGGCCAGGTTGCCGCAGAACGGCGCGTCCGGCAGACGCTCGAACTCGCTGACCGCATCCACCAGATAGGAGCGCAGGCCGTCTTCGTAGTGCCACTCGACCTTTTCGCCGGTGCCTTTGTCTTCGAAGCTGATCAGCAGCCCCGGGCAGAGAACGGCCTTGGCCTTGAGCACGTGCTTGAGGCGGCTGATGGAGAATTTCGGCGAATCGAAGTATTTCGGGTCCGGCGCGAAGTACACGCTGGTCCCGGTATTGCGCTTTCCAACGGTGCCGATGACTTGCAGATCGGTGGCCTTGAAGCCATCGGCGAAGGTCATTTCGTATTCGTTGCCGTCACGTTTGACCCGCACCCGCACCTGGGTCGACAAGGCGTTGACCACGGAAATACCCACCCCGTGCAGACCGCCGGAGAACTGGTAGTTCTTGTTGGAAAACTTGCCGCCCGCATGGAGCTTGGTGAGGATCAGTTCGACGCCCGACACGCCCTCTTCCGGGTGAATGTCGACCGGCATGCCACGGCCGTCGTCGCAGACTTCCAGCGAATGGTCGGCGTGGAGGATGACCTGGATCGATTTGGCGTGGCCGGCCAGGGCTTCGTCGACACTGTTGTCGATGACTTCCTGGGCAAGGTGGTTCGGCCGACTGGTGTCGGTGTACATGCCGGGGCGCTTGCGCACCGGGTCGAGGCCCGAGAGGACTTCGATGGCGTCGGCGTTATAGGAGCTAGCGCTGGGAGTGGCCATAGGGTCTCGTCGTCAGTGATTCAATGAAAATGGGGCAAGACTTCACAGTGCGGTGAAATCGACTGCCTGATAGATATCGGCGCCAATCCCGGCAAAGCTGAGCAATGCCGGCAATTGTGTAACAAATCCCTGGAAACTGTGGTCGCCGCCAGCCTGGATGCGCAAGGCACAGGCCCGGTAATACTGCTGGGCAAGGCGATAATCCAGCGTTTCATCGCCGGTCTGCAACCATACCTGATAACGCTGCGGATCCTGTGGCGCCGGCACTTCCAGCTCGGCCAGGGCCGTCACGTGGTCGTGGGTCAGTTCCCAGGTCTCGTCGGTGTACAGGTTTTTCTGGGTGCCCAGGTATCCGTCGAACATCCGGTGCGGACTGACGGCCGGGTTGACCAGCAGGGCTTTCAGGCCATGGCGCTCGGCCAGGTGAGTCGCATAGTAGCCGCCGAGCGAACTTCCCACCAGCAACGGCCGGCCGAGTTCGGCAATTGCCTGTTCCAGCTGACCGATGGCTTCGCGCGGGTGGTGATGCAGCGCGGGGACACGCAGTTGATCGCTCAAACCCAGCCGCTCCATCACCTCGACCAGCTGACAGGCCTTTTTCGAAGCCGGCGCGCTGTTGAAACCATGAATATAGAGAATCGAACCGGACATTTGAGCTCCCTGGGCGTCGGCTGAAGATAGCGGAGTTTACAGGGAGTCGAGGGGTGTTGGGCCAGCACCCGAGGAAATCAGCGCTGTGCCCGTCAATCAGTAACCGTCGGAGCCGTAATCGACAGTGAACCGGAAATCAGTGACACGCTCCACACCAGTCTCGATCCGCCCGTCCGGCAGCAATCGCAACCAGCGATACCCCGGCGCCTGTTCGCCAACCTTGAAATCTTCGCTGCCCGGCTCGAACTGGATGCAGGTCGACGGCGAGGCGATCAGCCTTACGCCGTTGCGTTCGCGGTCGATTTCCTGATGGACATGCCCCCACAGCACGGCGCGGGCCTGCGGGAAACGGTCGAGCACTTCGAAAAACGCTTCCGGATTGCGCAAGCCGATCGGCTCCATCCAGGCGCAACCGATCGACACCGGATGGTGGTGCAAGCACACCAGATGATGGCGATCCGGCGCTTCGCTCAGGGAGCTGGCGAGCAATTGCAGTTGGTCGTCCTGCAGATACCCCGGCACCGATCCGGGCACCGCCGAATCGAGCAGGGTCACGCGCCAGTTGCCGACATCCACCACGGACTCCAGCAACGCACTCTTGACCGTCGCCTGAGCCATGATCTGCGGTTCATCGTGGTTGCCGGGGATCCAGCGGGCCGGCGCATCGATCTGCGCCGTCATCTGGCGGAATTGCTGATAGGACTCCAGCGTGCCGTCCTGGGACAAGTCGCCGCTGGCAACGATCAGGTCGATCCGCGGTTGCTGTTCAAGCACCAGCTCGATGACTTTTTGCAGACTCTCGCGGGTATTCATGCCCAGCAGCGTTCTGTCCGCCTCGGCGAACAGATGACTGTCAGAGAGCTGCACCAGCAACGCCGTGTCGGCGGTGGTCAAAGTCGATACGCTCGGCAAGGCGTTCTCCCCCGGGATCGCGGGACTGGATAGGTGCGGCAATTATGCGGGGGGACAGCGTAAAGAGAAACCGGCGAAACGGACGCAGTTCACAACTTGCGGTGGTTATCGGACCGCCGCGTATTCGTGTCCGCACGCCAGGCAGTGACTCAGCCATTCGCCCAGGAACAGATTGAGCTGGGCCTTTTCGTCCGGCTGATGCATCGCCGCATTCGGGTAAGGATAGACGCCGCGAAAACGTCGCGCATGCTCGGCGCTGATCACCTCGGCCATGCGCGCGTCGTGATAGACCTGCACTTCCAGTTGCGGCACCGGCAGCCACGGCAGGCTGTGTTCCTGGCGCACTTGCAGGGTCGTGGTGTACGGACAGGTCTGCAGCACCTCGAGCGTCAGAACGCCGAGCATCTGGTCGCCCTGGGTCACGGCAATGCGCCGGGCCTGCGGGTCGTTGCGCATGTCCGGCAACAGTCGCATCAGGCGCGCGTAGTTGGCCTCGCAGGCGGCTTGCAGCCCCACGAGGTCGACGCGGTAGCGATCGCGCAACTTGTTTACGACCATAGCCCCCTCACTTCGGCGCGGTTGAGCGCCAGCCACTGCAAGGCGATGATGCTCGCCGCATTGGCAATCTGTCCGTCGCGTACAGCCTGCAAGGCATCTTCGAAAGCCCAGACCGTGACGCGGATATCTTCGGCTTCTTCCTCCAGACCATGCAGGCCGCCTGCGCCCTCCGTGCTGCAACGCCCCAGGTACAGATGCACGAATTCGTTGCTGCCGCCCGGCGATGGAAAGTATTTGGTCATTGGCCACAGGGCCTTGATGTCCAGCCCAGCTTCCTCCTGCGCTTCGCGGTGAGCAACTTCTTCCGGCTGTTCATCCTTGTCGATCAGACCGGCGACCAGTTCCACCAGCCACGGGTTGTCGGCCTTGCCCATGGCGCCGACACGAAACTGCTCGATCAGCACCACTTCATCGCGCTGCGGATCGTAGGGCAGCATGCACACGGCATCATGGCGCACGAACACTTCACGATTGATTTCGCGGCTCATGCCACCGGCGAACAGTTCATGGCGCAAATGCACGCGATCGAGCTTGTAGAAGCCCTCGTAGCATTGCACCCGCTGCACGATATCGACGGCGGTTGGAATGGCATTGGCAAAATCGGTCATGGGCATCCTCGTCTACTGCAGATTCCAATACGAGGTTCGTCTTGCTAATGGCGACCTCGACTTCGCGCCATCCTAACGCGCCCGTGACATTTGATGCAGCCCCTTTACTGTCAGCGGGATGGACGGTGAAGGCGAAACCCACTCTAATTAGCTTAGTGGCGAACTGACCGCTTCGTTGAGAGTCGAAGCGGTAACTTTTTGCCTTCCCCTGCTTCAGAAAGGACGCCCATGTCGCTTTTCAAAATTGCCTCCGTGGCCGCCATCGCCCTGACCCTGGGCGCGTGCGCCAGCCTGTTCCAGCCCAACTACCGCACGCCGCTGGAAACCACCCGCGACGCCTCGGAAACGCTGAAACCCGGTTGCTCCAACCCGGACTGCCCGCTGGTGAACATCGATACGTTGCGCTTTCCGGCAGAACCGGCGCTGGACGGCATCATCGAAAAACGCCTGTTGCAAATGACCCGCACCGCACCGAACGCCCCGGTGGCGCCGACGCTGGCAGCGTATCGCGAGCAATTCCTGGCCAACGCCGGCCCGCGCAACAGCAGCTATTTGCAGGCGAAAGTACGCGAGCAGCATGACGGTCTGGTGATCATCGAAACGTCGAGCTACCTGGACACCGGCGGTGCCCACGGTACACCGGGACGCGGTTTCATCAACTATTCGCGTCAGCAGCACAAGGTGCTGACTCTGGCGGACATGTTGCTGCCGGGTCAGGAAGAAGCGTTCTGGAAAGCCGCGCAAGTGGCCCACAACAGCTGGCTGATCAGCACCAAGCTCGATCAGGAACCGGAGTTCGTGAAGAGCTGGCCGTTCGTCAAAACCCCTAACGTGGCGCTGACCTACGGCGGCGTGATCCTCAAGTACGACGTGACCACCATCGCGCCTTATGCGCTGGGCCACGTCGAACTGAAAATCCCTTACCCGCGCCTGAATGGCATTCTCAAGCCCGAGCTGTTTCCCGGCCGTAACTGAAAGCCCGACCGAGCACGAGTTGCAGCAGCCCTGCCAGCACCAGCGCCGGCAGGGTCGCGCCGACATCCGGATACAGGTTGGCCAGCAAGTGATAGGTGCTGATGCCACCCAGCCAGGCCAATAGTGCCGGCCAGCGCAACGCGGCCGATGCCACCTGGGCACTGCGCTTGCGCAGGATGAAGTGATCCACCAGCACCACGCCGAACAGCGGTGCGAACACCGAACCGATCAGCAACAGGAAGTTCTGGTATTGCGCCAATGGCGCGAGCAAGGCGATCAGGGTGCAGATCACACCGATGGCCAACGCCAGATGCTCGACTTTCAGACGCAACAGAATCCCGCTGGAAACCGCCGCCGAGTGAATGTCGGCGAAAGCGTTTTCCGACTCATCCAGCAGAATCAGCAACAGCGGAATGCCCAGACCTGCGCCAGCCAGCGCCAGCAGCAGCGCGTTGACCTCACCGCTCGGCGCAAAGGCCAGGGTGTAGGCCACGCCCAGGCTCATCAGCCAGAAATTGCCGATGAAGAAACCGATCGCCGTGCCGCCGAATACATTCTTCGCCCGCTGACCGAAGCGCGAGTAGTCGGCGATCAGCGGCAGCCACGACAGCGGCATCGCGATGGCGATATCGAAGCCCACGGCGAGCGGCATCGAGCCATCCCCGGCCTGTGCCCACAAGGCGGCGAGATCGGCCTTGGCAAACAGGTTCCAGGTCAGCCAGATGCACGCGCCCAGAATCAGCCAGATGCCCCACTTGCGCAGGATCTTGCGCACGAACGTCAACGGCCCGCTGACCGCCAGCAACGTCGCCAGCGTACCGAAGCACAGGGTCCACAACATCGGACTGGCCCACAGCGAACCTTCGCTGAATGCACGAGTGCCGAGCAGGCTGGCCGCATCGCGCATGACGATGATTTCGAAAGAGCCCCAACCGATCAGTTGCAGCAGGTTGAGCAGCGCCGGCAGGCTCGCGCCTTTGCTGCCGAGGCTGAGTTTCAGCGCGGCCATCGACGACAGGCCGGTGTCGCTGCCGATCACGCCAACGGCGGCCAGCAACAAGACGCCGACCAGGGTGCCGAGGAAAATCGCCAGCAGCGCTCCCGACAGGCCCAGCCCCGGCGCCAGCAGTGCACCGGTCTGCAAGACCATCAGGCCGATGCCGAGGGAGAACCACAGGGAAAACAGATCGCGACCGCCGAATACACGCTGGCTGGCGGGCACGGCGAGGTCGGGGGAATAAGTACCGGGTTGAATGCTCAAGGGTGTTATCTCAGAGGGACATTTGTTGTTGTGTCGACCGTATTCGCGAGCAAGCTCGCCCCCACTTTGGAATGCATTCAAATGTGGGAGCGAGCTTGCTCGCGAAGGGGCCATTACAGGCCCCACCCTTTCAGGTCAGATCAAACCTTCTTGTACAGCTGACTGCCTTCCTTCTTGAACCGCTCGGCCTGTTCCGCCAGGCCCTGGGCGACATCCACGTCGACCGCGTCGATCCGCTGGTTGGCCGCGTATTCGCGGACTTCCTGAGTGATCTTCATCGAGCAGAATTTTGGCCCGCACATCGAACAGAAATGCGCGACCTTCGCCGAATCCTTCGGCAGGGTTTCATCGTGATACGAGCGGGCGGTGTCCGGATCCAGACCGAGGTTGAACTGGTCTTCCCAACGGAATTCGAAACGCGCCTTGCTCAAGGCGTTGTCGCGGATCTGTGCGCCCGGATGCCCCTTGGCCAGGTCCGCTGCGTGAGCGGCGATCTTGTAGGTGATGATCCCGGTCTTCACGTCATCCTTGTTCGGCAAGCCCAGGTGTTCCTTCGGCGTCACGTAGCAGAGCATCGCGCAACCGAACCAGCCGATCATCGCCGCACCGATGCCGGAAGTGATGTGGTCGTAACCCGGTGCGATGTCGGTGGTCAGCGGGCCGAGGGTGTAGAACGGCGCCTCGTCGCAGCACTCCAGCTGCTTGTCCATGTTCTCTTTGATCAACTGCATCGGCACGTGGCCCGGGCCTTCGATCATGCATTGCACGTCGTGCTTCCAGGCGATTTTGGTCAGCTCGCCGAGGGTTTCCAGTTCGCCGAACTGCGCTTCGTCGTTGGCGTCGGCAATCGAGCCCGGACGCAGGCCGTCGCCCAGCGAGAAGCTGACGTCGTAGGCCTTCATGATTTCGCAGATTTCCTCGAAGTGGGTGTAGAGGAAGTTCTCTTTGTGGTGCGCCAGGCACCACTTGGCCATGATCGAGCCGCCACGGGAAACGATGCCGGTCACCCGTTTGGCGGTCAGCGGCACGTAGCGCAGCAGCACGCCGGCGTGGATGGTGAAGTAGTCGACGCCCTGCTCCGCCTGCTCGATCAGCGTGTCGCGAAACAGCTCCCAGGTCAGGTCTTCGGCCACGCCATTGACCTTTTCCAGCGCCTGATAGATCGGTACGGTGCCGATCGGAACCGGCGAGTTGCGGATGATCCACTCGCGGGTTTCGTGGATGTGCTTGCCGGTGGACAAGTCCATCACGGTGTCCGAGCCCCAGCGAATGCCCCAGGTCAGTTTCGCCACTTCTTCTTCGATGGACGAACCCAGCGCGCTGTTGCCGATGTTGCCGTTGATCTTCACCAGGAAGTTACGGCCGATGATCATCGGTTCCAGTTCGACGTGGTTGATGTTGGCCGGAATGATCGCGCGGCCACGGGCGATTTCTTCGCGCACGAATTCAGGAGTGATTTCTTTCGGGATGCTCGCGCCGAAGCTGTGGCCGGCGTGCTGCTGATTCAGCAGGCCGGCAGCACGGGCTTCTTGCAGTTTCATGTTTTCGCGGATGGCGACGTATTCCATCTCGGCGGTAATGATCCCTTTGCGCGCGTAGTGCATCTGGCTGACGTTGGCCCCGGCCTTGGCACGGCGCGGGTTGTTGACGTGGGCGAAACGCAGCTTGGTCAGCTCCGGATCGGCCAGGCGCTCCTGACCGAAATTCGAGCTCAGGCCCGGCAGGCGCTCGGTGTCGCCACGGTCGTCGATCCATGCCGAACGCACGTCACCCAGACCTTTGCGCACATCGATCACCACGTTCGGGTCGGTGTACGGGCCCGAGGTGTCGTAGACGGTGACCGGCGCGTTGATTTCGCCGCCGAAGTCGGTGGGGGTCACATCGAGGGTGATTTCGCGCATCGGCACGCGGATGTCCGGGCGGGAGCCCTGAACGTAGACTTTTTGCGAACGGGTGAACGGTTGAACCGACTGTTCATCGACCTTGGCCGAGTCACTCAGGTTGATCGCGTTTTTAGATTTTGTAGTCATCACGGGCTCTCCAGACAGCATCCAGGCAGTGGATTGTCGGAGCAGAACCTGAAAGGCACGGACGCACCAGGACTGGTGCTGTGCCTCGTCGTCGAGCGTTCGATTGTCGAACAATTTCCCGGACGAAGCACAAGAGGACTCGCCGGGTGACGAGAAATCTTGTTCCCTACGCAGGCGCTAACCTGATCAGGTTCAACGGGATCCGAAATTATTCGATCTCAGCCTCATAGCAAGGCACCCCGACAAGAACCCGGCCAGTCTAGACACAACCGGCAAAGAACGCCAACACCGCTGCAAACACCATGATGAATGGCGCAATTGGCAGATTGTTGCCTGCCGCCTGCGCAACTACACTCGCTACGCCATGCTGCGCCTTGACGCTGCATGGGCCGCGCCTTACCTTTGGCGCCCGGATTATTTCCATAATATTCATGCTAGGGATCGCCTCATGCTGCGCAAACTTTCACTGGCTGTCGCCGTGTCTTGTGCGTCCACCGCAACGGTATGGGCAGCAGAAGCGCCTTTGTCGACCAGAACGGATCTGGTCAGCGTCTATCAGGAAGCCGTCGACAACAACGCCGACCTGGCCGCCGCCCGCGCCCAGTACGGTGCGCAGAAAGAAGTCGTGCCCCAGGCCCGCGCCGGGCTGCTGCCTAACCTGTCCGGTGGCGCCCAGGTGGCCAATGTGCGCACCGACATCGATCAGCCGTCGGCGGTCGCCAACCGCAGTGCCCAGTCGTATCAGGCGACCCTGGCGCAACCGCTGTTCCGCGCCGACCGCTGGTTCCAGTACCAGGCCGCCAAGGACGTCAACGAGCAGGCCGCGCTGCAACTTTCGGCCACCGAGCAGAACCTGATCCTGCAAACCGCCGAAAGCTACTTCAACGTGCTGCGCAGCCAGGACAACCTGGCCTCGACCAAGGCCGAAGAAGCCGCGTTCAAGCGCCAGCTCGACCAGTCCAACGAGCGCTTCGACGTGGGCCTGTCGGACAAGACCGACGTGCTGCAATCGCAAGCCAGTTACGACACCGCGCGCGCCAACCGGATCGTCGCCCAGCGTCAGGTCGATGATGCGTTCCAAGCGCTGGTCACCCTGACCAACCGTCAGTACAACTCGATCCAGGGCATCGTCCACACCTTGCCGATCCTGCCGCCGGCGCCGAACGACGCCAAGGCCTGGGTCGATACCGCCGCGAAACAGAACCTCAATCTGCTGGCCAGCAACTTCGCGGTCAGCTCTGCCGAACAGACTTTGAAACAGCGCAAGGCCGGCCACCTGCCGACCCTCGACGCCGTGGCGAAGTACGAGAAAGGCGACAACGATTCGTTCGGTTTCAGCAACCCGAATGCCTTCGGCACGCCGTATGGCGGCAACGTCGAACAGCGCACCCTGGCGTTGCAGGTGAACATCCCGCTCTACAGCGGCGGCCTGACCAGCTCCCAGGTGCGTCAGTCTTATGCGCAACTGGACCAGACCGAACAGCAACGTGAAGGCCTGCGCCGGCAGATCGTCGAAAACACCCGCAACCTGCACCGCGCGGTGAACACCGACGTCGAACAGGTACAGGCGCGCCGCCAGTCGATCATTTCCAACCAGAGCGCAGTGGAAGCCACGGAAATCGGTTATCAGGTGGGGACGCGCAACATCGTCGACGTGCTCGACGCCCAGCGTCAGCTCTACACTTCGGTGCGCAATTACAACAACACCCGCTACGACTACATCCTAGACAACCTGCGCCTGAAGCAGGCGGCGGGGACGTTGAACCCGGGCGACCTGCAGGATCTGACCCGCTACCTGAAAGCCGACTACAACCCGGACAAGGACTTCCTGCCACCGGATCTGGCCAAGGCTGCCGAAGCCCAGCTCAAGGCTCGGCCTTAAACAAAAAACGCAGCCCTGAGGCTGCGTTTTTTATGGGCGGTCGATCAACCTTCCCAGTCCATCGAGCAAGCGCTGCAACGCGCCCTGATTGCGACGCATCACGCTCAGCCCGTTTTCTGCCATGCGCTGTGCGTCGCGCGGCAGTTCAAACAGACGCTGCACTTCTGTCGCCAGACCTTCAGCGTCATCCACCTCGGCCAATGCCCCGGCGCTGCGCAGTTGCGCGGCGATGTCGAGGAAGTTGAACAGGTGCGGGCCGCTGATCACCGGTTTCGCCAAGGCTGCCGGTTCCAGCAGATTGTGCCCGCCGTTGGGCACCAGGCTGCCGCCGACGAACGCGCTGTCAGCCAGGGCATAGAGAAACAGCAGCTCGCCCATGGTGTCGCCAAGCAGCACCGAAGTCTGCGCATCGACGCTCGCGCCAGTGGAGCGACGCACCGTGGCAAAGCCTTCACGCTGGCACAACTCGAACACCGAGTTGAAACGCTCCGGGTGACGCGGCACCAGAATCAGCAACGCATCGGGATGGTTGGTGAGCAAGCGACGGTGAGCATTCAGCACCACTTCGTCTTCGCCTTCATGGGTGCTGGCGGCGATCCACACCGGGCGCTCCTGAGCCTGCCACTGGCTGCGCAGCTCAGCGGCGCGTTGCAGCAGTTTCGGGTCGATGGTCAGGTCGAACTTGATCGAGCCAGTGACTTCGACTGTCTCCGGGCGCGCACCGAGATCTCGGAAGCGCTGGGCTTCGGCCTCGGTCTGCACGGCGAACAGGCTCATCTCGGCGAGCATCGGCGCGGTCAGTTTGCTGAAACGGCCATAGCCCTTGGCGGAACGCTCGGACAGTCGTCCATTGGCCAACGCCACCGCAATCCCGCGTTTGGCACACTGATGAATGTGGTTGGGCCACAGTTCGGTTTCCATGATCACCGCCAGTTTCGGCTGCACGCGATCCAGAAAACGCGCGGCTGCACAGGGCAAGTCATACGGCAAATAGCAGTGCTGGATGCGTGGCTCGTTGGCGAACAGCGCATGGATACGTTCCGAACCGGTTGGCGTCATGCAGGTCACGGTGATCGGAAGCTTCGGATAGCGTTGCAGCAGCGCGCGGATCATCGGCGCGGCGGCGATGCTTTCGCCCACCGACACGGCGTGAACCCAGATACCACCGGGTTGCAGGGTCGGCATCCCGTAGGAGAAACGTTCGCCAATCCGTTGGGCATACGCCGGCGCCTTGCGCGAGCGCAGCCACAGCCGAATCGCCACCAATGGCAGCCCCAGGTAAAACAGCGCGGTGTAGAGAGATCTATTCATGGCGGCGGAGTTTATCGGCTTTTGCCGCCGATCGCCCGCAGGTGTATGGCAAATCGCTCCGCCAGCCAACGAGCTGCCGGCCCCAATGGTTCGTCGCGGCGCCAGACCAGTTCCACCACCAGTGCCGGCGGCGTCCATTCGCTGTCCAGCTCCACCATCAGGCCCTGATACGCCGAGTACTGCACCACATGGCGCGGCAGCCAGGCCCAGCCAAGGTCGCGCACCAGCCATTCGGCCATCACGTAGAAACTGTCGGCGCGCCACACCTGTGGGCTGGCCGGCTCGCTGCCGGGGTAGACGCTGGTCTGGGTCGACATCAGCAGCTGCCGATGCTGGGCCAGTTGCTGGCAATTGACCCGGGACTGCGCGGCCAGCGGATGATTGACGCCGCAGACCGTGACCATCTCCACGCTGCCCAGCACCCGGCGCTCCAGCGCTTCGGGAATTTCGTCGTGATAGAAAAGCAGCCCGAGATCGGCCCGGCGCTCCACCAGTTTGCGTGAAACCTCGCCCTGGGCGGCGCTGGTCAGTTGCACCTCCAGACTCGGGAACTGCTCGGCCAGCGCACCGAAACTTTCCACCAGCGCCTGATAGGGCATTGCCTCGTCCTGCGCCACCCGCAATTGCGCCTCCTGCCCGCGCATCATGGCCACGGCCCGGCCGTTCAGGCGTTCGCACTGACGCAGCACTTCGCGCGCCTCCTCCAGCAATGCCTCTCCCGCCTCGGTCAGACTCGGCTGACGACCGCTGCTACGCTCGAACAGGCTGACTCCGAGATCGTCCTCAAGCATCGCAATCGCGCTGCTGATCGCCGACTGTGCCTTGCGCTGCTGACGCGCCACAGCGGAAAACGAACGCTGCTCGGCCACCGCGACAAACATCCGCAACTGCTCCAGATTCCACTGCATGCTCATTGACCAACCCATCTTTTATACAGATAGGTAATGACTTTACCCCATCTGGGGAGTCACTAGAATGCCGCCTCAGAAAGCAACGCTTCACATGAGGAATTGAACATGAACGCTTACGTCTACCTGGCCATCGCCATCTGTGCCGAAGTGATCGCGACCGTTTCGATGAAAGCCGTCAAAGGCTTCAGCACGCCACTGCCACTGGTGCTGGTCATCGTCGGCTACGCCATCGCGTTCTGGATGCTGACCCTGGTGGTACGCAGCGTACCGGTGGGCGTGGCCTACGCGGTGTGGGCCGGCATGGGCATCGTGATGGTCAGCGTCGCGGCGCTGTTCATCTATGGGCAGAAGCTGGATCTCCCGGCGATGCTCGGGATGGCGCTGATCGTGCTCGGCGTGGTGGTGATTCAGTTGTTCTCGAAAACCGCCGGCCATTGAAACACTGACGAGCATCAAGCCATAAGCTGCAAGCTCGACCGATTTACAGCTTCGGGTTGCAGCTTGCAGCTTGAAGCTTGAAACTTGCGACTTCTTCAAACCCTGAGGTCGTTGCATGCCATCTCCAATTTCCACCGACGTGCTGATTGTCGGCGCGGGTGTCGCCGGTCTCTGGCTGAACGCGCGCCTGCGTCGCCAGGGTTTCTCGACCGTGCTGGTGGAAAACGCCAGCCTTGGTGGCGGACAGAGTGTGAAGTCCCAGGGCATCATCCACGGCGGCGCCAAGTACGCGTTGCACGGGGCGCTTACCGGCGCCTCGGAAGCCATCGCCGACATGCCGCGTCGCTGGCGTGAAGCTCTGGCCGGCAACGGCGAACTGGATCTGACCGGCGTGCGCCTGCTGTCCGAAGCCCATTACCTGTGGTCGCCGGGCACCCTGGCCGGCAACCTCACCAGTTTCTTCGCCAGTAAAGCCGTCCGTGGCCGGGTCGATCAGGTCAAGGGCGATCAGCTGCCGCCGGCCCTGCAAGACAAACGCTTCAAGGGCAAGGTCTACCGCCTCGCCGAACTGGTGATCGACGTGCCGAGCCTGATCCAGCGTCTGGCCGACCTGTCGGGCGACGGCCTGCTCGCCGGCCAGAACATCGAGCCGTTGCTGGAAAGCGGCGTGCTGGTTGGCCTGAAGGTCGACGGCCGTGAGATTCGTGCCCAGCGCATCGTCCTCAGCGCCGGTGCCGGTACAGCCGATCTGCTGACTGCTTTGGGCCTGACCCATCCGGCCATGCAACGCCGGCCGCTGCACATGATCATCGCCAAAGGCCCGGGCCTGAAGCCGCTGTATGCGCACTGCCTCGGTGGCGGCACCAAACCGCGCATCACCGTAACCACGCACCCGGCCGCCGACGGCCAGTGGGTCTGGTATCTGGGCGGCGACATTGCCGAATCCGAAGGCGTGGCCCGTGAACCGGCCGAACAAATCGCCACCGCCCAGAAAGAACTCGGTCAGCTATTGCCATGGATCGACCTGAGCACGGTGCAATGGGCCACCTTGCGCGTGGATCGCGCCGAACCGTTGCAAACCGGCCTGACCCGCCCGGACAACGCCTTCCTCGCTGAAGAAGGACGCCTGCTGGTCGGCTGGCCGACCAAACTGGCCCTGGCGCCGGACTTTGCTGACCGGGTGATGGCATCACTTCAACGCGACGGCATCCAGCCGAGCCATACGACCCCGCTGCCAGAACTGCCAAAACCACCGATGGGCGTTCCCGCCTGGGAGCAACTGCTGCCATGAGCCTGCCGACCCTGCACGACCTGCATCGCCCGCTGGGCAGCACCGGCCTGCTGGTTTCGCCACTGGGCCTGGGCACCGTCAAACTCGGCCGCGACCAGGGCGTGAAATACCCCAACGGCTTCCAGATCCCCGATGACGACGCCGCGCGCATGCTGCTCAAGCAGGCGCGGGAACTGGGCATCAACCTGATCGACACCGCACCGGCCTATGGCCGCAGCGAAGAACGCCTCGGCCCACTGCTGCGTGGTGAGCGTCAGGACTGGGTGATTGTCAGCAAGGTCGGCGAAGAATTTGTCGACGGCCAATCGACCCACGATTTCAGCGCCGCTCACACCCGGATGTCGGTGGAGCGCAGCCTGCAACGTCTGGAAACGGATTTTATCGACCTGGTGCTGGTGCACTCCGACGGTAACGACCTGGCGATCCTCAACGACAGCGAAGTCTACGCAACCCTCGCGGCGCTGAAGGCCGAAGGCAAGATTCGCGGCTTCGGCTTCTCCGGCAAAACCGTCGACGGTGGCCTCAAGGCACTGGAGCAAGGCGATTGCGCAATGGTCACCTACAATCTGAACGAACAAAACGAGAAGGCGGTCATTGACTATGCTGCTGCCCACGGCAAAGCCATTCTGGTGAAAAAGGCGCTGGCCAGCGGTCATGTGTGCCTGAGTCCCGGTGTGGATCCGGTGCGCGCCAGCTTCGAGTTGCTGTTCGCCCAGCCCGGCGTGGCCAGTGCCATTGTCGGGACCATCAATCCGCTGCACCTCGCCCATAACGTTGCGACCGTTGCCCAGGTCCTTCGTGGTCACTGACGCCGCCTCGCGGCCTTAAGCAGGAGCCGACATGCCGCGTACGCTCATCAGAAAGAACCCGAGCAACTTCAAGACGCTGCCGCTGTTCGTCGAAGCCACGCCGGAAGGCCTGACCTATCAGAGCGTCGGCATGCCGCTGAATTTCACCCAGACCCTTCAGCGGCGTAAACCGGTCAACGTGGCTGACGCCGAGCGCTTTGCGCTGGAGCTGGCCAACCTGGGTGTTTCGGTGCGTCTGACCCTGCACTGGCAGAATCGCGATTACTGGGTGCTGGTGCGTCAGCGGCGGCAGGATCGCGGCGACGTCGTGCTCAAGTTGATTTCCGGTTACGTGCCAGCCCATGAACTGAATATTCCGCTGCACACGGCGATCCAGGAGATCGCCGAGGAATGCCTGCTGGAAACCCCGGAAGGCTGGCTCGGCGGGCGCTTCAACGACACCTGGCTGCCGGCGCCATACGCTTCGGCGCTGCATTATCGCGAGGCCCTGCCCTTTCGCCTGACGCCGCTGTCCGGTTCAGCCAGGCCGGTGCGCTGCGCCAATCTGCAATTGCTTGAACGGCCACGGGCTTACGTGCACTTGCCGACCGCGTCACTGCAATTGATCTACGACCTGCGGCTGGATGTACCCAAGGAAGCCAAGAGCCTCAGCCTGTTCCATGTCGATGAACGACTGGAAGGCGATCAACTGGTGGCCCGGCTGGACCGCAAGCGTCCCGATCTCTACCTGATGCCGCTCAAGGACGGCGCGCCCTTGGCCGAGTTGTATACCCTCAAGCGCGACAAGCTCCTGCCGGCCGGCACCCGCGGGCTTTATCTGGCCGAAAGCTTTGCGACCCAGACGGGCTGGGTCGTGCGTGAAGAGCGGATTCGCTGGAAAGACTGGGTCGTGCAACAGGGCCTGCAACCGGCGAAGCCGCCTCGCGCGGGACTCAAGCAATTGAGTCTGAAGGCGCTGCGTCTGGTTGGCATCGGCAAGAAACGCGCGAGCAAATAGCCGACTAGCGCCGACGATCCAGCCAGGTACGCAAGGTCGCGAAGAAATGGAAATAGCGGTTTTCACGCTTGCCCATGCCGCGCTTGGGCGAAAACGACTCTTCGGCAAAAGCGCCGGTGATTCGCACCCGAGAGGCTTGGGTCGGTAGCGTGCAGACTTTGGCACCGGCCTGCTGTAGTGCGTACTTGAGCAAGCGCTCGGAGTGCAGCTTTCTTCCCGTGGCTTTGCAGAATTGGAAAATGCGCTCGATCCGCTTGCCATAGGCGACATAGGTATCGCGCCCGCAAATGGCAAAGCGGTCGTTCAACCCGCCCCACCACTGCCAGTCCGGAATGTAGGCAAAGTGCCTCCGGGCCTCTGAATGATTGAACACATAGGCGGGCAGCGGATTGTGGAAAAAATTGTCCGGGCGCACGAACACGACGAAATCGGGATTGAAGGTTTCGATCATGCTGGTCACTGTGTGCAGTGAATTGAGCTGATAGATCAGGTTGCGCAGCGACGCATAGTCATCGGCCCAAGTATCGCCCTGCGCTTTGACCTGCTCGAAATCCCAACGCTCCAGTACCCCGTCAGTCGAAGTCAGGGCCCCGATCATCGGCTCGAATGGCTGATAGTTGTCAGCCCTCAACTCGCCTTTTTCGCCTGAGCGGAAGTTCTGTACTTCATCGATTTTGTACAAATGATAGAAGCACTGTACGTCGCTGCCCGCCGGAAACTGCGCCAGAACGTTCTGTTCAATGGAAGGGAAGCAAATCTGCGAATTTCTCGGGATCCCGAAAAAAGCGACGGCAATTTTCAACACTCAACAGCACCTTCTATTTTTGGCAAAAGAGCTTCTGCCACCAGTGACGCGGCTGCAAAGGCACCACAATGACGTCCGACTGCTGCAGCCAGTCGCGCTCGTAATCCCAGGCATGCCCACCCCACAGTTTCCCCGCTTCGTTGGAAAACCCCAGGGTCATGAGCTGATAGGAATAACCGGCGTGACCGCGCAACCAGTCTAAAACCACCAGCGTATTGAAACCGGTAGATGGCCCAACGTAGCGCTTGCCGCCCGGACGGTCGACGGGATAGTTCCACAGAGCCGGCAGCGGGATACGATCCCAATACATGGCCACCCGTGGCAACGGACACATCGGTGCGGCGCAGCCGACCAGCATGGTGAAACAACGCTCGCCCGCATGCTCGAACAACCGTTGCACGTCCGGGCCGTAAGGCAGACCAAAAAAATAGGCGTCCGGCGCGTTATAGCCATGCACGAAGACGTTCAAGCTGTGGTCGTTGAGCAGCGGCGCCTTGATGCAGGTGTTGAAACTGACGACGACGTCATTGGCGCTGATATTCAGCGCCTGAAAATCCGCCGCCGTGATGGCCGGATTATTCGCGATCAGGATGACCCGGTGCGCGCGGCTCAGGCATTCGCGCAATGGCTCGGGCAACGCGTCCAACACCGACTGGTCACCGCCGGGGAGCGCATCCAGCGCCATATGTTCATCCTTCATTCAGACCGGCACCTTCATGCCGAAACGCAGTTTCACCCAGAACCGCGTGAATGCTGACGGCGGCTGCCATGGGCGCATCTCGCGCTGTATTTCAGTGGCGAGGGCCTGGCCGACACGGGCGAAGGAATAGCGACTTTCTGCAAAGGCCTGACCATTGCTGGCAATACGCTGCGACAGCTCCGGATCGCCCTGCAACAGCTTGATCTTTTCCACCGCCTCGTCTTCGCTGCGATAGAACACGGTGTTGTGCATGTCTTCGAAGCCAAGCAACTTGTCTTCTTCGCCCTGACTCCAGGCCAGCAGCACACAACCGCAGGCCATGGCTTCGTAGTTCTTGATCATGAACTCGTTCATGCCGATGTCGGCGCTGACGAAAATCTTGATGCGATTGAGCGTTTCCAGGTATTCGGAGCCGGAGCGGGTGCGGGTCACCAGCATACCGGTACGCTGCGCCAGCGATTCGAGCAGTGCCTTGCGCTGGGCGTACTCGGTACTTTTCAGGCTGCCGAGAAAACCGATGGGAATGTCGCGCTCGGACCCGGTGTTGCGCAGCATCTGCTCGTCGTAACCCTTGGAGACGAACACCGTGTCGATGCCTTCAGCGAGCATCTTGCGTGCGACCACCGCCCCGGAAACCAGCGCCCGGCAACTCGGCAGGCGCTTGTAGAGACGCGAATAAACGCCACGATATTTACTGGCGGGCATGTAGTTCTGGTAGGCATCGTGTTCGAGAAAGACCAGCCCGGGAATGCACTTGAGCACCCGCAGTTGCGAGACCAGGCGCTTGACCCTGGAGAAGATAACGACACGATCAAAGGTCTGGTAATCAACCGAGGCCAAAAAAGGCCCCAGGTTCATCTGTTGCTGTTTGCTGAGCCGATAGATGACACATTCATCACAGTTCTGCTGCACGATGTCGTAGAGCCGGTCGAGAATGACCCGCTGTTCGTTCATCACCAGGAGCATGACTTTCATAGGTTAAATGACCACACGATGCAGGCAGGCAAGCGCAGCGGATTCAAACCTGCCAACATCAACGGAAACGGTTAGATCCCCAAGGCAAAATCCGTTCACACGCAGTCCAAAACAATAAAGTTCCATCTGATCAACGACTGCGGATTTTTTCGACAATCGCGGTGGTTGAACTGTTTTCCACCAGTCCCAGCACTTTCACGGTGCCGCCATAAGCCGTCACGATGTCGGCGCCGACCACCTGGTCAATCCCGTAATCCCCGCCCTTGACCAGCACGTCCGGCTTGACCTCACGCAGCAGGTTTTCTGGCGTGCCTTCAGGGAAGCTGATGACCCAGTCCACCGCCCCAAGCCCCGCCAGCACAGCCATGCGCCGATCGACACTGTTGATCGGACGGCCAGGCCCCTTGAGGCGGCTGACCGAAGCATCGTCGTTGACCGCGACAATCAAACGATCGCCTTGAGCCCGCGCCTGCTCCAGGTAGGTCACATGACCTGCATGGAGGATGTCGAAGCAGCCATTGGTGAAAACGATTTTTTCGTTGTGTGCACGGGCATCGGCCACCGCCAGCAGCAGTTGCTCCAGACCCAGCACGCCGCGCTCGGAACCTTCCTCACGCTGAATGGCACGACGCAGCTCCGGAGCGCTGATCGCCGCCGTACCGAGCTTACCAACGACGATGCCCGCCGCCAGGTTGGCCAGCGCCACCGCGTGTGGCAGTTCCTCACCGGCAGCAATCGCCGCCGCAAGGGTGGAAATCACCGTGTCGCCGGCACCGGTCACGTCGAACACTTCACGGGCCCGCGCAGGCAAATGCAAAGCCGGATGATCCGGACGCAGCAGTGTCATGCCGTGCTCGCCACGGGTCACCAGCAATGCGCCGAGATCCAGGTCGTGCATCAGCTTCGCGCCCTTGGTCACCAGCTCGTGCTCATCGGCGCAACCGCCGACGATTGCTTCGAACTCGCTGAGGTTCGGGGTGATCAGGCTCGCGCCCCGGTAGATCGAGAAATCCTTGCCCTTCGGGTCGGCCAGCACCGGGATGCCTTTGGCACGGGCGGCCTGGATCAGCGCCTGATGGTTTCTCAGGGCGCCTTTGCCGTAGTCGGACAGCACCAGCACCTTGATGCCTTCAAGCAGGTCATCGACCTGCGCGCCGAGGGCCAGGGCGTCGGTGGCGAACGGTTCTTCGAAGTCGATACGCAGCAATTGCTGGTGCCGGCTCATGACCCGCAGCTTGACGATGGTCGGCTGGTGCGCGATGCGCTGGAACAAGGCTCGCACGCCCGCACCCTTGAGGCTGTTGCTCAGGCTGTCGGCGGCTTCGTCGTCACCGGTCACACCGACCAGCGACGCCGGCGCACCCAGCGCAGCAATGTTCAAGGCAACGTTGGCGGCACCGCCCGGGCGGTCTTCGATTTGCTCGACTTTAACGACAGGAACCGGCGCCTCAGGGGAAATCCGTGAGGTACCGCCATGCCAGTAACGGTCGAGCATGACATCGCCGACCACCAAGACAGGGGCTTGATCGAATCGCGGCATGGACAACTTCATGGAGCAACCCACATACAAAATGAACAGGGGCGCGATATTAACACAGGGTCAAGGGCCGTCCGCCTCAATCTGAAAGGTCGCGCACCCAGAACAACTCGTGGCGCCGCACAGCCTTGCGGAAAAACTCATTACTGCCAGTGACAGGCCAGCGACGCCCCGCCAGTCCCTGCTGGATCCAGCGGCGCAATTGCCGTTTGAACACTTGCCCGCCCTGCAAGTCGTGCTCCATGGCTAACGCCATGGCCTTATCCAGTTGCACGTCCGGCGACAGCACCGGACTCCACAAGCGGTTGGCCGGCAATGGTTCGATGGCTGGCGGCAGCGCGATCCCGCCACCGGCAGGGCCCATTGGCCAGCGGTCGTTGTCATGCAAATGATTGGCGTACAGCAACATCGTCGTCGGCTTCCAGCTACTCAGGCCAACGGCCTCAAGCAGCGCTTGAGTCGAGGCGACGTGATCGCTGTGTGGATCCAGCTCGGGATGCGGCGTGACGACGACCTCTGGACGGTAATGCTTCAGAAGCGCCGTCAGGTCTTCGACAAGGTTCTGCCAAGTTGGCTGCCCGTCAACATCGGCGGGCAAGGTCAGCGGATTGTGACGGCGCACAGTGCGCACATCGCCTTCCTGCGACTCGAGGGAACCGAAAGCCGTGGCCGGCTCAGCGGCCATCGCAGGCAATTGCAGGCAGTAATAACCCAGCTGCACGCAACGTTCGGCCGGCACGCCACCCCACAGAGGAATCACCAGACTGTCCCAACTGCGCAAACGCCCCTTCAACCGCGCTGCGGCGGCCTGATCAAGGCCCATACGCTGGAAATCTTCAGCTTCGATCTCGCCTTGGGTCAGGGTGACGATGCTGACGTCTTCACTACGGCTGTAAAGACCGAATGCCGCAAGCTCGGCATCGTCGGCATGAGGAGCGATGACCATAACGCGCTGGCGGCTGTAATCAGGGTTCGCCATGACCCAAAGCGTGCCCATGGTACCCGCCGTGCAATATCGTCCGCGCAGGGTCAGCACGCCCTGCGCCAAAGCATCTGCCTGCCCGGAAAGGTTTAGGTAACGCCGCCCTTTCACCCCGCGCTCGAAGTCCTGGCGATCATCCCCCACCGCAACGTAGGGATCGAGCCAGCGACCCAGCCAGCCAGCCTTCAATTCAAGTTCGAGAATGAGTGTCTCGCCCGGCGCCAACGGCTCGCTCAGACGCACCACACCGCCGTCCAGACTGACAGTCTGTCGCGCGGTGTCCGCAGGAAAGTCGTATTGGTAGTCGTCGGACGGCCGGTAAAACAAGTGATCGGCAAACCACGCTTCGTGGGCAACCCAGGCCAGTACCAGCAACAGCGGCACCAGCGACCAGCCGACCAGAAAGCCGACCAGAAACAGCGCAACCACGAAGGCGATGAGGAACAGACGCTTGCCGCGTCGGTGTGCCTTGAGAAGCTGTTGCTTGCGAGCGCTCATCAATTCAGACCTTGTAAACCGGCACCGTGTGGCACCAGCGATCCTTGTACTCACGGTCGGCACGACCGAATGAATAACGCAAAGGCTTACCCAGTGCCTGCGCGTCTGCCCAGGCCTGCTGGGTATTGACGAAACTCAACACGCTACCGGGGCTGAACTCGCGACTCTGCGGGTCGACGCCACCATTGATGTATTCCAGCGAGACCCATTGCGGCGCTTCGACGCGGTACAAAACCTGAATGGCCACGGGTGCCGATTCGAGCATGACCACGGAACCGGTCATGAACTCACGCAACAGAGTGAATACCTCAACGAGCCCGGCCCTGCCAGGTACTTCGAAGCCCCAGCGGCGTTCGAACAGATCACTGTAAGTCTGCGCCTGCTGCGCCGCAGTAAAGTCCGACATCGGCACCAGCGAACCACCCGCCTCTTCCAGCAGGCGCTGTTCGCGACGCTGGTTGTAGCGAAATTTCTTCGAATACTCTTCCGGCAACCGGGCCAGGGCCAAGCCCTCCGGCTGCACTTTCAAGGTACTGATCTGCTCGGCATTGAGCTGGGACACATAGGCCATGCGCTGGCGAACCGGCACGACGACATCCGGCGCGATCGGCAGAATGATTTCGGCATTACCCATGTCGAGCAATCCGCGTTTGCCCTCGCGCTTGAGCACTTCCTTGGACAAGGCCACATGACGGCCCCAGCAAGGAATCGCAGCTACTACCTCGTCGCCAACGACCCAGCCCAGATAACGCAGTTCGATGCCCACGAACATCGACAGCCGCTCGACCACCTCGGGATGCGTGGCAAAGCTGCCGCCGAAGCGCTGCCAGGCGCGGGCGTAAGCATCCTGGTCTATCTCCGTCCAGCCACGCTCACGAATGCTGCGAAACACCTTCAGCATACGTTGGTCGCGTGGGCTGGCTGGAGCTCGCCACCTTCTTCAAACTCCTTGGCATGCAGACGGGAGTAATAGCCGTTCTGCTCCAGCAGTTGCGCGTGGGTTCCGCGCTCGACGATCCGGCCTTCATCCATGACCAGAATCAGGTCGGCCTTCTCGATGGTGCTCAAGCGGTGAGCGATCACCAGGGTCGTGCGGTTTTGCACCACGTGATCCAGCGCCGCCTGAATATGCCGTTCCGACTCGGTATCGAGGGCAGACGTAGCCTCGTCGAGAATCAGCAGCGGCGCATCCTTGAGCAGCGCCCGGGCGATGGCAATGCGCTGGCGCTGGCCGCCAGACAGCAACACGCCGTTTTCACCGACCAGGGTTTCGTAACCTTCCGGCATCTTGATGATGAATTCATCGGCATAGGCCTCGGAGGCGGCCCGTTTGACCTCCTCGAACGGCGCACCCGCCAGGTCGCCATAAGCGATGTTGTTGGTCACCGTATCGTTGAACAGCGTGACCTGCTGGGTCACCAGCGCAATCTGGCGACGCAGACTGTGCAAGGTAAAGTCCTGCACACGGATGCCATCGAGCAGAATCTCGCCCTGTTCATGCTGATAGAAACGTGGAATAAGGCCGGCAAGCGTCGACTTGCCGCTGCCCGAACGCCCCACCAGCGCGACCATTTGCCCCGGTTCAACGACAAAACTGATGTCGTTGAGCACCTGCTTGTCGGTGTCCGGGTATTGGAAACTGAGGTTGCGCACTTCCAGACGCCCCTCAAGGCGATCCTGTTCGACCGTGCCCTCATCCACTTCAGCCGGTTCATCCAGTTGCTCGAAAATACTTTCGGCACCGGCTACGCCTTTCTGAATGGTCGAGCTGACTTCCGAGAGCTGGCGAATCGGTTTTGGCAACAAACCAGCCATGGTGATGTATGCCACCAGGTCCCCCGGTGAGGCATCGCCACGAAGGTACAGCACGAGGAACATGACCACGGCCATGGCGCTGTAAGTCACCAGTTGCAGCATCGGTGTGTAAACCGCGCCGGTCTTGGTCATTGTCAGTTGCTTGTCGGTGTTGCTCTGGCTGGCCTCGCGAAAGCGGGTCTTTTCATAGAGTTCGCCGCCGAAACTGCGCACAACGCGATAACCATGAATCGTCTCGGAGGCAACGTGCGTGACGTTGCCCATCGACACCTGGATCTTTTTGCTTTGCTTGCGGAATTTCTTGCTGGTGCTGTTCACCATGATGCCGATCACCGGCAGGATGGCCACCATCACCAGCGTAAGCTTCCAGTTCATCCACAACAGGGTGAAGAACAGGAAAATCACGGTCATGCCTTCGCGAATGACCACCTTGATCGCGTCCGTTGCCGCGCCGGTGACCATGGTCACGTTGAAGGTAATCCGGGAAATCAGATGGCCGGAGTTGTTCTTGTCAAAGAACCGGTTAGGCAACTCCAGCAGCTTGTTGAACAGCACCACCCGCAGGTCATGCACCAGTCCCAGGGAAACCCGGGCCAGGAAGAAGTTGCCAAGGTACGAACCCACGCCCTGTAACAGCGCGATGAGCACGATCATCAACGGCACGGTTTCGAGCAACTGCAATTTGCCCAGATAAGGGTTGCCTGGAAACAGACTGGCTTCAGGATTGGCCAGACCATCGACGAAATACTTGAGGATGTAAGCGAGCATCGGTTGAGTCGATGCGAAGATCAGAAACCCGACGATGCTGAGAAGAAAGAGGCCGGCATAAGGCCGCACGTAAGCCAAAAGGCGGAAATAGATCGCCAGCGTTGACTGGGCTTTCGGTTCAGGACTGCTCATGGTGATCCGCACAATTCAGTGAGGCGGGGATGATATCACACGCATTTTTACCCCGATAAACATGACTTCAAGCCAGCCCTTGATCAAGTCGGTTAAGATACGCCGCTAATGATGGGGAGCCCGATAATGCAATCGATTGATCACAGCACCTACGAGGCACTGCGCGCCGGTGCACACGTACTGGAAGCCGACGGCTCCGGTGACAAGGTGCTTCGATTGGCCGATGGATGCATGCTCAAGCTGTTCCGTCGCAAACGCCTGCTCAGTTCGGCACTGTTCTATCCGTACGCACAACGCTTTGCCGACAACACCAGAGCACTGGAACAGCGCGGCGTCCTTTGCCCAAAAGTCATCGCTGTATACCGCATCCCGAGTATCGAGCGCGACTGCGTTTATTACAGTCCACTGGCGGGCAAGACCGTGCGCCAGCTGCAAGGCTCCAGCGAAGGGACGGACACACTTAGATTTCAACTGGGCGCGTATTTCGCGCAATTGCACGAGAAAGGTGTGTACTTCCGATCGCTGCACTTCGGCAACGTCGTGCTGACCCCGGACAACCAATTGGGCCTGATCGATATCGCCGACCTGCGCTGCCAGAAGCGCGCACTCAGCGACAGCAAACGCCTGCGCAACTTCGCCCACTTGCTGCGTTACAAGGAAGACCGGCAATGGTTGCTGGGGGAAGACGCCGGCGATACGTTTATCGAGGGTTACCGGCAGGCCCTGCCGAGCAACCGGCAGGCACCTCTGATCTCGCGCCTGCGCCCGCTGCTGGGTTGAGCCTTAGCGGCCGATGACCACCACCGTGGCACCTTTGCGATTGGCGAAATGCTCGATGACGCGCAGCTTGTGCGCCGCCAGCCACTCGTTCAGCCATGGTTCGTCACCCTTTGCTTCAATGACGAAATAACGAAAGTCACTGGCATGAGCTGCCGACATGGCTTCTTCCTGAGTCAGAACAGGCAATACATAGCCGCGACCGGCGTAGTAGCTGATCCGCCCATCCTCGAAGTAGGTCGGCGCACCCGGCTCGACGTGGGAGGACATCCAGCGTCCCGCCTCGACATAGTGGGTTTTGCCGGCCCCAGTGGAAATGACGTTGGCCAGCATCACCAGCAACCCTACGATCACCAGCCCCTTGCCCCATCGCGGAAACTCGCGGACAAACGCTGCCAGCCCCATCGCCAGCACCGGCACAAACAGAAGATTCAGGAAGCTCAGGTAGCGTGTATTCATGAACTGCTGCTTGATGAAAAACAGCACCAGAACAAGCAGGTAACACAGCGCCGCCCAGGCGAAGGGACGGTAGTCGCGCCAGTAAATGCCCAGCACCACCCAGTTGCGACGCAATATGAACGGCACAGCAAAAGGCCCCATCAACTTCACGAAAGTGATGGCCATGGTCGCCAGGATGCCGAAGAAAATGATCCGCCCGGCTTCGTCCTGGGAGTACTTGTTGATGAGTGAATTGGCGAACTGGTCGCATAGCATCTGAAACGACGACAGCACGCCACGAGGTTCAATCATGTCCAGATAGAGCATCACGCGGGCAGACAGAAGCACGCCGGACACCGAGATCACCAGCAGACCCAGGATCGGCAACAGTGAAAACTGGAAGAATTGCAGGCGCCGAGTCGAAGACCAGAGATTGGGCAGTTGCCACAATCCCAATGCCACCACCATCAGTAACGCCTCCAGGCGAAACAACGCCGCCGCGACAATCGCCAGATGAATGAGAGCAGCACGCAACCAGCCGCCTCGCGTCTGCCAGCGAAACGCGAGCCACAGCGCAAGCGTGCAAAAAAACCAGAAACCGCACTCACGAATGATGTCGTTACGAAAGGCATTGACCGCAGGCATTGCCAGCACCACCAGACAAGCCCAGCGAGTGATGTGGGGGGTACGCTGGCGGATGCAATCAACCATCAACGCGCTGGTGCCGGCAAAAAACAGTCCGCACCAGAGATAGGCACTCAGCTCCAGTGGCAGATGAAGGACGGCATGGGTGCCCGCCAGAAGAAAGGAAAACCAGGGCCAATCGAACGCTGCCCACGCCACATTGGGCCCATGTTCGGTGACTTGCTGCGCAATATCGATGTACAGCGCCGCATCACGCCCGACGGTTGCAGTACCCATGACTGCGATCAACGAGAGCAGAACACTGCCCCAAAATGCCAGCCAAACTGGGTATTCGTCGATGATTCTGGAGACTCGAGTTCCCACTTTACTGCCCGTACCTTTCACCCAGCCACCTCATCGACACTCGTTACCAGGGACGCGCCAGTTCACCGCGAACCATTTACCGAAACAGCAACCGCAAAGCCTTGCGAGTGTATGACCAGCGCGAGAACGTGCGCCAGTCTGCACGCAACGCCTGAAAATAGAACCCTTTGGCCAGAGCGTATTCGCCGTGAGAGTAACAATCACGAAACAACGACAGGCAGCGCTGCGCCAGAAACGCCTGACGAAGGTCAAGCATCTCTTCAGGCATGCGTCGACTGGAGAACACTTCACTCACAACCTGCTCTGTACCGGCGGCAAGGCTTTGACGCAAATCATGTCGCATGCTGTCAGCATGCTTGTAGATAAGGGCCAGAGGCTTGTCCAGAACGCTGCACGGGAAACGCGCCAGCACTTGGGCAAACACTGGCAGATCCTCGACGTTGCGCAAATGCTCAGGATACGTGCCAGGAACGAACACTTCGCGATGCATCGCGCAGGCCCCGTTGGAAATCGACACGGTCTTGTCCAGCAGGTAGCCCTGTAATCGCTGCCGGGGGGTTAAAGGCAGAGGCTTGGCTGGCTGCAGGCTGTGCCTGCCATCAGCAAACACCGACCAATGGGCACCAATGACCATCATGGTTTGAGGGTTACTGGCAATATGCTCCGAAAGCGCAGCCAGCGCGCCGGGCGCCATTTCGTCGTCGGAGTCGAGGAAAATCAGATATTGCCCGCTCGTCTCCTCAAGCCCGCGATTGCGCACGGTAGACAACCCGCCATTGCTTTTGCGCAACGCACGAAAACGCCCGCCATGCTCGAGCAGAAGCCTCTCCACTACCTCAGGCGTCTCATCCGTCGACCCATCGTCGATGACCAACAGATCCGCCGCAGCCTCATCCAACTGCGCCAACACCGACTCCACTGCACGAGGCAGCGTTCGTGCGTAGTTGTAAACCGGAATAACGACGCTGATCAGTGTCTCAGTCAAGACCGTATCCCTTCACACCCTCTTTAACGACCAGAATATCTTCCATGATCAGGTACTGCAGATCCGAGCCGAAGAACATGTTCAGGGCATCGGTCGGCGAGCAGATCATCGGTTCACCACGGCGGTTGAGCGAGGTGTTCAGGGACACGCCGTTGCCGGTCAGCACTTCCAGCGCCTTCATCATGTCGTAGTAGCGCGGGTTGTATTCGCGCTTGAGCACCTGGGCCCGGGACGTACCGTCTTCGTGGACGACTTCCGGCACGCGGGTCTTCCACTCTTCCGCCACTTCGAAGGTGAAGGTCATGAACGGCGCCGGGTGATCGATCTTGATCATCTGTGGCGCAACGGTGTCGAGCATCGACGGGCAGAAAGGCCTCCAGCGCTCGCGGAACTTGATCTGGTGGTTGATGCGATCAGCCACGCCAGCCACGCTCGGGCAACCGATGATCGAACGACCACCCAGTGCACGCGGACCGAATTCCATGCGGCCCTGGAACCAGGCCACCGGGTTGCCATCGACCATGATTTTGGCAATCTGCTCCGGCATGTTGTCGAGCTTGCGCCAGGTCGGCTTGTTCTCGTGACGGGCGCACGCGGCGATCACGTCTTCGTTGCTGTACGACGGGCCGAGGTAGACGTGTTCCATCTTCTCGACCGGCACGCCACGGGCGTTCGACACATAGGCTGCTGCGCCGACTGCAGTGCCGGCATCGCCGGAAGCAGGCTGCACGAACAGCTCCTTGACGTCGTCACGGGCGATGATTTTCTGGTTGAGCTTGACGTTCAACGCACAGCCACCGGCGTAGGCCAGCTTGCCGGTTTCCTTGAGCACGTCGCCCAGATAGTAGTCGATCATCTGCAGCGCGATTTTTTCGAACAGCGCCTGAATGCTGGCGGCGTAGTGGATGTACGGCTCGTCGGCGATGTCGCCCTCGCGCTTCGGACCCAGCCACTCGATCAGCTTCGGCGAGAAATAGTAACCCTTGCCCTTCTCTTTATAGCGACGCAGGCCGATCACGTTGGCGTAGTCAGTGTTGATCACCAGCTCGCCGTTCTCGAACGAGGCCAGACGCGAGAAATCGTATTTGCTGGCGTCGCCGTATGGCGCCATGCCCATGACCTTGAACTCACCGTCGAGCATGTCGAACCCGAGGAACTCGGTGATCGCGCCATACAGGCCGCCAAGGGAGTCCGGATCGAAGAATTCCTTGATCTTGTGGATCTTGCCGTTTTCGCCATAACCGAAGAAGGTCGTGGCGTACTCGCCCTTGCCGTCGATGCCGAGGATCGCGGTTTTCTCTTTGAAACCCGAGCAGTGGTAGGCGCTGGAAGCGTGGGCCAGGTGGTGTTCCACCGGTTCGATCTTGATTTTCTTCGGATCGAAGCCCAGTTGCTCCAGGCACCAGACGATCTTGTTGCGATAGCGCTTGTAGCGACGGTTGCCCATCAGGATCGCGTCGAGCGCGCGATCCGGGGCGTACCAGTAACGTTTGGCGTATTGCCAGCGAGCCTTGCCGAAAATGCTGATCGGGGCGAACGGAATCGCGACCACGTCAACGTCGGACGGCTTGATGCCAGCCTGCTCCAGGCAGAACTTCGCCGATTCGTAGGGCATGCGGTTCTTTGCATGTTTATCGCGTACGAAGCGCTCTTCCTCAGCCGCCGCGACCAGCTTGCCGTCGATGTACAAGGCTGCTGAAGGATCATGGCTAAGGGCGCCGGACAGGCCAAGAATCGTCAATGCCACAGGGGTCTAGCCTCTTTAGTCTGCATTCAGGCGCGATGCGCCTTGAAAAATGATGTGCCCCCGCACCGGGCGAGAGACAGCTAAAGGGCGGGATTATAGCTTAAAAGCGCCGACAAACCTCTAGCGGAACTGGCCGGCCGGTGCGTTGACACTCAAGCAGCGTCGACATAGACTCCAGCACAAATGGACTGGGAGATCCCGGTCGGCGCTAATGCCTCGGTGAGATCATCGGGGCTTTTCGCTTTCTGGGGATGGGAAAAGCTTCAAACCCCAATTCTCGAAACCCTCTCCAACTTTGCTCCGCCCCCCGCTGCAATAGAACTTGCGCTTAAGCACGTCAAAAGCACGGTTTCCCTGACCCGCCCTCAAAAGGCTCATGCCAATGGGCCTCGCAACAAGATCGGCTAGCTGCAGGCCGGTGGAGTTCACCTGTTTGGTTGCAAAAACGATGTCTAACGGCAGTTGAATACCCCATCGATTCGCCCCACCACACATCCTGCGAAACTCCAACTCAAGCTCGTTATCCTCTCGCTTTCCTCGACGCTCGAAAATCACATGCGTCAGCGCCCCCTGCTGATTCTTCTCTTGCAAAAACTCGTAGAGCGTTTCCAGACAAAAGCCGAGAGCGAGGTGATAAGGATTGTGTCCCGTGCCTTGTTTTTCGCGGAGGGAAGCCTTGTCTACGACGCAACTGATCAAAACAAAGTTGCTGGCTTCAATGATGCAAGTCAGCTCATCAAGAAAAGCATTTTTGTGATCTCTGGACATGAAGAGACCAGAAAACGATCCTTTTTCTTTACGAATTTCGAGTTCATGCAGACCGATCAGATCGTGCCCCATATGTGCAAACTTGAATTTCTGTAGAGCAGGAATGACTTTCTCGCAGTAATGCCTTTTATGAAAGGCACAAAACGCGAGCACGAAGACTGGATAGTTGGGATCCAGTGTCTGCA
Organism: Pseudomonas sp. B15(2017); assembly: GCF_002113215.1. Classification (NCBI taxonomy): domain Bacteria; kingdom Pseudomonadati; phylum Pseudomonadota; class Gammaproteobacteria; order Pseudomonadales; family Pseudomonadaceae; genus Pseudomonas; species Pseudomonas sp. B15(2017). The sequence continues at coordinate 46,218 of NZ_NEJZ01000027.1, forward strand.
TTCCGTGATCACCGCTCTCATCGACATAAACGATGATATCGCTGTATTCACTGATTGGGGACAACGTGATTACCCACGGCCTGATCGCCAATAAACACCGACATTCCCGTCCACCGCCTGGCGATAGATCGTATACGGCAGGCAAGCCGTGTCGAAGACGCCGGACAGAGTCAGGTCAAGCAGGAAGACCGGCACCAGAATGCCGGTAGGATCGGGCGGCGCGTGCAGCAGACAGAAATCATGGGCGAGTTCACTGTAGATGCGCGGAATTAACTGACAGTAAGTTTTCTGTTTGCGCAGACAGCGCGTGGCGGCTTCGTCGCCCCGCAACACCGTAACGGCGGTGGCACAGCCGGACAGCGCCAGGGAAAATGCCCCGATAGCGATAGAGGTTTCGATGGTCAAGATTTGCCCTCCGGGTACGTCGGGACAAACTAGCACCGGGGTTTTGCGAGGGGTAGTTCATGGGTTCTGGCAAGGCTGTAGGAGAAATCACAAGGATTTGTCACCACGAGCCTCGCCAGATTTTTATTACAGAAATGTCTTATGCTCAGGCGAAAACAATCACGCAGCGTCCAATGCATCCTTGGGCAAACGCTGATCAATCACCCGATACAACGCACTGCTCTCGGGCCAGTTGCGCATGAAGCGCGCGCGATCCCGGGCATAGGCCGGAGCAAAGCTGCCCGCCGAGCCGTGCTGGCACATCGAATCCAGATCGATCAGCGCCCAGCGATCTTCCTGCCAGAACAGGTTGTGTCCCTTGAAGTCGCCATGGCTGATGCGCTCGGCAATCAACCGCGCAAACAACTGATCCAGCGCCTGCAACTCGGCTTCCGGCGCCTCGCCGCTTTCGACGTACGGCGCAAAGCGCTCGATGATGTCCGGCCCGGCCAGGTATTCGGTGATCAGATACGCCTTGCTGCGCAACCAGAAAAACCGGGTTTCCAGCACCGCCAGCGGTTTGGGCGTGGCGATGCCGAGGAATGCCAGGCGATTGCCTTCGCGCCAGGAATGCCAGGCGCGGCTCGGACGCCAGAAGCGCTTGAGCCAATGGGCAAAATTCTTGATGTTGTAACGCTTGATCACCAGCGCACGCCCGGCAACCTCGACCTTGCCGACACTGGCCGCGCCACCGGTCTTGTACAGATGGCCCTGATCGAGCAGGGCATCGGCCTGCTCCAGCACCGGCAGCATCGCGGGCTCTTCCTCACGGCGAATCGACCGCAGACCAAATGCACCACGCTTGACGCTGAACAGCGTGCATTCACGACCGACCTTGATCAGGTAATCCCTCAAGCGCCAGGCGCGCACCTTGTCGATCTGCTTTTGCAGGGCTTCCAGCGGCAGCGCGTGTTCGCTGTTGCTCAGCAGGTAATACACCAGCAATTCTTCGGTGAACGGCTCGAGCGACTTGGGCAACTGAGCGAAGAACACCCCGAGATTTTCCAGCACTTTCTGCCGGGACAACGGCTGGCCGGCGGTTTCCACACAGATGCCGGCACCATCGATCAGATACAGTTGGCCGCCATGGCGCAGCAGATTGTCCAGGTGCAGGTCTTCCTGCCACAGGCCTTTGCCGTGCAATTGACCGATGGCGCCGAGCGCTTCGGCCAGCACCGCCGATTGCTCGTCGGCCAGCACCGGCAAGGATTCGACCTTGTTCCAGGCATCGCCCAGGCTTTCGGCGCCTTCGAGGAACTCGAACAGCAGCCAGCCGCCCTCACCGTCCTTCAGGCCATCGGCCAGCAGCAAAGGCGTGGTCATGCCCTGAGCGGCGAGCAGTTTCACACCCTCCAGTTCACGCTGAAAGTGCCGCGCAGCCTTGTTGCCGACCAGCAACTTGGCCAGCACCGGACGCCCGCGCCACACACCGGCACCCACATAACGCTGACCCGGCAACACCCGCAGCAGACTGAGCAATTGCAAATCGGCAGCGCCCGCCGCATCGGCCAGCGACACCGTCAGCGGCAGGCTCGGCGTGCGCCCGGCGTTTTTCAAGTCCGACAGCTGCATCAACGGGTCTCCTTGTGACTGCGCCGCGCGGTCAGTCGCATGATCCAGCTGTCGACCAGCGAGCTGTCTGTCGATTGATCGAGATACGCCGCCAGCAGCTCACGCAATTGCGCTTCGCTCCACTCTGGCGCACGACGCTGCAGCGGCTCCAGATCCTTGACCCGGTCACGCATACCGAACCACAGGGGCCGGGTCTTTTCCAGGTCGATCAACTGCGCCTGATAGCCATCGCCTTCGGCGCGCAAGAATATGTGCTTGGGATAGAAGCAGCCGTGCACCTGACGCATACCATGAAGATGACGCGCCAACAGGCCACAAGACTTGAGAATCGCCGATTGCTGCGCGGCATCGAGGTCCGACCAGCGCTTCAACAACGAGTCGAGATCGTCCCAGCCATCCAGCGCGCGGGTCAGCAGGATCGCACGGACCTCGCCATTGACCTTGCGCTCACCGAAGAACGCCGCCTGCAACGCCGGAATACCAAGTTTGTTGTAACGACTGATGTTGCGAAATTCCCGGGCGAACGTCGGCTCGCCGAACGGCGCGTGCAACGTGCGGGTCAGGTAATTGCACTGGCGCTTGAGGTAATAGGCATGCCCTTCCAGCTCCAGACGAAACACGCTGCTCCAGCCGCCACCGTCGGTGTTGGGCTCATCCACGGCCTCGAGCTGCTTGGACCACAGCGCATCGAACGTGCCGAGACCGTGGCGCTCCAGCAGCGCACGGTCTTCAGTGGCCAGAAAATCAGTCATTCGCGTCCCTCGAAAAATCTCACCACGTGGCGAATCCGTTGCTTGTCGGCGGCATTCAGCCGATCACGTCCACGATATTGCAGGTAGAAGCGCAGGCGCTGGGTGTTCGACAGGTGATACTTGGCCACCTTGTCGAGACAGGCCAGATCCTTGGTGATCCGGTACTTGAGCCAGAAACCGCGCCAGAAATCGCCGTTCGGGCAGTCGATCAGATACAACTGCGCCTGATCGTCGATCAGCAGATTGCGCCACTTCAGATCGTTATGGGTGAAGCGGTGGTCGTGCATGACGCGGGTATAACCGGCCAATTGCCGGCTGACGCCGTCGACCCAGGCACGATCCTTGAGTTTGGGATCGTTGCGTTCGGCCAGCGCCGACAGGTCTTCGGTGCGCGGCAGTTCACGGGTGATCATCGCCCCGCGATCGTAAGCCATGCCATTGCGCTCCAGGCCCCACGCCACCACTTCGGCGGTAGGAATGCCCCACTTGGCGAAGCGTTTGAGGTTCTGCCATTCCATCTTCACCCGGGGTTTGCCCAGATAACGCCGCAAGCCTTTGCCGGCGCCGACGTAACGCTTGACGTAATAGTTGACGTCATTGAACTGCACGCGAATGACCTCGGACAATGGATCGCGGGTCAGGCGCTCGCCTTGAAGGGCAAAGACCGCTTCGAGGCTACCGAAATGCTGCGCAAGCTCACTGTACTCAGGCTCCAGATTCCAACCCGCCATCAGAGCGCATCCCCGTAACGTTGCTTGCGCGCATAGAGCTTGTTGGCCTTGCCTTCGAGCCAGCTCAGCAACGGCGCTTCTTCGGCCAGGATCTGGCGCAGCGGTTGCTGGAAGTAACCTTTGAGGAAACGCAGCTTGTCACGTCGGGTCAGGCCGATGTCCAGCGCGGAAAAGTACAACGCCGCCAGATCCTTGTTGCGCCAGCGCCGGGTGATCGCCGGACGGGTCTGGGCACGGTGCAGGTCGATCACCGAGAGTCTGAAATCTTCGGGAGTCACCGGTTTGTCGGTGTGCAGCAGAAAGTGGCAGATGTAGCAGTCGCGGTGATTGACGCCGGCGCGATGCATCATGCCGGTCATGCGCGCAACCTCGGCGATCAGCGCCCGCTTGAGTTTCGGCTGCGGCGGTTGCTTGACCCAGTCGATGCTGAAGTCTTCAAGGCTGATGGTCGGCGCCAGCTCTTCGGTGACGATGAACGAGTGCTGATCCGCCGGGTTGCTGCCCTTTTCGCCATACGCGACGGCGGTCATGGTCGGCACGCCGACTTCCTGCAAACGCTGGATGGCTTTCCATTCCTGACCCGCGCCGAGCACCGGCAGTTTGGCGGTCAGCAGGTTCTTGAAGATCTCGCCCCAACCGATGCCCCGGTGGATCTTGACGAAAAAGCCATTGCCGTCGACTTCCGTGCGCAACGTCCGGCGGGCTTCCAGCTCGCGGTACACCTCGCCCTGCAAGCCCTCGACTTCCACGAACGCATCGCGGCCAGCCCACAGGCTCTTGAACGGTTCAGCCAGCATCAACTTCATTTAAGCGTGCTCCGCCAGAATCACATCGGCCGCGTGCTGCGGCATGCTGTACAGGTCGGCCGTCTCGGCGAAGGCCAGACCGTTGCGGCTCCAGGCCGCCCGTGCAGCGTCGTCGTTCAACATGTCAGTCAGGTATTGCGTCAGTTGCGCCTGATCGAACGGTTCGTCCAGCACTCGCCCGGCATCGGCCTCGGCGATGTAATGGGCATAACCGCAGACCGCGCTGACCAGCACCGGCAACCCGGCGACCAGCGCTTCAAGCAGCACCGTGCCGGTGTTTTCGTTGTACGCCGGGTGGATCAACAAGTCGGCGCCGAGCAGGAAACGCGGGATATCGCTACGCCCCTTGAGGAACGTCACGTTGTCGCCCAGACCCAGTGTTGCACTCTGCATCTGGAACAATTTGGGGTCATCCTGGCCGATTACAAACAGCCGGGTGCGTTTCTTCAGCTCGGCAGGCAGTGCGGCCAGCGCTTTCAGGCTGCGATCGACGCCCTTGGTCTTGAACCCGGAGCCGATCTGCACCAGCAGCAGTTCGTCGTCCTTGAGGTTGAATTCGGCGCGGAAACCGGCGCGAATCTGGTCGGCATCCGCCGGACGGCGACGGTCCTGGGCGATGCCTGGCGGCAGCAGGTGGAAGCGTTCCAGCGGCGTGTCGTAATGCTTGATGAACAGCGGCTGCTGCACTTCGGAAATCATCAGCACTTCGGTCTTCGCGTCTTTGGCGAACACCGCGCGCTCGTACTCGGCGAAGTGGCGGTAGCGGCCCCAGCGGCGATACAGCGAATGGCGCAGGTTCTGCGCCTTGTCTTCGAAGCAGCCGTCGGCGGCGTAGTAGACGTCCAGCCCCGGCATTTTGTTGAAGCCGATCAGGCGATCCACAGGACGCTTGGCCAGGTCCGCTTCCATCCACGCGCTGAGTTTTTCATTGCGCCGATGATTGAAGAACGCCTTGACCGGCGCCACCAGCACTTCGAAGCCGGGCGGCACGTCGCCTTCCCAGATCAGGGTGTAGACGCGGATCTGGTGTCCGCGCTTCTGGCATTCGAGAGCGATGCGCATGAAATCGCGCTGCAAACCGCCGAACGGGAAATATTTGTACAGGACAAAAGCCAATTGCATCAGCGCAGCTCCTCAGCCATCAACAACGTGCTCAGTCGGCTGGCCACACGCTCGGGATTCAGACGCGTGAAGCACAGGGGCCACTCGCGTTTCAGGTCAAACTGACGGGCATCCTGCGCGGTCGGTTGATACGTACATTTCTTTTGCAGGCACGGCGCGCAAGGGAAATCGCTGCCGAGGTGAATCTGCAGCTTGCCGTAGGCGCCGGTCAGGCCCGGGTTGGTCGGGCCGAACAGCGAAATCGTCGGCACATCCAGTGCCGCGGCCAGATGGCCGAGACCGGTGTCCACCGCAACGCAGGCCTGGGCACCGGCCAGCACCTTGCCGACCCCGGCCAGGTTCAGCTTCGGCAGCACTTCGGCATGTTTGAAGCCGGCGGCGATGCGCTCGGCCCGGGCCTTCTCCAGCGGGTTGCCCCACGGCAGCCTGATGCCGACGCCGAGGTAGCCGACCCGTTCGGTCAGCTCGCGCCAGTAGGCTTCCGGCCAGTGTTTGGTGTCCCAGGTGGTGCCGTGGAGGAACACCACGTAAGCATTCTTGCGCGGCAACTCGACCAGACGCTCGACGTTGAGGCCGTAATCGCCCAGGCCTTTGGGCAAGTCGTAACCCAAGGCGATAGCGAACAACTGACGCACGCGCTCGACGGCGTGCTGACCACGGGCCACCGCCAGTTTGCGGTCATAAAAACGCGCGGCGATCGGCTCGCGGGCCGAGCCCTTGTCGAGACCGGCCACCGGGGCTTTGACATAGCGGGTCAGCCAGGCGCTTTTCAGCAGGCCCTGAGCGTCGATCACCAAGTCATATTTGTTCGCCCGAACGGACTGCTTGAAGCGTTTCCACTCACCGCTCTTGATGGTTTGCCAGATGTTTTTGCGCCAGCGACGGATCGCCACCGGAATCACTTTGCCTACGGCCGGGTGCCAGGTCGGAATCTCGGCGAAACCTTCTTCCACCACCCAGTCGAACTTGATCCCGGGAATGGCCCGGGCGGCATCGGTCAGCGCCGGCAACGCGTGAATCACGTCGCCCAGCGATGAAGTCTTGATCAGCAATACTCGCAAGTTAATGAACCTCGACCACAGAGCCCTGCAAACGCTGCAAGGCATCGTTGACCGCGTCCGGCATCAGCTGGCGCAGGCAGTTGTAATGGCCGAAACGGCAGGTGCGGTCGAAGCAAGGGCTGCAATCGAGGCCCAGACGGACGATTTCCACGTGCTCGGCCAGCGGCGGGGTGAAACCCGGCGAGGTCGACCCGTAGACCGCCACCAACGGACGATTCAGCGCGGCGGCCACGTGCATCAGGCCGGAATCGTTGGAGACGACCGAGTCGGCGCAGGACATCAGGTCGATGGCCTCGGCCAGCGAAGTGCCGCCGCTGAGGTTCACGGACTCTTCGCGCAAGCCCGGAATCAACCGCGCGCGGATGTCTTCGCCCACGGCGTGATCGTTCTTCGAGCCGAACAGCCAGACCTGCCAGCCTTCGCGAATCCGCGCCTCGGCGACCTTGGCGTAATGCTCGGACGGCCAGCGTTTGGCTTCACCGAATTCGGCGCCGGGGCACAACACCAGCACCGGGCGGTCGAGGGTCAGACCGAACTTGGCCAATGCAGCCTCGCGGGTCACCGGATCGATTTGCAGACTCGGACGCGGATAGGGTTTCGGCAGTTCGGCATTCGGTTCAAAGGCCAGCGCCATGAAACGCTCGATCATCAGCGGATAACGTTCTTTATCCAGCGTGCGCACGTCATTGAGCAGGCCGTAGCGGAATTCGCCGCGCCAGCCGGTGCGTTTCGGGATGCCGGCGAAGAACGGCACCAGCGCCGACTTCAGCGAGTTCGGCAGCAGGATCGCCTGGTCGTACTGGCCTGCCAGGGATTTGCCAATCCGCCGACGGGTCGCCAGCTCCAGCGCGCCGTGGCCGAGCGGGAAGCTCAAGGCCTTGCGCACTTCGGGCATGCGTTCGAGGATCGGCCGGCTCCACTCGGGGGCCAGCACGTCGATTTCGCACTGCGGGTGGCGCTGCTTTAGACACTGAAACAGTGTCTGCGCCATCACCATGTCACCGACCCAACTGGGCCCAACGATCAGAATATTCATGTGGTTTCCATAAACGAACCGGGGAGGCCTTACGCCTCCCCGTCTCGAGAATCAGCTTAGCCCCAGCTCTCGCCAGATCCGCATCACCTGCCGCCGTTCGTCCGCGAACTGATCGCCCGGTATCACGCCGGCGTCCTTCTGCAAGGCCTGCCGGTGGGCGGCGGAACGATAGGCCTTGTAGGCCTCGCGCAACAGGCTGGCGTCTTCGGCAGGCATCAGCCCCTCGTGCTCCAGCTCTTCCAGAATGCGGATATTATCCGTCCAGCGCAGCAACGGCGGGTGGGTCTGCGACCACGCCAGGGCCGCGTATTGCACCATAAATTCAATATCGACGATACCTCCGGCGTCCTGCTTGAGGTCGAACGGCGCCGTGGCCTCGAAGGCATTCGCCCCGGTGCCGGCAGCGGTGCTCTTGCTGCCGAGGTTGTCGCGCATCTTGGCACGCATCTCGCTCACTTCCTGTTGCAGTTTCGTCAGATCCCGCGCCTTGCCCAGCACCTGGGCCCGGACGTTCTCGAAGGCCTGCCCGACATCCTTGCTGCCTACCAGCACCCGCGCCCGCACCAGGGCCTGATGCTCCCAGGTCCAGGCTTCATTTTCCTGATAGCGCGCAAACGCGCCGAGCGAACTGACCAGCAGCCCCGACGCCCCGGAAGGACGCAGGCGCATGTCCACTTCGTACAACTGACCGGAGTTGGTCTGCGCCGTCAGCAGGTGGATGATCCGCTGGCCGAGCCGGGTGAAGAACTGCGTGCCATCGATGGGCTTCGGCCCATCGGTTTCGGCCTGCTGGTCGCCATCGTGGATGAACACCAGATCCAGATCCGAACCATGCCCCAACTCGATCCCGCCGACTTTCCCATAACCGACAATGATGAAGCCGGGATCGCACAGCGTGCCATCGGTGCGCAGCGGCGTGCCGTACTTGGCCACGGTCTGGCGCCAGGCCAGGGCCAGCACTTGCTCCAGAATTGCCTCGGCCAGCCAGGTCAGGTAATCGCTGACTTTCATCAACGGCAGGCTGCCGGCGATTTCCGAGGCGGCGACGCGCAAGCGGTGCGCCAGTTTGAAATGACGCAGGGCTTCCATCTGTTGTTCGAGGTCGTCTTCCGGAATCCGGGTCAGGCGCTCGCGCAATTCGGCGGCCAGTTCCGGCGCCAGCGGCGGCTTGAACAGGCGACCTTCGTTGAGCAGTTCATCGAGCAACAGCGGGAAACGGGTGATTTGCTCGGCGATCCACGGGCTCGCGGCACATAGCGTCAGCAAGCGACGCAGCGCACCGGGGTTTTCCGTCAGCAAGACCAAATAAGCCGAGCGCCGGGCCACGGCCTCGACCAGCGGCAGAACGCGCTCCAGCACCAGATCGGGACTTTCGTGTTCCACCGCCTGAGCCAGCAGGCGCGGAATAAAGGCATCGAGACGCTCGCGCCCCAGACGTTGCATCGCCCGCAACTGCGGGCTGGCACGCAGGCTCGCCAATGCTTTCAAGGCCTTGGTTGCGTCGGCGAAACCGCCCTCTTCCAGCTGGCGACAGGCCGCCTCTTCGTCCTGAGCCTCTTCCCACAGCGGCAGCCATTCACCGCCGACCACCACTTCGCTCTCGGCACCTTCGTCCTCATCGGGATCGGCGATCACTTGCGCGAAGTGCCAGGCCACGCGGCCGCGCCAGAACATCAGTTTCTCGTGGAACGCCTCCCAGTCGGCGAACCCGAGCATGAACGCGATACGCGCCTGATCCTGAGCGCTGTCCGGCAGCATCTGGGTCTGACGGTCGGCAATCGCCTGGATCGCGTGTTCGGTGTAACGCAGGAATTCGTAACCTTCGCGCAGTTCGCTGATGACCGCCGGCGGCAGATAGCCCTGCCCTTCGAGCGTGCCCAACACCTTTAATAGAGGGCGCTGTTGCAGACTCAGGTCGCGTCCGCCGTGAATCAGTTGAAAGGCCTGGGCGATGAACTCGACCTCACGGATACCGCCGGAGCCAAGCTTGATGTTGTCAGCCATGCCCTTGCGCCGCACTTCCTGCTGGATCAACTGCTTCATGGTGCGCAGCGCTTCGATCGCCGAGAAGTCCAGATAGCGACGGTAAACGAACGGCCGCAGCATCTCCTGCAACTGCTCACCCGCCACCTGATCGCCAGCCACCACCCGCGACTTGATCATCGCGTAGCGTTCCCAGTCGCGGCCTTGATCCTGGTAATACTGCTCCAGTGCATTGAAGCTCAGCACCAGCGCGCCGGACGAGCCGTAAGGGCGCAGGCGCATGTCGACGCGGAACACGAAACCGTCGACGGTGATCGGGTCGAGAGCCTTGATCAGGCGCTGGCCGAGACGGATGAAAAACTCCTGATTATCCAGCGGGCGCTTGACGCCGACGGTTTCGCCGCCTTCGGGGTAGGCGAAGATCAGGTCGATGTCCGAAGACAGGTTCAGCTCGACCGCGCCAAGCTTGCCCATGCCGAGGATGACCATCTGCTGCGGTTCGCCGCTGCGCCGGCCGGTCGGCGTGCCGAACTGGTCGCAATGGCGGCGGTACAACCATTGATAGGCTTGATCGATGCTGGCGTCGGCCATGTCCGAGAGGTCGCGGCAGGTCTGCACCAGATCGGCCTGGCGATTGAGGTCGCGCCAGATGATCCGCACCTGATGCCGGGTGCGCTGACGGCGCAGGACGCGGCCCAGTTCATCTTCGGTCTGTGCGCTGCTGACCGCAGCCGCAATCTGCCCGCACAACTCACCGGGGGCGAACGGCCGGTCCAGCTCGCCGGACAGCACCAGCGACAACAACATCAAAGGGTCACGAACGCACTGTTCAATGACAAAATCGCTGGCGGCGCTGACGCGGGCGAACTGCGCCCAGCGTTCCGGCGTCCAGGTGGAGAAGCCAAGATCATCTTCAAGTCCGGCGACGGCCGCACGGAACGACTGCTCCGATCGGCTGACCAACGGCAGGAGAATGGCGGGCAGTTCGGCAAGCGCGGGCAGGGTCATGGTCTATCCTTGATCGGCGTGTAAATGGCCGCTTGTAGTGATGATTGAAAAACCGCTACGCGAAGGACTGTCGAACAAAAGTGAGAAATAGCTGAAATTTCTTTTTCTTTGGCAGCCAACATCAAACTTTCACCTTTTTCGGATGGCTAAAGACCAACCTTAACGATTATTCTCACAACGCAGTCGGAGGCCACAAGCCTTTCATCTGTAGTTTTACTACTCGTCTATACATTCGAAAGGCTGAAATGCCGGATGATTTGTAGTAAAACTACACGCCGCCGGAACAACCTGTCGGCAATCCAAGAATTTTAAATCGTCTGCCCACAAGGCCAGTCGCAAACTCAGGCAACCGATTCTGGAAGCCTTTCCGCCCTGGAGCAAGCCATGCAAGACCTCGATCCCGTCGAAACCCAGGAATGGCTGGACGCCCTGGAATCGGTTCTCGACAAAGAAGGCGAAGACCGTGCTCACTATCTGATGACCCGTATGGGTGAACTGGCGACCCGCAGCGGTTCGCAGCTCCCTTACGCCATCACCACGCCTTACCGCAACACGATCCCCGTTACCCACGAAGCACGCATGCCTGGCGACCTGTTCATGGAACGCCGCATTCGCTCGCTGGTACGCTGGAACGCGATGGCCATGGTAATGCGTACGAACCTGAAAGATTCTGACCTGGGTGGTCACATCTCCAGCTTCGCTTCCAGTGCGACCCTGTACGACATCGGCTTCAACTACTTCTTCCAGGCCCCGACCGATGAACACGGCGGCGACCTGATCTACTTCCAGGGCCATACCTCGCCAGGCGTTTACGCCCGTGCGTTCATGGAAGGCCGCATCACCGAAGACCAGATGAACAACTTCCGCCAGGAAGTCGACGGTCAGGGCCTGTCGTCCTACCCGCACCCTTGGCTGATGCCTGACTTCTGGCAGTTCCCGACCGTTTCGATGGGTCTGGGCCCGATCCAGGCGATCTACCAGGCTCGCTTCATGAAGTACCTGGAACACCGCGGTTTCATCCAGCCGGGCAAACAGAAAGTCTGGTGCTTCCTGGGCGACGGCGAGTGCGACGAGCCGGAATCCCTGGGCGCCATCTCCCTGGCCGGCCGCGAGAAGCTGGACAACCTGATCTTCGTCATCAACTGCAACCTGCAGCGCCTCGACGGCCCGGTTCGCGGCAACGGCAAGATCATCCAGGAACTCGAAGGCGTGTTCCGCGGTGCCCAGTGGAACGTCAACAAAGTCATCTGGGGCCGTTTCTGGGACCCACTGCTGGCCAAGGACGTCGACGGCATCCTGCAACGTCGCATGGACGAAGTCATCGACGGCGAGTACCAGAACTACAAGGCCAAAGACGGCGCGTTCGTTCGCGAGCACTTCTTCAACACGCCTGAACTCAAGGCGATGGTTGCCGACCTGTCCGACGACGAGATCTGGAAACTCAACCGTGGCGGCCACGACCCGTACAAGGTCTACGCGGCGTACCACCAGGCGGTCAACCACAAGGACCAGCCTACCGTCATTCTGGCCAAGACCATCAAGGGTTATGGCACCGGTGCCGGCGAAGCGAAAAACACCGCGCACAACACCAAGAAAGTCGACGTCGAAAGCCTGAAACACTTCCGTGACCGTTTCGACATCCCGGTCAAGGATGCCGACCTGGAACACCTGCCGTTCTTCAAGCCGGAAGAAGGCAGCGCCGAAGCCCGTTATCTGGCCGAGCGTCGTGCCGCACTGGGCGGTTTCGTTCCGCAGCGTCGTGCGCAGAGCTTCAGTGTGCCGACTCCGGACCTGGACACCCTCAAGGCAATCCTCGACGGTTCCGGCGACCGCGAAATTTCCACCACCATGGCCTTCGTGCGGATCCTCGCCCAGCTGGTCAAGGACAAGGAAATCGGCCCGCGCATCGTTCCGATCATCCCGGACGAAGCCCGTACCTTCGGCATGGAAGGCATGTTCCGTCAGCTGGGCATCTACTCGTCCGTCGGCCAGCTCTACGAGCCAGTCGATAAAGACCAGGTGATGTTCTACAAGGAAGACCAGAAAGGTCAGATCCTTGAAGAAGGCATCAACGAAGCGGGCGCCATGAGCTCCTTCATCGCTGCCGGTACTTCGTACTCCAGCCACAACCAGCCAATGCTGCCGTTCTACATCTTCTACTCGATGTTCGGCTTCCAGCGTATCGGCGACCTGGCCTGGGCTGCCGGCGACAGCCGCACCCGTGGCTTCCTGATCGGCGGCACCGCCGGCCGCACCACCCTGAACGGTGAAGGCCTGCAGCACGAAGACGGTCACAGCCACCTGCTGGCTGCCACCATCCCGAACTGCCGCACCTACGATCCGACCTACGGCTACGAGCTGGCGGTGATCATTCAGGACGGCATGAAGAAGATGACCGAAGAGCAACAGGACATCTTCTATTACATCACCGTGATGAACGAGTCGTACCAGCAGCCAGCCATGCCGGCCGGTGCCGAAGAAGGCATCAAGAAAGGCATGTACCTGCTTGAAGAAGACACCCGCGACGCGGCGCACCACGTACAGCTGATGGGCTCCGGCACCATCCTGCGTGAAGTCCGTGAAGCGGCGAAGATCCTGCGTGAAGAGTTCAACATCGGTGCCGACGTGTGGAGCGTTACCAGCTTCAACGAACTGCGTCGCGACGGCCTGGCCGTAGAGCGCAGCAACCGTCTGAAACCAGGCCAGAAGCCTAAGCGCAGCTACGTCGAAGAGTGCCTGAGCGGCCGTAAAGGTCCGGTCATCGCCTCTACCGACTACATGAAACTGTTCGCCGAGCAGATCCGTCAGTGGGTACCGTCCAAGGAATTCAAAGTCCTGGGCACCGACGGTTTCGGCCGCAGCGACAGCCGCAAGAAACTGCGTCATTTCTTCGAAGTCGACCGTCATTTCGTGGTGTTGGCAGCCCTGGAAGCACTGGCTGACCGTGGTGATATCGAACCTAAAGTCGTGGCCGAGGCCATTACCAAGTTCGGTATCGACCCGGAAAAACGCAACCCACTGGACTGCTGAGGAGAAACTCTGTGAGCGAACTCATTCGCGTACCTGACATCGGCAGCGGTGAAGGTGAAGTAATCGAACTGTTTGTGAAGGTCGGCGACCGTATCGAAGCCGACCAGAGCATCCTGACTCTGGAATCGGACAAGGCCAGCATGGAAGTGCCGGCCCCGAAGGCCGGTGTCATCAAGAGCCTGAAAGTGAAGTTGGGTGATCGCCTGAAAGAAGGCGACGAACTGCTGGAACTGGAAGTCGAGGGCGCCGCGCAAGCGGCCCCTGCTCCGGCTGCCGCTCCCGCTGCCAAGGCTGAAGCTGCACCGGCTGCCGCGCCTGCTGCTGCCGCGCCAGCCGCTGCCCCTGCTGCCGCTTCGGTTCAACAAGTGCACGTGCCGGACATCGGTTCGTCGGGCAAGGCCCAGATCATCGAGATCCAGGTCAAGGTCGGCGACAAGGTCGAGGCTGATCAGTCGCTGATCACCCTGGAATCCGACAAGGCCAGCATGGAAATCCCGTCGCCTGCCGCTGGCGTGGTCAAGGCCATCAGCGTCAAGTTGAACGACGAAGTCGGCACTGGCGACCTGATTCTGGATCTGGAAGTGGCGGGGGCTGCGGCCCCTGCTGCCGCCGCTCCGGCCCAGGCTGCTGCTCCAGCCGTTGCCGCAGCGCCGGCGCCTGCCGCCGCGCCAGCCGCACCGGTTGCCGACAGCGTTCAGGACATCCACGTTCCGGACATCGGTTCGGCCGGCAAGGCCAAGATCATCGAAGTATTGGTCAAGGCTGGCGACAGCGTTGAAGCCGATCAGTCGCTGATCACCCTGGAATCCGACAAGGCGAGCATGGAAATCCCGTCGCCTGCCGCTGGCGTGGTGGAAAGCGTTTCCATCAAGCTGGACGACGAAGTCGGCACCGGCGATCTGATCCTCAAGCTGAAAGTCAAAGGCGCCGCTCCGGCTGCTGCCCCGGCTCCAGCTGCCGCCGCTGCTCCGAGCGCTCCGGCGCCAGCCGCTGCTGCTCCGGCTGCCGCTGCACCTGCTGCCGCCGCTCCGGCCGCTGCTCCGGCCGCTGCTCCAGCCAAGCCGGGTGCGAAAGTTCACGCCGGCCCTGCCGTGCGTCAACTGGCTCGCGAATTCGGCGTCGAGCTGAGCGCTGTCGGCGCCAGCGGTCCGCACGGTCGCATCCTGAAAGAAGACGTTCAGACATACGTCAAAGCCATGATGCAGAAGGCCAAGGAAGCACCGGCCGCTGCCGCTGGCGCAACCGGTGGCGCGGGCATCCCGCCGATTCCGGCCGTCGACTTCAGCCGCTTCGGCGAAATCGAAGAAGTGCCGATGACCCGCCTGATGCAGGTCGGCGCTGCCAACCTGCACCGCAGCTGGCTGAACGTGCCGCACGTGACGCAATTCGACTCGGCGGATATCACCGAGCTGGAAGCGTTCCGCACCGCACAGAAAGCTGTCGCAGAGAAGGCCGGCGTCAAGCTGACCATCCTGCCGCTGCTGCTCAAGTCCTGCGCCCACCTGCTCAAGGAACTGCCGGACTTCAACAGCTCGCTGGCCCCAAGCGGCAAGGCGATCATCCGCAAGAAATACGTGAACATCGGCTTCGCCGTCGACACCCCGGACGGCCTGCTGGTACCGGTCATCAAGAACGTCGACCAGAAGAGCCTGCTGCAACTGGCCGCCGAGGCCGCTTCCCTGGCTGAGAAAGCCCGGACCAAGAAGCTCTCCTCGGACGAGATGCAAGGCGCCTGCTTCACCATTTCCAGCCTCGGCCACATTGGCGGCACCGGCTTCACGCCGATCGTCAACGCGCCGGAAGTGGCGATCCTCGGTGTTTCCAAGGCAACCATCCAGCCAGTCTGGGACGGCAAAGCCTTCCAGCCGAAACTGATGCTGCCACTGTCGCTGTCCTACGATCACCGTGTGATCAACGGCGCCGCTGCTGCACGCTTCACCAAGCGTCTGAGCGACCTGCTGGCGGACATCCGCACCATCCTGCTGTAAAGCGCTCGGCCCTCCGGCAACGGAGGGCCGACCGTGTCCCACGTTTTCGAGCGCCACACGCTCGTACCTCAACCCCGTCAGTTTGGCGGGGCTTTTTTTTGCCTGAAATAACTCCCGCCCGAACTTTTTCCCACAACTCGTGCTGATATAAGCCACACCTCAAGTCCACTTCCTGTTGATATTTTTCAGCAACAGGCAACTAACCTTGGCGTATTAAAGTTGCACCAATAAAACGGGGCAACTTTGTTCATCACCAACTTCTATTCGAATGGATTCGAACATGCTGAAACCTACTGTCGGCCCGATCATTGGCCACACAACAACTCATCAGGCGCGAATCTTTATTCGCGGCGGACTGCAACATAACACGGCCGTATTTGCCGGCATTCGTTACCGGCCATTGGATTCCAAACAATGGCAAACGGGCCGGTTTGTAAAGCTTGATTCAACTCGCGACATGACTGAGGTGCTGGTACTCGATCATTTGCAAGCCGACACCGAATATGAATACCAGACCGGCTGGTTCAGCCCGATGAGCCCCGTCCACACCGTCCACAGCGTGGCGGAGCTGCCGCTGCAATGGCCACGAGAAACGTATCGCCTGCGCACCCGCAGCCATCAGCCGTTACAGCCGCGTGCCTACATCCTTGGTTCCTGTCGCTACCTGCGCATGACCTCCGGCATCCCTGTCCTCCCGCATCTGGGCGACCGGATCTTCGCGTCCATCAGCCAATTGATCGAGGGAGCACGACCGGCAGTCAGCGCAATCATGATGTGTGGCGATCAGATCTACGCCGATGATTTGAACCTGCTCGCTCCTGACCGCGACTATGACGAGATCATTGCAAAGTATCGTGCGGCGTTTTCCCTGCCCAATATTCGACGACTGATGTTGGAGAATTCGACTTACATGATTCTTGATGATCATGAAATAGAAGATAACTGGCCCATGAACGCCAACAAGTCCGATGAAACTCTCTATCGCAATGCAATGGCGGCTTACGATATTTATCAAGCCAGTCATAGCCCGATCTGTTCAACAACAACTAACGGCACTATCGATCGAACTTCTCTGACGCACTACTGGTATCAATTCAGTGACGGCGATATCGAATGGTTTGTAACGGACAGCCGAACTCGCCGCAACTTGTCGAACGACAACCGCCGCATCCTCGATGAAGAACAGGAACAGGCCTTGTGCAAGTGGCTGGTCGACAGCCCGGCGCGGGTCAAGTTCGTGGTCACCAGCGTCATGTTCTACCCCGACCGCAAAATGAACGGCAACGATGCCTGGGCGGGCTTCCCCGAACAGCGCCTGCGCCTGCTGGAGACCATCCGCAAGCATCGGCTCAAAAACGTTGTGTTCATTTCCGGCGATGTGCATGGTTCGCTGACCAGTCGCCTGAGCCACAGCGAAGACCCGGACTTTGAAGTACACACCGTCGTTTCCTCGCCGCTGAGCAACAGCAAACTGCTGCCCTACGCCACCGCCGCGACCTTCAGGCTCGACTCGCCACTGGCACAGACCGAGTCAGGCGAATACCGGCACGCGCTGACCAGTCAGGTCATCAGCCAGGACAACTTCGCGCACATGGTGGTCGAGGCCGGGCGGATCCAGGTCAACTACCACGACCGCGATGGCAGGCCTCTGCAATCGATCGATATTCCGTTGCGGTGAATCCAGCGGCAACGACCGTTCCGGATGCCAGAAGGCTCTGGAACGGGCATCACCACGCTTGAAAGCATTAGTTTCCGGCAAGCGCTGGAGAAATGTTCACTGCAGCCGACATATTCTTATAGCACTTGGCCTTCATGTCTCTTGTCAGTCAGTGCCGCAATGATGCAACCTTGCCGCAGGCAACAGTAAAGAGGGCGAGAGCCCGGCGCGTTCAGCAAATTTCCAAGCGAGTTCCCTTCATGAAGAGCCAACCCGATGCCGCCAGCCGTATGGTGGCCGAGGTAGTGACGCAGTTGCCTGTGCCCTCGCGGCTCGGCATGCTGCGTTTCGAGCGCTTGAATGAAGCCAGCTGGGCGATGCTGTTTCTCGATCCCAACTGCGAACGTCAGTTCGGCCAGCCCGCCGTCGAACTCTGCGCCCTGGTCGGCTCGCCCTACGCCAGCCTGATGGAGCCCGAAGCGCGCTATCAGCTGCATGACACGATCCAGCAGCAACTCGGCCAAAGTCCGCATTATCTGGTGCGCTACACCCTGCACACCGCCGCCGGCGCCTTGAGCATTCTTGAACTCGGTGAAGCCTACAAACAGCACAACCGTCACTTGCTGCGCGGTTACCTGCTGGCGGTCGACAACGTGTTCGACGAAGCACCAGCGCTGCCGTCCGTCGACCTGGAAACCCAGAACTCGCGCCTGCAAATCGCCCTTGAGCTCAACCAGCGTGCCCAGCAGGAGCAACTGCAGCATCTGGAGCGGGTGCGCGCCCAGCAGGATCTGATCCTGTTGCTGGCCCGCCAGCGCTACAGCAGCCAGAATTCCCTGCAAGAAGCCGCCGAACTGATCACGCGCTGCGCCTGCGACATCTATGAAATCGACTGCGCCAGCCTGTGGAACCTGGAAGGCCAGAAACTGGTGCCGATCTCGGCCTACCACCGCGCCACTCAGGAATACATTCTGCCGGAGGCCATCGACGTCAGCGGCTTTCCCGATTACATGGAAGCGCTGCACAGCAGTCGCGCCATCGACGCGAACAACGCGATGCGCGACCCGCGCACCCGGGAGATGGCCGAGGCCCTGCGCCCCCGTGACGTCAACGCCATGCTCGACGCCAGCATCCGCGTCGACGGCCAGGTGGTCGGCGTGCTGTGCCTGGAGCAGACCGGCGTCACCCGCGCCTGGCAGTCCGACGAAATCGCCTTTGCCGGTGAACTGGCCGACCAGTTCGCCCAGGTCATCAACAATCACAACCGCCGCACCGCCACCAGCGCCCTGCACTTGTTCCAGCGCGCGGTCGAGCAAAGCGCCAACGCCTTTTTGCTGGTCAATTGCGACGGCGTGGTCGAGTACGTCAACCCGAGCTTCACCGCGATCACCCAGTACACCACCGAGGAAGTCCACGGCCAGCGCCTGGCGGAGCTGCCGGCCCTGGAAAACCTCAGCGAACTGTTGTTCGACGCGCCCTCGGCGCTGGCCAAGAGCAACAGCTGGCAGGGCGAATTCAAGAGCCGCCGGAAAAACCTCGAACCCTACTGGGGCCAGTTATCGATCTCCAAGGTGTACGGCGACAACCGTGAGCTGACGCATTACATCGGCATCTACGAAGACATCACCCAGTCTAAACTGGCGCAACAGCGCATCGAACGTCTGGCGTATACCGATAACCTGACCAACCTCGGTAACCGGCCTGCATTTATCCGCAACCTGGATGAACGCTTCGCCCGGGACAGCGATACCCCGATCAGCCTGCTGCTGGTGGACATCGACAACTTCAAGCGGATCAACGATAGCCTCGGTCACCAGACCGGCGACAAACTGTTGATCAGCCTGGCCCGGCGCCTGCGCAACAGCCTGAGTTCCAGCGGCAGCCTGGCGCGGTTCGCCAGTAATGAATTCGCGGTGTTGCTCGACGACACGGACCTGGAGACCGGCCAACAGATCGCCAGCCAGCTGCTGATGACCCTCGACAAACCGATGTTCGTCGACAACCAGCTCATCAGCGTCACCGGCTCCGTTGGCCTGGCCTGCGCGCCGCTGCACGGCCGCGACCCGCAGACCCTGATGCGCAACGCCGGCCTCGCCCTGCACAAGGCCAAGGCCAACGGCAAACATCAGGTGCAGGTGTTCACCGAAGCGCTGAACGCCGAAGCCAGTTACAAACTGTTCGTCGAGAACAACCTGCGCCGCGCCCTGACCCAGAACGAGCTGGACGTGTTCTATCAACCCAAGCTGTGCCTGCGCAGCGGTCGGTTGCTGGGCATGGAAGCGCTGCTGCGCTGGAATCACCCGGAACGCGGCATGATCCGCCCGGACCAGTTCATCAGCGTCGCCGAGGAAACCGGCCTGATCATTCCGATCGGCAAATGGATCGCCCGCCAGGCCTGCCGCATGAGCAAAGCGCTGACCGCCGCCGGCATGGGCAAACTGCAAGTGGCGATCAACCTGTCGCCCAAGCAGTTCTCCGACCCGGATCTGGTGGCCTCGATCGCCAACATCCTCAAGGAAGAAGCCCTGCCGGCCAATCTGCTGGAGCTGGAACTGACCGAAGGCCTGCTGCTGGAGGCCACCGAAGACACTCACCTGCAGCTCGATCAGCTCAAGCGCCTGGGCCTGACCCTGGCGATGGATGACTTCGGCACCGGCTACTCGTCGCTCAGCTACCTGAAAAAATTCCCGATCGACATCATCAAGATCGATCGCAGCTTCATCCATGAAATCCCGGACAACCAGGACGACATGGAAATCACCTCCGCCGTGATCGCCATGGCCCACAACCTGAAGCTCAAGGTCGTGGCCGAAGGCATCGAGACCGCCGAACAACTGGCGTTCCTGCGTCGCCACCGCTGCGACGTCGGCCAGGGCTATCTGTTCGACCGGCCGATTCCGGGCGGCGAGCTGATCCAGGCGCTCAAGCGCTACCCGCGCGGCCCGCTCTGCCTCTAAATCCCATAATCCCCCCAACCCTGTGGGAGCGAGCTTGCTCGCGAAAGCGGTGGGTCAGTCACTGCAAATGTTGAATGGATCGCCGCCTTCGCGAGCAAGCTCGCTCCCACATTTGAATAGTGCGAAAACGGGCATCATTGGGCACACTGGTGGTCTGCTTATTTACATCCCATCCTGACTGAGAGGAACGATCATGGTTCTGCGCTCGGAAATTCTGGTGAACAAAAACGTGCTACCGACTAAAGAACAAGCTCTGCCTGGCCGCGAAACCCCGATGGCCCTGCCTGAAAAACACTTTGTGTTCGAAGACACGCCGCTGCTCGGCCCGTTTTTCGAAGACGTCGACTTCGCGATTTTCGGTCTGGGTTGCTTCTGGGGTGCCGAGCGTCGCTTCTGGCAGCGCGAAGGTGTGGTCAGCACCGTGGTCGGCTACGCCGGCGGCTACACGCCGAACCCGACCTACGAAGAAGTCTGCTCGGGCCTGACCGGTCACGCTGAAGTCGTTCTGGTGGTGTTTGACAAGGCCAAGGTCAGCTACGAAGAGCTGCTGGCGATGTTCTGGGAATTGCACAACCCGACGCAGGGCATGCGCCAGGGCAATGACATCGGCACTCAGTACCGCTCGGTGATCTATGCCACCACGCCGGAGCAACTGGAAACAGCGCTGAAGAGCAAGGCCGTGTATCAGGCCGAGCTGTCGAAGGCGGGTCTGGGTGAAATCAGCACCGAGATTGAACAGGCCCCGACCGTTTACTTCGCCGAGGCCTATCACCAGCAGTATCTGGCGAAAAATCCGGAAGGCTATTGCGGGATTGGCGGCACCGGCGTTTGCATGCCACCGAGCCTGGCGGGTAACTAAGCCCGCCCTGATCGCTCCCGCGCTACGCCTGATCGTTCCCACGCTCCGCGTGGGAATGCCTCAATGGACGCTCTGCGTCCGCTGTTGGGACGCGGAGCGTCCCGGGCTGCATTCCCACGCAGAGCGTGGGAACAATCGGTCAGCGATCAGCTCTCGGCGATCAACCAATCCATCTGCCACCCACCCTGGGTCTGGCCCAGCTTCTTGGACAGCCACGGCAGCAGCTCACGCAATTCTTCCTCCAGCCCCCACGGCGGATTGGCAATCGCCAGCCCGGAGCCGTTCAGGCTGTTCGGCGTGTCCAGCGGATGCACCAGCAACTCGACCCGCAGCAACTTCGGCGCACCGGTGCCGGCCAGATCCTGATAGAAACGACGCAATGCGCGCTGGTCCTTCACCGGATACCAGATGGCCGCCACGGTCTGGCGCATGCGCGAGATCGCTTCTTTCAAAGAGGCCGCGCAACGCTGCATCTCGTCGAGTTTCTCGAACGGCGGATCGATCAGCATCACCGCGCGTTTCTCGGCCACCGGCAACAACGCCCGCGCCACATGCCAGCCCTCACCCAGATGCACGGCCACACGACGGTCGCCCTTCATGTTGTCCTTGAGCAGCACGCCGTCTTCCGGGTGCTTCTCGTTGAGCAACACCCGATCCTGAGAACGGGTCAGACGTCGCGCCAGCTCCGGCGAACCCGGGTAGTAGCGCAACTGGCCATCCGGGTTCATCTCGCGCAGCACATTCATGTAGTCGGCGGTCAGCGCCGGCAGATCCGGCTGATCCCACAACCGCGCGATGCCTTCCAGGTACTCGCCGGTACGGTTGGCCTGATCGCCCTGCAAGTCATACAGACCGATGCCGGCGTGGCTGTCGAGATAGGCAAACGGCTGCTCCTTGCGCGACATCAAGGCGATGAGACGGGTCAAGGTCAGGTGTTTGAACACATCGGCGTGATTGCCGGCATGGAAGGCGTGACGATAATTCATGGCTGCTCCTGCGAGGGCCGTGAAGTTTACCTTTTACCAGGCGGCAAGTCAGGGGCTCACAGCTGAGTGGCGTCCCGCTGTGCTGATGATCGTTCCCACGCTCTGCGTGGTAATGCAGCCCGTGACGCTCCGCGTCGCATGGGGTATCAGCCCCAACTGCGGTGGACGCCTGGAACGCGGTGCGTCCCTGGAAGCATTCCCACGCGGACCGTTCGACGCCTCGACGTGGGAACGATCGAGTCAGGACGGCATGGCGCGTAGTCGCTTGCCAATCACATCCAAGACATCGCAGCCGTCACGCAGCGGAATCACACAGAGTTGGGCGAAGTCGCTGAGGATGACCGAGTCGCATTCGACCGAGCCGCGCATGCACATGTTTTCGAGGACCTGGATGACCGCGCGGATCCGGTAGTTGGCGGCGTCCATCAGGACATCGAGCGGGGCGTGGGTGTCGATGAACAGGGTGGGCATGTCGTTGCAGTTGCTGGTCAGCGCCATGAGGCGGTTGTTGGGGTGAGGGATGAAGGGCTCGTACGGTGGATCGGGTTTTAACGTCGACATTTATTGCACCTCGGCAGGTTAAGTGAAGCTGCCAACGACCTTCCTACAGGTTTGGGTGGCAGCTGTACGCGAGAGTAGGAAACTGAGGAACCCACCAAACTCAGCTACGCCGAAGCGTTCCCGCGCACAGCCGCCGCGAACAATGTCATGGGCACGTTCAAGTGCCGCAATCAAAGAGCAGAGCGAATGCACGGCGAGTTTTCCAAGGGTTCCTACACCCTGTCACCACTCTCGCAGTGACAGCCAAAAGACTATCCCCGCACCACCGCGCCCACCAGTTCACGCAAACCGCCGCAACTCGCAGGAAACGTCCGAAGCCTTTGCCCGGAAATTTCACTCTGACTCGTCCCGCAAGTAGTCCAGCAATGCCGAAGCCGACGATTCGTCCGACGCCGTAACCGCAAAAAACCTGACAACCTTGCAGCGCAAGACATCGGCGGGAAACGCCTCGAACAACGCCGGCTGCTCCTCGCTCAACCACTGCAAGGCGTTGTTGATCCGGGTGTCACCGCCGAACTGCGCCAGCAGCTTTTCCGGCACCGACCACCAAGGAAACTCCCGACCCGAGACCCGCGCCCTGCCCCCGATCTCGACAGCCTGGCCGTTGATCAAGCCTCGCGTGAGAACCGGCAGCAATTGCCCGGCATCCACTTCGGACGACTCAAGGATCGGCAACAAAAACCGCCCATCCCAGAACCGGAAAAACACCGCTTTCCCGTCCGGCATCAGCACTTGGGTCAAACTGCGAAAGTGCTCGACCACCGCCTCAAGCCCCGCCGAAGAGACCGCCAGCCAGCCCCAGTCCCGAGACTCCGTGGTCGCCACCCAATCCAGAAACTCACTGCCCGCGTCGACGATTCCCACGTAGGGCATCACCGCGTCCCACTCGGCATAGTTCGTTTCCGCCCAAACAGGGCTGGGTGCCGACGCAAACTTCGAGCGTTGCCAAACTTTGAACGGCTCGGCACTGCTCGCATTGCAGAAGATGGCGAAGAGTTGTTCAGCACTGTCAAGGGGGTGGGCTTGAAGCCAATTTCTAACGGAATCGTCTCTCATAAACCTATAACTGCCTGCCATTCAACTTCATTCAAGCCACCCCATAAAGTTCGCAACCAATAAAAAAACAACCATCGCTACGAAGCTTCCAATTGCTGATAAATACACAAAGCGAATCAAACGCAACAAACCCTTCGGAAAATTCAGTAAGTCACTCTCATCCAACGCCCCCCCCTTGATTGCCCGAGATGGCATGAGCAGGTACGAGCCGATGCACGCCAACATGAAATAAGCACCTGTAACCCCACCACTCAAAGGCTTACGAACTAACACGCCTTGCGAATTACTGAGAAAACGAAAAATCGCCTCCATTCTGAATAGAACGAGATAGAACTGACCGACAACAGATATGAAAGCAAGACCAAAGAACACTCCGCCAAAAGTCAAAACGAACAAAACCTCTTCTTCATTGGTCATGTGCGAGTATCAACGATACAAAACGTACATAACTGCAAGCAGCGCAGAAAGGGACCACATAAAGCAGTTGGAGAACTTAACTATTAATTTCAGGTGCCTTGGAAATTGCTCGTAGTCCTCGGCATCCAAAAGCCCTTTATTTATGGCGCGATGAGGGAAAGTTAGCATCATACTCACATAACCCAGCAATGAAAGCCTACCAAGGATGCCCCGATCAGACCTCAGTGATCTGTGCATCACTGCGGGAGAATTGCTTAAATGTCCCAACACCTCTTTCATACGAAAGTATGCGAGGTAGAGCATCAAAGAAAAGTTAACCAAAAATAATCCAACCAGCGTCAACACGACCCAAACGTATGGATCTACCAATCCGAATTTCACTCCGTAACCTCATATATAAGTTCGCCCGCCCACTCACCAACTGCGGCACCAACCTCTCCACCTACCAATGATCCAACACCGGGTAATACAATTCCGCAAGCAAGGCCACCGAACCCCGCAGTTCCAATACCGATGACAACGCATGTACCGGCTCCCGCCCAAGCCCCCATAGCACCTCCAGCAACATTCCCCCCTAATTTCCCTGATTCAGTAATTTTTACCTTTCTGCAAGCCTCTGCCGCCCCCGCCTGGCAAGTATCTTTTACCTTGACTCCTGAAGCAGCCGCGCCCAGACCAATTCCAATCCAGCCGCCCAATTTCATCACCTTGTCTCGTCCTGAATAAGGTTTACACCTTCTGACCCATTCTCAGGAGGGAGTAATGAATACAGGAAAAAGGCGCAGTCAGCGTGATTACACGCGGACCT